>CBFHKC010000005.1:9900-13591 GCA_965656315.1 uncultured Schleiferiaceae bacterium | reverse complement strand
GTTCTTGCCTTGGTCGGTTTCCAGCCGAGATGGCGCAACGCGTATGACGATATACTATTGCTTCTATTCAGCTTGGCTTTCGTGTTCGTTCTACCAGAATACATCATCTGGCGTCAGTACTATCCGATAGCTGTAGGTGCAAGGTGGCGCCACGCAGGTTCTGTGCTCCATGAAGCACTTTCCCAACGCATAACCGCAGTGGCCTTTGGTGAATATCGAGCATTTCTAAGCGCAGTGCTCTTAGGAGATAAGTCATTGCTTGATGAGGAGGTCACTGCCGCTTTTAGGGTGTATGGCATGTCGCATATGTTGGCGGTGAGCGGTTTTCATATCGGATTTTGGGTACTCCTGCTCAAGCCCATTACCGCATTAGGTCGATCGTCCTTCTTTGCGCGGATGATGCATCTAAAGGTCTCGTTGTTTCTATTGATCTATGCCGTCACAGTGGGCGGTTCTCATAGTGTGTTTCGGGCCGTATGGTCCTATGTACTAGCACGCTGGGCAAGTATATCGCAGTTGAATATCCCCTCTTTGCATTGGCCAATGTTCGTGGCCACTGCACATTGTGTCATCGATCCTACAGCGCCATGTTCGTTGAGTTTCCAACTGAGTTATACGGCCGTTTTCGCCATATTGTTTGCCTTGAAGGGCACATCCTTGGATCAATTCACCATCGATTTTTCACCCCCTTCCCAAAAAGCTTCACGACTCCAAAAACTCCTGCTGCCCGTTCACATTTCCCTCGCTGCGTGGGCCGCGACATTGCCTATTGTACAACACCATTTTTCTGGTGCGAGTCCTTATTTTTTATTTGGAAATTTATTGATTGTACCGCTGTATACCCTGAGCATTTGGTTGAGCGTACCGCTGATGATTTTTGCAGATGTTTTACCTGTGCATTGGTGTGAGGTGATCAGTATAAGCTTCGCTCAAATACAGGCTCAAATCATTGACTACAGCCAATTATTACGCCTCCATTAACCCTAAAATTCTAGACTTCACATCCTCAATGGAGACTTTTTCGAAGGCTCCATCATGAAATATGTGCAGGTCACCGTTTTCTTCACTTGCTGTAAGGGCTAGGGCATCTGTACGTTCAGAAATACCCGCAGCGGCGCGGTGTCGCAGTCCAAACTTAGAGGGTAGGTCTGTACTTTCACTTAATGGAAGCACTGCACCCGCGGCAATAATCTCATTTTGAGCAATAATCGTGGCTCCATCATGCAGTGGTGCGTTTTTGAAGAAAATGGACTCTAGCATGATACGACTTAGCTTGGCGCCAAGCGCATGCCCAGTGCCTGCAAAGCTCCCCAACGGATCCCTGCGTTCTATAACGATCAGTACTCCCGTTTTTTCTGCAGCAAGGGTAGTGACTGCTTGACAAATCACGTCCACGTACAAAGTGTCGGTCGGCGCAGTAGCTCCGATTTTTAGGAGATTGCGAATGCCTTGTCTTCGAGAGAAGGTTGCGGAGCCGATGACCAATAGGAACTTTCTAATTTCTTGCTGGAAAACAATCACTAAAATGATGAGCCCGGCGCCCATGAATGAGCCTAAAATCTCCGAGAGGAGCCGCATTTCTAGTAATTGGACAAGCGAGTACAACAGGTAGATCGCGACCATTCCAAGTAGAATTCGAATGGCGGCAGTTCCCTTCAGCAGACGATAAATCTGATACAACAAGAACGCTGCAGCTAATATGTCGATGGCGTCTTTTAGGCCAAAATCTAACGCTCCCATGCTGGCAATACGTGTGTGATTCCTTGCGGATATAAGTGTTCGAACAAGGTAATGGTTTCTACAGCTTCTTTTACGTCATGTACTCTTAATATCTGAGAGCCACCCATGAGCGCAGCCATGTGCAATGCGGTAGTTCCATTCAACGCTTCATCTGCAGAAGTGCCTAGTGCTTTGTAAATCATGCTCTTTCTTGAGACGCCAGACAGAACAGGGCGACCCAAGAGTTGAAAGGCATTGAGCTCTCGAAGAAGTTGGTAGTTGTGGTCAAGAGTTTTTCCAAATCCAAAACCAACATCTACAATCGTATCATGTACTCCCATGTCATGAAGTATTGGCAGTTTTTCGCTAAAGAATTTGACAATGTCTTGGGTCACATGAGTGTAGGTAGGGTTGTTTTGCATGGTTGACGGGTCTCCTTGCATGTGCATCATGATATAAGGCGCTTGAAAGGAAGCGGCGACAGTATAGATCTCAGGGTCTAGATTTCCTCCGCTGATATCGTTAATGATATGCGCACCGGCACTTAGCGCCTTTTGAGCCACTTCCGCACGGAAGGTGTCTACAGAAATGAACGCTCCAGGCACTCTTTGCACTTGTTCAGATACGGCGGGAAGTATGTCTTGAAGTCTGTTCCATTCTTCCTGAGCAGATACAGGGGCTGCACCAGGTCTAGAGGAATACGCACCTACATCGATAATGCGTGCACCGTCTTGGAGCATCTGTGCAGCTTTGTTTGCAGCTTCCGTAGGGGCATCCAGCCGGCTTTTGGCATAAAAAGAGTCTGGGGTAATATTGAGAATTCCCATAACCCAAGGTGTGGATAATGTGTGAATGTCTCCTTCAATCTTCAGCAAAAACTCAGGCATTGTTATTTGTATCTTCGTTGAACTAGCAAAGCTAACAAATGAATACAGCTGACCAATTCGACGCCGTGCTTTCAAAATGCCACGGTCTGTTTGAGAAAAAAGGAAAAGATTACGGAACGGCATGGCGCATCTTGCGTTTACCATCGCTTACGGATCAAATATTTATCAAAGCGCAGCGCTTGCGTAGCATTGAGGAAAAGGGTGAACAGATGGTTGATGATCCTCTAGAGGGAGAATTCATCGGGATTTTAAACTACAGTATTATGGCACTCATCCAGCTCGAGCGTGGAGTGGTAGATCAGCCTGATCTGGATTGGAAGCAGGCGAGTGCCGCATATCTTGAAAAAGCAAATGAGGCGAAGGAACTGATGCTACGTAAAAATCACGACTACGGCGAGGCTTGGCGTGATATGCGCATTTCTTCTTTTACCGATTTGATTTTACAGAAGCTCCTCAGAGTAAAACAAATTGAGGACAACGCGGGCAAGACGCTCGTTAGTGAAGGTTTAGAGGCCAATTATTTAGACATGATTAACTACAGTGTTTTCGCCTTGATTAAATTCATGGAAAAAGCAACCGCATAAAACAAACCGCTTATGCTTAAGACGATACTTTCAAGATGTTCACAACTCATCGTAGGTGGGTTGTTCATTTTTAGTGGGCTAGTCAAGATGAATGACCCGGTTGGATTCAGCTTTAAGCTTGAAGAATACTTTAGTGAGGAGGTCCTGAATTTGCCATTTTTCGAACCTTTTGCTTTACCTATAGCTATATTGTTAGTTGCAGCCGAGGTATTGTTGGGCGTGGCTTTACTGCTGGGTTTGTGGAAGAGACTTGTATTGATTTTACTCTCTGCAATGATTGGCTTTTTTACGTTCCTCACGTTCTGGAGCGCGTACTTTAACCAAGTAACCGATTGTGGTTGTTTCGGAGATGCCATTCCCCTAACTCCATGGGAGAGTTTTTACAAGGACGTTATTCTTTCCATCCTCATACTACTTCTATGGTGGGGCGAGTCGAAAATTTTTGACCGCATTCCTGAGAAAATATCCATGGCTTTGGTAGGCGTGTCATTGTTATTTAGT
>CBFHKC010000005.1:3826-9801 GCA_965656315.1 uncultured Schleiferiaceae bacterium | reverse complement strand
TATTGATGAAAAATGGTGGGAAAAGAAAGAGTGGACGATGCTCAGTGAATTGTCCAAAACGATCATGATCAAAGAAGGGTATGAACCGCCGGTTCACGATTTTAGTATTATGAGCGATTACGGTGATTGGACAGACAGCATTCTTAATTTAGACGAGGTGTGGTTATTAGTCGCTTACAATAGAGCGAAGACGCATGAAGAAGGTTGGAAGAATATTCAGCCGACTGCCCAAAAATTATTGGATGAAGGTATTCCTGTGGTGGCGCTTTCAGCTTCGATGCCAGAAGACTTGCATGCAGTTGGTCTTTCGCCAGAAGTTCCTTTTGCGTTCACAGATGAAACTACCTTGAAAACCATGGTGCGCTCTAATCCGGGGTGGGTGGTTTTGCGCAAAGGTGTTGTAGATCAGAAATACCACTATAACGATAGCCCACATTGATTCGATTCGCTGCTGAAAAATTAGGATTATCGTTGGTGACGCTTTGGGGTGTGGCTACGTTGGTTTTTTTCCTGTTTACGGTAGTTCCTGGTGATTCTGCACAAATGATGATGGGTAAAAGGGATGATCCGGCGGCATTGGCGGCCGTAAAAGCGAAATATGGTTTGGACCAACCACTACTGGTGCAGTACGGACGCTATCTGAAACGAATTTCCCCTTTAGATTGGGACCAGGGACCTGTGGTTAAGGCACCAGATTTTGGTGAAAGTTACCAGCGACAAGGACAGAAGGTTACAGGACTCATAGGTGCTACCTTCCCAAATACGGCGCTGCTGGCGATCGTAGCGATAGGATTTGCAGTGGTCGTCGGCATGCTCCTTGGGGCGATAGGAGCGTATCGCGAGGGGACACTTTTAGATCGAGGCTTGCTCGCGTTTAGCTCGATAGGAATGAGTTTACCTTCCTTCTTTACTGCAGTATTATTTGCTTGGATATTTGCCTTTTTACTAGGGCCATGGACGGGTTTACACCTTACCGGGTCGCTTTTTGAGGTGGATGACTATACTGGAGCGCGCTACATCTCCATGAAGAATTTGATTTTACCGGCGTTTACCTTGGGGATTCGTCCCATCGGGGTTGTGGTTCAGTTGACCCGTAAATCAATTTTAGAAACAAGCCAATTAGACTTTGTCCGGACCGCACGCGCAAAGGGTCTTCCCGAATGGAAAGTCTTGTGGCGTCATATACTTCCTGTGATATCGAACCCCATAATTACAACGATCAGTGGTTGGTTTGCATCATTACTTGCAGGTGCTGTTTTCGTCGAGATCATTTTCGGGTGGAATGGTATGGGAAAATTATTGGTGGAAGCGCTAAATACACGAGATTTGCCAGTCACTATGGGCTGTGTCCTAGTCATTGCATTTGTATTCGTAATCTTAACGACTTTGGTCGATGTGATATATGCGATTTTAGACCCGCGAGTACGCGCAGAATTTTTTTAGAATAGACAGTTAATTAGATAGTATCATGAGAAGAAGAATTGTAGCAGGAAACTGGAAGATGAACACAACTCACAACGAAGCAATGGAGCTCGTTGAAGGTTTGAAAGCAAGCCTTACTGAAGAAGTAGTAGGTGAAACGGGCGTGATTATCGCACCACCTGCATTGTTCTTAAATGATGTTGTAGAATCGCTAGTTGAAAATGAATTTATTGCAGTTGCTGCACAGAATTGTCACCAAGAAGAAAGCGGAGCTTTTACCGGTGAGATCAGTGCGCCGATGCTTGCGTCTTTAGATTTGGACGCGGTGATTATCGGTCATAGCGAGCGTCGTCAGTACTTTGGCGAGACCAATGCAGATTGTAAGGTAAAAATTGGTCAGGCGTTGAATAACGAATTGGCAGCGATTTACTGTATTGGTGAGACTTTGGAAGAGCGTAAAAGTGGCCAATTCATGGATGTAATCCTGAAGCAATGTGCAGAAGGTCTTGAAGGTTTCATTGCAGAAGATATGGACAACATCATCCTAGCGTATGAACCTGTTTGGGCGATTGGAACAGGTGAAGTTGCTTCGCCAGAACAAGCTCAAGATGTTCATGCTGGAATTCGCAGCTGGTTGGCAGAGCGTTTTGACAGCGAAACTGCAGAGAACGTTACCATCTTATACGGAGGCTCGTGTAAGCCAGGAAACGCAGCAGATCTATTTGCGAAAAAAGATATTGACGGTGGTTTGATCGGTGGTGCTTCATTAAGCGCAGACGATTTCACTGCGATCATCGAAGCAAGAACTAAGGCGTAATGTCGAACCAAGTTCCCGTATATGTAGAGGTGGCCGCAACGGTGACGCCTCTAGAACCGTTCCGCGATATATTTATTGCACAGCTTGGTGCGATTGGCTTTGAAAGTTTCTCTGAGACAGAATTGGGTTTCGCAGCCTACATTCAAAAAGATCAATTCTCACAAGAGCAGGTCAATGATGCGCTTAGTTGGGAAGGAGTCGAGTGTTCTTTTACCCTTCGCGATATAGAGCAAGTGAACTGGAATGAAGAATGGGAGAAAAACTTCGACCCGATTGAAGTAGATGGTCGCGTGTATATCCGTGCACCTTTCCACCAGGAACGTGAGGGTTTTGAATACCCGATGTTGATCGAGCCAAAGATGTCTTTTGGGACGGGCCACCATCAAACTACGCACATGATGATTCAATGGTTGCTCGAAACTCCTACTGAAGGACTTCGTGTGCTAGACATGGGCTGTGGTACTGGTATATTAGGTATTCTAGCGGGAATGCGCGGTGCGACTCACATTCACGGGATTGATATCGATACATGGTGTATTGAGAATACACTTGAAAATGCAGAACGCAACGGTATAAAGATGTCAGCTGTAGTTGGTGGTGCAAGTGCCTTAGAGGAGACTTATGAGGTGATTTGTGCAAACATTAACTTAAATGTACTTCTCGCCGATATGAAGCATTACGTAGATGCGTTATCTTCAGGTGGTACTATTTTCTTTAGTGGTTTTTACGAGGAGAACATTCCTGCTTTACGCTCGGCAGCTGAGGCCGCTGGATTGCGTTATGAAGGAGTGAAGGCTCGAGAACAATGGAGAAGTATTAAAATGACCAAGTAATATGAAAAGAATCGGGCTGCTATTATTTGCACTTGTACTGAGCATGCCTCTGTTTGGGCAAAAGGTGACCCGATTCTCTTCTTTGGACAATTTCACTTCGGAATTTCCGGAATTAGTCAAACTCAATAAAGAGCAACGTGCACTGTTCCAAGACTCGTTGCTTCCAGCGGTGCAATATGCGATTGATGCTGAGGTGGAGAAGGACTGGATTGAATTGGCCAATAATCTTATCCGCAAGCGGATAAACTCACCGGAAAACTGGGAAGAGCTGCTCCGTTTGATGCAGTATGTGAGTGAAAATGAGGAATATGGAACCGTAGCCGCATTAACCGCTCATTTTAAAGGCTATACCCGCGGCAATCCGTCATCGAAAATCAAAGATTACTTTCACCAATTCTATTTGAATGAGGTGCGTCACTTTTTTGGCGAAAACAATGGTCTAGTTTGGAAGGCTCCCTACAGTTTTTGGACCCTTAGTTTTGAAGAAAATCAGCCGGTTTTCTCTATCGCCGAGGGAGACATTATCGGGGTGTACCGCGAGGACAGTACCATTGTGATGATGACTTCCGCTCGGTTCTTTCCAGCCAAGGGACGCCTCGAAGCACAAGGCGGTACTGTGTTCTGGGGAAGAGTAGGTAAGCCGGAAGATGAGTTATATGGAGAACTAGGCTCGTGGTCCTTGGACGTGAGTAAGCCTAACTTTTTCGCCGATAGTGCCACACTACATGCACCCGATTTATACGATACTCCAATTCTTGGGCAATTTGAGGAGCGCTTAAGTGGTCGTGCTGCCAAAAACGCGCAGTACCCGCAGTTTACCAGTTACAAGAATACCTTCTTACTTGAGAACATTTACCCAGAAGTACACTTCCGTGGTGGCTTGGGTGTGGTCGGTGCACAGTATTATGGTCTCTCGCCCGACAGTGCGATGGCACGAGTGCAGTTCACCTACAACAACGATACCATCATCACGCTGAAAAGTGGTCGCTTTCTGTTCAAAGACAGCCTACTTTCTTCAAAACGAGTGGAGGTCACGGCACATCTAGGAGAGGACAGTATTTATCATCCGTATTGTGAGATGCGGTACGACCCTCGTATGGGCCAAGTACGCATCATCCGCTTCAAAACCGGTTTAGGGCTATCGTCCTTCATCGATTCCTACCACAGCATGGATTTCAACGTGGATCAGCTCGTTTGGAATCAAGGCACACCTACGCTCAATTTTAGAAACCTGAATCTTGGCTCAGAGCAAGCGGCTGTATTTGAATCCAGACAATATTTTCGCATCACCCGTATGGAACAGATTGCGGGTCTTCAGCAAACGCACCCACTTATCAATCTCCGCGATGCCGCGTATGGATTCGGCTACAACGATATGCCACTGCGCGATCTCACGTATGCCATGCGAATGCCTCCAGAGCAGGGAGAACGCTTCCTCTTTGAGATGGCCATCCAAGGGTTTGTAGAGTTCGACGTCGATAAGCAAACCGTGTCTTTAACGGATCGTCTCTTCGAGTATTTACAGAATTACCAAGGCAAGCGCGATTACGATGTCATCCAATTCGTTTCACGTATACCTCAGGGCTCAAATGCCCAGGTTTCTCTGCTCAATTATGAGATGGACATTGCCGGCATCTCGCGCATTGCAGTAAGTGATTCCCAGCAAGTCAACCTGTTTCCTCGCGGTGGGAAAATCACGGTACAAGAAGACATGGACTTCCGCTTTGACGGCCGTATAAATGCCGGTCTGTTCAGCTATTGGGGCATCAATCATAGCTTTAGTTATGACGCCTTTAAGATTGACATGCCGCAGATTGATTCAATGCGCTTTAAGGTGAAGGAATTTGATCCGCCACCTGGTGAACGCGCTGCGCTGGTGAATGTACAAACCGTACTACAAGATCTTCAAGGTCAGTTATTGATAGATAAACCAGACAATAAATCGTCAAGAAAATATTTCCCGGAGTACCCCATTTTTGAAGCGCTTAATGACTCGTATGTCTACTACGACCATCCAAGCATTCACGATGGCGTCTATGACCGTGGCCGATTCTACATGGCTCTCGATCCATTCACGATCGATTCCTTAGACAATACAACCACAGACGGTATCCTCTTTGATGCCACCTTCCACAGCGCAGATATTTTCCCCGTCTTTGATCAGCCACTTACAGTCATGCCTGATTATTCCCTTGGCTTCTCTACCCAGATGCCGCCAACTCCTGCATACAAAGGAGCGGGGACCTATACCGGTACCTTAGATCTTTCGAACCAAGGTTTACATGCAGGTGGGGTGATCAGCTACCTACAGAGCGAAACAGTGAGTCCAGATGTACTTTTCTTTCCTGAGCAGGCCTCTGGTCGTGCTACGACATTTACCATTGCGCAGAGTACCGTGGGCAAAGGGCATCCACAAGCGAATGGTACAGACAATCCATTTGATTGGCGCCCATACCGAAAATACATCAAGGCGAAAACACGTAAAACGCCTTTCGATATGTACGAAGCCCCTTCAGTAGTTGCGGAAGGCGAATTGACTTATGGTGAGAATGGATTGTTCGGGAAAGGAGAATTGCGCTACTACACGGCTAAACACAACAGCGAGAAAGAAGGATATGAATTCTTCCGACGCTCGTTTATTTCGAACAACCAAGACTTTAGGGTAAAGACGGCATTGACAGACGAGCAGTGGGCGTTTCAGATGTTGAGCTCTACTGCAGAGGTTGATTTCGATACACAGGAAGGCGTCTTTGATAAATTGGACCCCTACAGTGCTTTGGAGTTTCCTTCCAACCAATACATGGCCTACATGGACCATGCAGAGTGGAAGATGGATAAGGCGACGGTGGATGTGAAGCATAATCAAGATGATGAAGCCTATTTAGTGAGTACGCACCCGTTAC
>CBFHKC010000005.1:0-3732 GCA_965656315.1 uncultured Schleiferiaceae bacterium | reverse complement strand
ACAGCTTAGACTTCACGGCTGGCTATGCTCGTTTTGCTCTAGAGCCAAGTTTGCTCGAGGCATTCGATGTGGAAGAAATCGAGGTGGCTGATTCGCGTGTTCTTCCAGACAGCGGCTATGTGGTGATTCGTAAGAATGCCTCTATGGATCCACTTGAAAACTCGACGATTGAGGCGAACCGTTGGACAAAACTTCACACGTTCTATAACGCCACAGCTCGGATTCGAGGTAAATTCAATTATAATGCAGTAGGTACCTATGACTACCTCGATGAAGAAGGCAGTGCTTGGCCAATTGATTTTGAAAGTATCAAACCAGATACTTCGGGTACCACGATAGGTCTAGCGACTATTGAAGAAAAAGATGACTTTTACCTAAGCCCATTTTTTGGCTATAGGGGCGGGGTTGAATTGGTCGCTGATCAACAAAACATGTTCTTTAAAGGCTCAATATTGATTCAGCACGATTGTAAAAACCTGCAGAGTATGTGGTATGATATAGCCAGTACTATAGATCCTGCGGACATCGTGATTGACTTACCCGTGAATGATCCTAACCAACTTCGAGACAATACGTTTAATGGTATTTACATCTCGCAAGACAGTCTCGGTGGACACAGTAACTTCCTTTCAAAATATGCGGACCGTGCGGATATAGAGATTCTTTCCGCCGATGGTGTCTTGTTCTATGATCATGAAGAGCAAGGGTATGTGATTACCACTATTGAGAAACTTAAGGATTACAAAACGCCAGACCCTTATTTGGTCTTTCATAACTACGACTGTGATCTATACGGTACGGGTAAATTATCTGTTTTGAAAAAAACTGGGGCCGTAACCACTTCAATGGCCGGTTCCGCACTCCATAATCTGAAAAAAGATGAGGTCAGCTTAGATGCGGTATGGATGATTGATGCCCCATTAGACAAGGATGCATGGGAAGCTGTAGCGGCATTATTTGCCGACGGAACCGGAACAACTCGAAGCTACGATGAAGCTTACAAACAGGGAATATACGCCCTGATGGGAGTAAAAGGCGGTGATAAATTCATGGAAAATCTCGGTACGCATGAGGTCGAAGGAAAGTTCCCGAGGGAAATGCGTCAGAGCCTTGTGTTGAGTGGTGTAGAACTAGAGTACAGTGGTGGTTTCAAGAGCTTTAGATCAAAAGATGAAGCCATTATACAGAACATCTACAATATTCCGGTATTCGCTAAAGTGGACTGCCTTATCGAGATGAAGGAACGACGCAGAGGTAGTGAGTTCACGATATATTTAGACAATGGCTCAGATTATCTGTATATGAACTTTAAGGGGATAGTCATGAGTATTCGAAGCAGCGATGATGCTTTTAATGAAGCCATTCTTGCGAAGGATCCAAAAGATCGTAGTGTTGCTGCTAAAAAGGATCAAGCGGCATTCACTTACAACCTCGCGGGTAAAGGAAAAATCATGCTTCTAAAACGGAGATTTGGAATTCGGGAGTAATCAAAGCACCTTGGCCCTTTCTGTGGCGTAGGGTATTACTTACTAGGCACGTTCCACTGAAACTCAGTGGTTCCCTCTTCTTTTGTAATATTTCTGATGCGAATCAAACTTCGACCTGCCTTAGGATTGAAGCGTCGTTGATTGCGGAATTGTTCTAGAGGATTTGACTGAGGTTCGTTCATGTTAACTTCAGTGGATTCCCTTTCCTTGTGATCGATAACGTCCACTGTTGTACTCCCACTATCAGATGGCATTGCTCTTTCCGCACCGATTATTATTTCTTCGGCCAGCGTTGAGTGATTTTCTATTTCAGATTCGTTCTCTTGATCCTCAACTGTAGGGGTGGACTCCCATTTTTTTACATATTGGAAGGGTGTAATTACAAAACCGTCACGCTCACCGCTAAGGTTTATAAGCGTGTATGCTTCAGGATAAAGCGCTTCATTTAGTGCATTAAATCCTGCATTTGAGGATATCTTAACATTGAAAGATTCGATCACAGGATGGTTATCAATGAGGTATAATCTAATAATTGGACTCTGCTCCAATGAACCTGTAGAGGTGTGCTTAGTGAGAAGGGTGAAGACAGAAGAAAGCGGTGAGAACGACTCAGAGGTTAAGAAGTCTCCTTGTTGGAACTGAACCTTGTATCTATACTCCGAGTTGATTCTTGATTTCATCTCTTGTAAAATATCATCCTCCATTAGAATGCTATTTCCAAACGAGCAAATTTTAGCAAAGTCGAAATATTTAAAAATAAGATAAATGGTGATGGTAAGCAGACCGATACCACTAAATGCTGTTTTGCTAAGTTCTATAAATGCTGTGCCAAGTTCATCTAGTTTGATCAATTGTAATGTAAGTATAGCTACACTCGTCAAGAAGAGGTGAGCTAATTTAGGTAGGCGGGGTTCAAACGATATCAACAGAAGTACAACAATAGTAAACAAGGCGGCGAAACTATCGTAATGAACTACGAAAATGTTAATGACTTCCGGTACAATAGCGAGTAATAAAACAGCAGCACTTATTTGAGGATGCATGCCGTAATTCGAAAATAGCAGTGCACTTAATCCACCAAAAAATAGCACCGAGAACAAGAGTCCTGGGTACGTCATGTTGTTTTGAGCTTGAGTCAATATATATAGATTAGAAATGGTGTCCAGTAGCATAACAAAGAAGGTTATGCTACTGAAATGAGACCATCTCCGAGTACTTATCTTGCTTTTCATAGGGTGAATTTAGTATAAATGACTCAAAACTCAAATTAAGCCATAATTGGGATTGCATAGCTACTCATAGATTATAATTTTGTTCACATGATAGAGAAAGTTAAATCACAGCCAGAACATCAAGCCACATTACAAAAAGAGTGGTCGCTCGTTTTGTTCAACGACGACGTGAACAGTTTCGACTTTGTAATAGATGTTTTATGCACAGTCTGTGATCATCACGAGGAACAAGCCGAGCAGTGTGCATGGTTGACCCATTTCAAAGGAAAATGTCAAGTACTCACAGGTGGATTTGAAGAGTTAAGCACGAAGGCCACTTTAATGGGAGATGTCGGTCTGAGTGTAGAAATTCACTAGAATTTGCACGTATAGGCAACTAGATAGAAAGTATATGTACAATTAGGGCTCAGGTAACGCTGAGCCCTTTTTTTGTGCTTTAATTTGTGTTATTAGTATTAAAAACTTGAAGCTTTTATCTCAATGTTGTCTTCCTTATTAAAAGAGTCTACTCGTCATCTTCACAAGCAGGTTGAGTCTGTTAGCCCACTTCGGATGGGGTTATTAAAAGAAATTCCAGAAGCGGAATCTATTCTCCTTTTCAAGGACGCGATGGAGGGCTTTTGGAAATACCTCGCTCTAAATTCAGGATGATTTAATAGTAGTGAGTTGATTGTACGTGCCTTCAGAAATACATATGATGCTGAGGTACTTCCTAAGCAGAACGTAGAGGTTTCATTACAATGAATCGGAACGGCTTACGTCCTTCTAGGAAGTGCAATGGGATCTTTCGTGCTTTTGAAGGAATTCGCGCAGCGGGGATTGAAGGAGCTGACTTATTTCGAGCAAACCTCAGCTTTAATACCGGTCTTCATGGAGTATAAAAGTCTAATTGATAGAAAACAATACACCGAAAAAGAGGTCGATGAAATTTTGCTGCATGCTAAAATGGTGTTTGAAACCTTAGTTGAACAATGGTCATTGGTGAAAATATAATTCTGTTATTATGAAAAAGT
>CBFHKC010000004.1:93839-101887 GCA_965656315.1 uncultured Schleiferiaceae bacterium | reverse complement strand
GCGTTCGATTGATTCACCTTCCTTAACA
This sequence comes from uncultured Schleiferiaceae bacterium, assembly GCA_965656315.1. Lineage (GTDB taxonomy): Bacteria > Bacteroidota > Bacteroidia > Flavobacteriales > Schleiferiaceae > UBA10364. Next base: position 101,859 of record CBFHKC010000004.1, on the reverse strand, counting down.
TTAATTACGAGCATAGTAACACCTCCTTTCGATTATGGCGCGAATGTACAACCAATTTTCATTCGGACACATATAGTTTCAAAAAATTAGTGTCGATTCCTTTAAACTCTTCCCAAACACTCAATTCTGACCAGGTTAATGGACCAAAGTTCTCGCGATAGAAGGCAATTCTTTTGGTCTGCTTATAATTGAATTCGGGGAAATCTAATAATTCTTGAAACAGACTTGAATTTAAAGAGAGCTGAATGCTGTCTTGAGAGGGAATAAAAATTGAATCCCATTCCTCACGCCAAATTTGACCGAGATAGGTAGATTCCTTGAGATGACTAATGCTAGCTATGTATCGATAGCTGTCTCTGTATTTGAGAATTTCCTTAGCAGTCCATCCCCCTACCCCTTTTATTGCAACTAATGAAGTGCTATCTGCAATTGATAAATCCACTGGTTCAGCCCTAATCTCCTCCGATAATGTTGTACCCCAATTGGGGTTTTGCTGATAAGTATGTTGAGTCGAGGCAACTGGCGCGTAAACATTGTAGTATTCTTTGTTTTTCTTTTCGTCTTTAGTGAACTTGAAAAACCCCATACTCCACCATAAGCTGTCTCCATGAATTCCTGGTGCATTCGTAAGCTCATCCATATTTTTAAAGGGCCAGGATCGTTTTCTTCTAAACTCCATGGTCTTTTTAGCGGCATCGGAAATCGGCAGAGCTTGTATTTCGACGCTATCCATGTTAGAAATGTCGAGTGAATCGCTGTGCTGGCTCCACCACCAATGCATAAAGATTCGCTCCTGCTCAAATGCCTGTTGCTTCGGAAACAAAAACATTGCACCACTGATAAAGGCAAGGGTAATTAACAGCAAAAGTCGAGACAAAGTCGCAGCCATAATGAAACTTTTGATTGAAACGTTTCATATTAAATTGGGGACAAGATGTCTTACATACAAAAAGGGTGAATAACTCTGTGTTATTCACCCTTGTAGTTGCAAGTATACTCTCCTTATCTCGGATCGTTGTCGTTCTCCGAATAACTATCCGGTTCTTCATTCGGCGGCATGCGCAATACTTTTCTGAAGAAGTATATAGTCGCCCCGAGTACCGTCCCCTGGGTCAAAATGATCATGATCAGTGCTGAAGTCGTCATTAGGCGTTCTGTTTTTTACGTTTGTTGGAAGCTATTTTAACCATCGCAACTAGAGCGAAGAAACAAGACAATAAGAAGAAGCGACTCATATCCACATAAAACATGTCCGTGAGCACACCGTTTTCAGACCAAACAACTCCTGTATTAATGTGGAATATTTGATTAATGATACTGTCATTTGCCCAAGGCCATCCATTTCCTGCAAAAACTGAATCTACTGCTGTAGACCAATCCGATAATTCTCCATTAAGCGGCTTAAAGAGAGAGGTAAGGAAAATAACTCCGATAAATAATGGTGTAATGTATTTAATAATTGGTCGATAAAAACGTGGGACACGCATATCCGCGCCGTCAGTAATCTCTTTCCAACCCTTGTCCATTCCAAATACCCAAGCAAACAGAATGACCTCAGCTAAAGCAAATATTACCAAACTAACGGTACCGGTCCAGTAATCATATTCATCGAATACACCTTTCTCAAAGAATAAAATGGTCGGAAGCCCCATAGCTAATATGGCAATCCCTAAAATGATGGCACTTTTGTTTTTAGACCAATTAAACTCGTCTTGAACAAATCCCATCCATGGAGTCCCCATCGCTAGTGAAGAAGTGATACCTGCAAAGAACAACAATCCGAACCAGGCAACACCCGCCAATACAGAAAGCACACTCCCCCATTGGTCAAACAAAAACGGCATTGTTTTAAATGCCATCATAAAGCCTGCATTTTCCACTACCCAATCCAAACCGAGGTAACCCACAGCGATTGGAATAACTACTGCTGAACCAAGTACAATCTCAACAAAACCATTCATCCAACCAGCAGACATCGCGTTAAGAGCGATATCATCCTTTTGCTTTAGGTAGGAGCTGTAACAGTGAATGGTTCCCATACCTACAGACAAGGTGAAGAATATTTGACCCGCTGCAGCTAACCAAATTTTTGGATTTGCTAGTGTCGTAAAGTCAGGCTCCCAAAGGAAATTAAGTCCAATGTAGGTAGAACAGTCCGCACAGCGGCCTGTAGAACCAGTGGTCCAGGACATGATCGCCAAGAAAGCTCCGAAACCAATAAGTAAGGGCATGGCAATTTTTGCCACTTTCTCTATACCAGCACTTAAACCTCTAGAAAGAATATAAATGTTAATGGTAAGAGTTACTAAAAAGGCTAGGATAGCCCAGACCGGGAAATTTATACCACTTCCCAGATCCACGTAATCATTGAAAAAAGTATCCAATGTAGCAAGATCAACGCCTAGAAAGTCACCTTTTAATGATTTCAAAGTGTACGTCAGCGTCCATGATTCGATGTACGTGTAATACGCCATTACCCCCATGTTCGTGAAAATACCAAAGACTCCAAAGTACTTCCAGAAGCGCTTCTTTGTCATGTTATCTAAAATGAACGGTGTACTGTGATCACCATAACGACCTCCAAATCTTCCCATCGCCCATTCTACCCAAAGCAGTGGAATCCCCATCAACAAGAAGCTGATCAGGTATGGTATGATGAAAGTACCCCCTCCGTTTTGTACGGCTTGAACGGGAAAGCGTAGAAAGTTTCCAAGTCCAACGGCATTACCAGCCATTGCTAAGATGAGCCCTACGCGCGAGCCCCAAGATTCAGATGTTTGTGACATTCCTTTTGGGATGATTTAACTGTGAACCCCGAAAATAAAGGAATAATAGTCGTCTGACAAATATCAGCTTATAATCCTGCCTGAGTCGAAATGACTTTTAGTGCGTCGACGAAAGAATGTGGTTGATAGCCTAGGACTTCTCGTGCCTTTGAAATATCAAATCCAGTTCTAGGCGGCCTTTGTGCTGGTTGATTCAAAGTTGTGCTGCTGACCTTTGTAACCGTATCCATGGAGAGATCAAAGTGATTCGCCACTGCCTCAACAAGTTCATAAATAGACATAAAGTCAGGACCTGCAATATTAAATACTCCTTCAGCACGTTGCGTGGCTGCTAAAAGTGCTCCTGCCGCAAGATCCTCGGCGAGCGTTGGTGTTCTGAATTGGTCGTCAACCACATTTATCGCCTGCCCTTTTTCTAATGCACCTTTTGCCCATAGAACGATGTTGCTGCGACTGAGATCTTCTGCCATACCTATTACTAAAACCGTACGTAGGATAGACCAATGATCAAGTTGTGCTATGATGTGTTCAGCTTCCAGTTTAGTTTCCCCATAGTAGCTCAGCGGATTTGCTTCAGCTTCTTCTTTGTAAGGACCGTTCTTCCCATCGAAAATGAAATCAGTTGAGATATGTACGACATGTGCTCCAACCTTGGTGGCTGCACTGGCAATGTTTTGAGTCCCTACCACATTCAATAAATACGCCTGCTCTTTATGCTCTTCACACTGGTCCACATGAGTCATTGCAGCTCCATGAATAATGACGTCGGGTCTAAACTCTTGAATAACCTGGAGGGTTTGCTGTTCATCCGTGATGTCCATGGAAGCATATGAAGCAGTTCCTAAGTTTAGTACTCTATTTTCTCCGCGAGCTGTTGCTAGAAATTGATGTTCCGCGTACGCTGTTGTCGCGGCGGCAATCTTTTGACCAAGTAAGCCGTTAGAACCTGTAAATAGAATTTTCATGAAAGCGAGGTAATTAATGGTTATCTGGTTTGCGCACTAAACCAATCTCGTAGGGCCTTGATTTGTTTATCGTTACCTAACACATAGAGTTTTGAATGAGGTGATACTCTGAAATCAGGCTCCGGATTGATCGTCATATTTCCTTGCTCGCAAATGTATCCAATAACAGTACAACCTGTCGTTTGACGTATGTTTAAATCCTTAATGTTACAAGAACTGAACTCTGGAGGTAGCTGGTCGAGTTGAATTTCTTCAATATTGGTAGCACTAGAACCGCCAACACTGAGGTGATCCAAAAAATCCATGACCCCTGGATTCATGAGATTATGTGCTAAGTGAGCTCCTCCAACTAAATTTGGACTCACAGTGTAGGAAGCACCAGCGGCTAAGAGTTTCTTTTCTGTGCTTTCAGTATTAGCACGAGCTCCAATCACCATATTAGGATTTAGCTGACGAGCTGAAATAACTACAAAAAGATTGTCCGTATCTGATGAAAGCGCTGCAATAAGGCTTTTTGCAGTGCCTATAGATGCTCTTTCTAAGGTTGCGTCATCTGTGGCGTCACCAATTATCACGAGTGAATCACCAAGATCAGCTTTGAATTTGGCTGCGCGCTCTTTATCGTTTTCAATAACGACCACAGGAGCGCCATATGCCTTGATACGACTAACCACTTGACGGCCGTTTCGACCTAGGCCACAAACAATAACATGTTGGTTTAATTTCTCCACCTTGCGCTCAATTCTTTTGGTTCGTAAAAATTCTTGAACGGATCCGTCAATCGCTAATTGGGCCAAAAGACCAGCTCCATAAGCAAATGTTCCAAAACTACTGATGATAAGTACGATAGTGAACCAAGTACCGGCAGCAGAAAGCGGCTGTATCTCGTTGAATCCTACCGTACTCACCGTTTGAACCACCATGTAAAACGCAGGCAACCATTCAAATCCTTCGATGAATCGGTAACCAATAGTTCCCGAAAGCATAATGAAGGCCAAAACGGCCAATACTTTACGTAAGCTGATGAGCGGATTGTTCATGCGCTAAAGGTAGCAATGAAAATATCAAAGACCTTTAAATGGCATCAATGTATACCGATAGACTAAAGAAAGATGAAGCATATCCACTTTATTGATGGTTTGCCCAGCTGAAAGTGGCAAACTAGACAGTGGAACTTTGATCACCGCCATAGATAATAATTCATGAGTGTTACCGCGCCAATTTTGTTTCCACCAGACATTCGTCTGCTGATTACTCGGCATAGCGTATTTGTTATACTTATAGTCAGTAGGTTCTGGCCTAACATAAACGCCGGTACTTACTCCTCCTGTATGACGAACTTTCCCTTGCGTCCATTTTCCTTTCGCCCCTACGACCATTGCAAAGGTCTTTCCCATTCCTTCCTGACGCTCTCGACCTTGGAACGTAACTAAATATTCTCTCCCCCATTCTCGAGGAAAGAGTAGCTTACCCCTCCCATCGATGTAACTAGAGGCTAAAAAATAGTCGACCTTATCTACCTTGTGCGAATACTTCAATCCGACGTATGAGGAGCCTTCCTGCTGGAAGTAAGCCTTGTTAGGATCAGAATTCCCTCCATTTCCCAGTTTGAACTGTCGGAGGTATTGAATGTGAATTAGACTTGGGCCCTTGGCTAATTTTTGATTGAACATCACCGTTTGAAACACACCGGGCACAGTGTAAGACTCAACCCTTGACTGTCCATACCAGCCTTTAAAGGTCACTGCTTTTTGTGCATCGAGAAAGACTGCGAAGGGAGCATTTACTTCCGTTTTATCATGACGAGAACCTGCCGTATCAAGACCGGGATTGTATTGCGCCAGACTAGCTGAAACAGATTTAAATCCGGAAGTACTTCGCGCTGCTATAGCTCCTATTAATGATGCCTGTAATGTCCAGTCTAAACCCTTTTTCTTGAAATACATTCCTGAAAATGTAGAAGGAATCATCCTTCCGTGTTCTCCGTTCATGAATGATCCCTGCAACGCGAAATTGCCTAAACCCACCGTTCCTAAACAGGACTGGTAATTCAACTCGAAGATGCTTGGTATAAAAAGAGCTTTCTTCTCCTGTGCATCTACTGCCATCAAACCAGACTCATATCGACTACTTTTTCCGGTTAGTGAATCTTTCTCGAATGGATTTCCAGCAATTAGTCGGGTACCATAAAAATCAGCCTTCAATCGCCAGTTTCCTTTGCGCAACTCTAATAAATACTCTAAGCCCGAGGATTGCGTATAATAGTCTTTCAGCTCAGAATATGGACCAAATAATCCATTTTGAGTAGACATGGAAAAAGACGTAAATCGAATTCCTTGCATTACGCGCAAGGAGTCCTTTTGCTGTCCGAACGCAAGAATAGGCAATGCGAGCAGCAAGAGTAGTTTTTTCATCATTTCGACTTGTTCATGCCGAATTCACGCTTATAAAAGGCCGCAATTTCCGTGAAAGGACCAAACTTATGCTGCTCAGCTGAAAACTCATCCGCCCATGGTCCATATGGAGTAGACATCGGTTTTCTTTTCAAATCCGGAAAATCGGCTTTTTTGTTCGACTTTTCCGAACGCTCAAAACTGTTAATGTAGCCTGCAACGTCATAGGCCTCTTCATCTGTCAATAACGGTTCATCGGCAGTAGTACCTAATGGCATATTACCTTTAATGAATTGGGCCGCAGTTAAGACACGATGCATTCCCGCTCCATCATTATAGGTATCATCACCCCATAGCGGAGGATACTGATAGGTAAAGCCTTCAGCATTTCTAACTCCCTGTCCATCTTCACCGTGACACAACTGACAGTGCTCCACATAGACAGACTCACCATGCTTTAAGTCAACAGCGCGATCTGGATATGTTACGGACATGAATTTATTTCCATCAATTTTCTCGCCAACAGGAGCATCAAGACTTAACCACTCCATATAAGCAACGATGGCAGACATCTCTTTACCATCTACTGGTAGTGCCATACCATTCATCGAGCGTTGCATACAACCGTTTATACGCTCCTGAATAGTACCTTCTTTATCTTCACGACCGCGATATTGAGGGAACTGACCAGGAACGGCCACAAATGGGGCGGCAAAAGGCTTGGTACCTCCATCTAGGTGACAAGAACTACAATTCAAGTTGTTACCGGCAAATGGTAACTCAGAATTAGGCCCAATATGATCGGCCGTCTTAGTGACTAACTTTCTCCCATAGGCTACCTGTTCATTTAGAGCTGGACCTTCAAAGTTAACTTTGCTAAACACCTCTTCATCCCAAGGCATTCCGGTACCTTGAAACTCTTGTTCACCTGTGTAGGGCTCAACTGTTTCTGGTAACTGAACAACGATGAGAAGGATAATCACACCGATGACTAGCGTCATAAGTGTGTTACCTGAACGTCGTATGCTTTTTGCAAAAAGGTCTTTGTGCTGAAGATTTTTCATGGCCTAAAGAAGTCGTGAGATTAATGAGGAAGCTTGTCGCGAAGGACTCCGTAGGTAAAGGTTCCTAACAGAGCAAAAGCGAGTACAACCAAGTATCCAACAAAGCCGGCACCAAAATTAACTACGATTGGCCCTGGACATGCGCCACTAAGCGCCCAACCTAGACCGAAAATAGTACCTCCAATCAAATAACGAGGAATACTCCACGCCTTAGGGTGAAACACGATAGGTGCACCAGAGAAATCTCTAGTCTTAAACTTTTTCATAATAGCAACCATCGGTACGCCAATACCCACTGCTAATCCAATAATTCCGAACATATGGATGCTCTGGAATCTAAACATTTCCTGAATTCTGTACCATGAAGCGGCTTCACTTTTGAACATGATGATGCCGAACAATGTACCTGCGATTAAAAATTTTATGTTTTTCATGTCTTAGTAAATCAAAGGGAATAAAACGTGAGTCATCAACAAACCACCGATAAAGAATCCAACTACCGCAAGTAATGAAGCCGGTTGCAAATCTGATATTCCAGAAATAGCATGTCCGCTCGTACATCCTCCCGCATAGCGTGCACCAAAGCCTACCATAAATCCACCTACGCCTAGGATCAACCAGTTTTTAACGGATGAAAGGGCCTCAAGGGAAAATTGACTTACTGGAACATATCCTTCTGGACGATCAAAACCCAATGTAGATAGATCAGCAATGGTCTCTTCTGAAATCCCAACCACATAGTCTGGTAAGGTCAAATAGTTTGTTGCTATATAACCTCCGATTGCTGCTCCAATGAGGAAAAACAAATTCCA
>CBFHKC010000004.1:80767-93740 GCA_965656315.1 uncultured Schleiferiaceae bacterium | reverse complement strand
ACTCTGAGTTTTCCAGTTGAATTGAAAAAACGGAGCATACTTATCTGCACCACACATGGTACATAAAGTTCTCAAGTTATTTGAAAACCCAAAGCTTTTACCGAAGTACAGCATTAGGAACATAATCATGGCGATGAGCACTCCACTCACATACCAAGGCCAAGGCTGAAGAATAAAATCCATAGAATTGATTAAAATTAAAAAAATCGCCTGCCCCTTTTTTGGGGGCAGGCGATCGGTAATTAAATAAATATTACAGGGTCGATGGGCATACGTAATCAGATACCTCAATACCAGCTTCTTTGACTGCTGCAAAGCCACCCGCGATATCAACCATGTTATGGTATCCGCGTGCTTTTAGTATCGAAGCTGCAATTACACTGCGGTAACCACCAGCACAATGCATGTAGTACTTCCCTTCCGTTGGAAGCTCAGTCATGTGATCATTTAGGTATTCTAAAGAAGCGTGAATTGCACCAGGTACATGCTCACTTAGGTATTCACCAGACTTACGGACATCAACAATCTGCGGTTCTTTCATACCCGCAACATCCGCCGCAGTAACCTGTTCAATGGTGTCTACTTCTTTACCTGAAGCTTTCCATGCATCAAAACCACCTTCAAGGAATCCAATAGCATGATCATATCCAACACGAGATAAACGTGTTACTACCTCTTCCTCGCGACCAGGCTCTGTGATAATCAATAGTTTCTGATTGATATCAGGAATCATTGCACCAACCCACATTGCAAAACTTCCGTCAATACCGATAAAAATAGACTGAGGAATAAATCCTTTAACGAATTCGTTTTGATGGCGTGTATCCAATATTAAAGCTTCTGTTTCGTTAGCTGCCGCTTCAAAAGCTTCTGGACTCAATGCTTGCAAACCACGCTCCATAACTACGTCCAAGCTTTCGTATCCCATTTTATTCATGCGAACATTCTCTGGGAAATACGCTGGTGGTTTTGTCAGACCATCTGTAACTTCCTTGATGAACTCAGCTTCAGTCATGTCAGCACGAAGCGCATAGTTGGTCTCCTTTTGTTCGCCAATTGTACCTACAGTTTCTTTCGACATGTTTTTACCACATGATGATCCTGCACCGTGACCTGGGTAAACGATAACCTCGTCTGCAAGTGTCATAATCTTCGTACGCAAAGAGTTGTAGAGCGTCGCTGCCAATTGTTCTTGGGTCATGTCAGCAGCTTTTTGTGCCAAATCTGGACGACCAACGTCTCCTAAGAAAAGTGTATCACCTGAGAAGATCGCATGATCTTTACCGTTTTCGTCTTTCAACAAATACGTCGTAGATTCCATGGTATGCCCTGGAGTATGCAGGACATGAATCTCAACATCACCTACTTTCAGTACCTCGCCATCGGTAGCTACTTTACAGTCAAAATTTGGGTTTGCCAATGGTCCATACACAATCTCTGCGCCAGTCTTTTTTGCCAAGTCCAAGTGACCTGAAACGAAATCGGCATGGAAGTGCGTTTCAAGAATGTATTTGATCTTTACGCCATCCTTCTCTGCGCGTTCGATATATGGTCCAACCTCACGTAGGGGGTCGATAACTACCGCTTCACCATTCGAAGCGATATAGTAAGCACCTTGTGCTAAACATCCAGTGTAAATCTGTTCTACTGTCATGATTAAGAGTTTTTTATTCTGTGATTTTATTATTCTAAATTCAAATTACTTGACGAAGGATTATATAGACGGCCATTACTAAGACAAACCATCCAAAACCTTTTTTGAGCTTTTTACCATCAATAAACTTGGTGAGGTAAATTCCTATAAATATACCGAATATTGCAATTGCCGTTACTGTAAACAATAGTGTCCAGTCAATCACAAGGTCGGGTCGTTGAACGTCTCCAATAAATCCAATTAAGCTTTTAGCTGCGATAATCAGAAGAGAAGTTCCTACCGCCTTTTTCATTGGGAGCTTAGCAAAAAGTACTAATGCTGGAATAATCAAGAATCCACCACCGGCACCAACAAGTCCAGTTAACACACCTACAACAGCACCTTCAATGATAATTGCAGGAATATTGAACTGCGGCTCTCCAGCATTCTCATCTGAATCGTCCTTGCGCTTATTACGGATCATACTCACAGATGCCGCTAACATAACAATAGCGAAGAATACCATGATTGCAATGTCCTTAGTAAGCATAAAGGAACCTATACTTACGATTTCATCGGGGATTGCAGGCACGATATAAGCCCTGGTTAAATACACTGCAATAAACGCAGGGATGGTAAACACTACCGCTGTTTTGTAATTTACATTACCTAATGAAGCATTGCGAATTCCTCCAACTAGGGCAGTTGAACCTACTATAAAAAGTGAGTAAGCAGTACTAATCTCTGCATCTAAGCCAAAGAGGTATACTAATACTGGTACGGTTAAAATACTTCCCCCTCCACCAATCAAGCCGAGAGATATACCGATAAAAACTGATGCGATGTAGCCTATTATTTCCATGAATCTAATTTAGTGATTCAAAGGTAGAGTGCTACAAATGTTCAGAGTGTGACCTTAGGCACACTTTAGTCAAAAAGAATTGAAGCCATTTCTGATTGAAGCTCTTGAGCAGCACTGGCAGCAGCTTCCGCAAAATTTTCATCCGAGCTCTGATAGATAATTCCTCGGGTAGAATTCACTAAAACACCATAATCATCATTAGTCGCCTTGGACAAAACATCACGGAGGGAACCTCCTTGTGCCCCAACACCTGGTACCAAAAAGAAAGATTTGGGCGCAGCTGCCCTAACGCGCTCTAAAAATTCAGTCTTGGTTGCACCCAAAACAAACATTAGCTGCTCCGGAGTAGCCCATTGCTGTGCCTTTTTCACTACCGTTTCAAATAATGCTTCTCCGTCGGCATTTTCTTCCAATTGAAAATCAAAAGCACCCTCATTCGAGGTTAGTGCTAATAGGATGACCCATTTATCTTTAAAAGCTAGAAATGGCGTTACACTATCAATTCCCATATATGGGGCAACAGTTACGGAATCAAATTCGAAACTATTAAAAAAGGCTTCAGCATACATCTTAGAGGTATTACCAATATCTCCTCGTTTTGCATCGGCAATCGTAAAAACCTCAGGGTAGTTTTCATTGAGATAGTTGATGGTTTTCTCTAAAGACTGCCACCCCTTCACTCCCATACTCTCATAAAAAGCAATGTTCGGTTTATAGGCAACGGTATAAGGTGCCGTTGCGTCAATAATAGCTTTGTTGAATACGAAAATTGGATCCTCTTCTTTAAGCAGATGCTGTGGAATCTTGTTTAAATCCGTATCCAAACCCACGCACAATACACTGCGTTTGGTTTTAATCTGCTCTATTAACGCTGCTCTATTCATACCTATTACTTAAATGATATCACTACCCTCCTTCATCTTCTCGGCATTCTCTGCCATGTGAAGTTCATCGATAAACTTTTGAATGTCACCACCAACTACATCATTTAGATTATATGTAGTTAGTCCAATTCTATGATCTGTAACGCGACCTTGAGGATAATTATACGTTCTGATTTTGGCCGAGCGATCACCTGTACTCACCATCGTCTTGCGCTTAGCTGCTTGATCTTCTTGCTTCTTCTTGAATTCAATATCAAACAGTCTGGAACGAAGGACTTTCAGCGCTTGCTCGTAATTCTTGTGCTGAGAACGTCCGTCTTGACACTCAACAACAACACCTGTCGGTAGGTGAGTTAAACGAACTGCTGATTCGGTTTTATTAACGTGCTGTCCACCTGCGCCCTGCGAGCGATAAGTGTCTTTTTTCACATCCTTCATGTCTAAATCAACATCTACCTCCTCTGCCTCTGGCAAAACTACTACAGAAGCAGCGGAGGTATGCACTCGACCTTGACTCTCAGTAGCAGGAACACGCTGAACGCGGTGAACACCACTTTCGTATTTCAGGATTCCATACACAGACTCACCGGTAACCTCAAATGAAACCTCCTTGAATCCGCCTGCAGTTCCTTCATTCATGGTGATCACCTCTACTTTCCAACCCTTACCCTCGCAATAGCGCTGATACATACGGAAAAGGTCTCCCGCAAAAATTGCTCCTTCGTCTCCTCCTGCTCCTTGGCGAATTTCAACCAAGGCATTTTTGTCATCTTCTGGATCTTTGGGTATCAGTAGAACTTTTACCTCCTCTTCCAATGTTTCAAATTCTGGAAGAATCTCTTCCAATTCCATTTTAGCCATATCCTTAAAGTCCTGGTCTTTTTCCTCTTTCAGAACTAGTTTGGCTTCTTCGATACGACTTGACAATTCCAAATAACGTTCACGTGCCTCAACCAAAGGTTGTAAGCTCTTGTACTCTCTATTGAGCAATACATAACGTTTGTTATCGGAAATAACATCAGGCTGGATGATGAGATCATTTACCTCGTTAAATCTCTGGAAGATTACATTGAGTTTATCAAGCATTACTTGTCGTACTTAAAGGTTCCGAACTCGCTTTCTATGGTCAATGACTTTCCTTCGGCTTCCTCAACTCGTCCTACAATTTGGGCTTCAACACCGAAGCTCTTACTTATATCGATAATGCTTTGCGCTACCTCAGGGTCAACATAAAGCTCCATACGATGGCCCATGTTAAATACTTGGTACATTTCTTCCCAAGAAGTACCACTTTCCTCATGTATCATTTTAAACAATGGCGGGATTGGGAATAAACTATCTTTTACTACATGCCCTTTTGATAGAAAGTGTAAGATTTTAGTTTGTGCACCGCCTGAGCAATGAACCATTCCATCAATCGAAGAACGATGTTTATCCAAGATTTGCTTGATGATCGGAGCATATGTACGGGTTGGACTCAAAACAAGTTTACCCGCATCCAATTCTGTATCAGTTGCATCGGTCAATGATTTTGACCCAGTATACACCAAAGACTCGGGCACTGCCGGATCAAAACTTTCTGGATATTTATTAGCAAGATCCTTAGAGAATACATCATGTCGTGCACTTGTCAGACCGTTTGATCCCATACCACCGTTATATTCCGACTCATAACTTGCTTGACCATAACTGGCCAAACCAACGATAACATTTCCTGCTTTGATGTTAGCGTTATCAATTACATCGCTGCGCTTCATTCGTGCTACAACCGTACTATCGACGATTATCGTGCGAACCAAATCACCTACATCAGCGGTTTCACCACCGGTACTGATAATTTCAATTCCGTGCTTTTTATATTCTTCGAGCAACTCCTCTGTGCCGCCAATAATAGCGCTCAATACATCTGCGTTAATCAAGCCCTTGTTACGACCTATGGTCGAACTCAACATGATATTTTCAGTGGCCCCAACACACAAAAGATCATCGATATTCATAATCAAGGCATCTTGAGCGATCCCCTTCCATACTCTTAAATCTCCAGTTTCCTTCCAGTACATGTAGGCGAGAGAACTTTTCGTACCTGCTCCATCAGCATGCATAACCAAACAATAGTCTTGGTCGCCAGTCAGATAATCTGGAACTATTTTACAGAAAGCCTTTGGGAAAAGACCCTTATCGATATTCTTGATTGCGTTGTGAACGTCTTCTTTCTGGGCGCTTACACCGCGTCCCATGTAGCGGTCGGAATTATTACTCATAGTGCAAAAATAACGAGAAAGCGCGCACGGGATACCCGTGCGCGCTTCTCTTTTTTCTTTTCTTTTATCTACTTAATCTGGATCCAAGAACCGACAATTAAGTCTTTATCACTCTTGAAACCATTCATGCTGCGCAAAGACTTCAGATCAGTCCCTGTTTTCTTCGCAATGGTTCTAAGTGTATCACCGCGTTGAACCTGGTAATGTTCCTTGTCGAACTGTGAGTAGTCACCGTTCTTAGTGATTTTTATTACCATCCCAGGCATTGGGCGCGCGCCACGTAAACCTGCATTTAATTTCTTCAACTCAACCACATTCATACCATTTTGCATTGCGATCTTTCCTAATGAACGATCTTTAGCAGTAAGGGTCATTGTTTGACCTATCGGGCTTTCGTTTTTCTTCTCTGGTGCTAAACCGCCTTCGTCTGAACTAGCTACGGGAGTCGAAGGCACATAATCATCGGACAACACCTTGAAGTCGGTACGACGGTTAATTTGATTCGCGATTTCCTGATCTGCTGAAGCTAATCGCTTAATAAACCCTTCTGTTAGCTGATCACCTGCTTTGAATTTATCTGCGCCATATCCTTTGTAATCGGAAGGTATTTTAAATGGCTCCTTCTCACCCATCCCAACAGCAGTGAGTCGATCAGCTGCAATACCCTTTTCAATCAGGTAATCCACACAGCTCTGAGCACGTGCTAATGAGAGCTTTTCGTTCTTCGCATCTGTATCTCTATAATCTGTATGAGAACGAAGGCCGATTGTAATTGTGGGATTACGTACCAAGATACTGTATACGGTATCAAGCGCCACTTTACTTTCTTCACGAAGCTCAGATTTCGCCAAGTCAAAGAAGACATTAGGTAGCACAATAGGCACTTCAATCGGATCCATTTTCAAAGTCAAGGAGAACAACTTTACATACTGGCGTTCCTCTTTTACACGTGAATAATCATTTAACGACAACCCTTCAGTATTAATATCGCCAACAGCATTTAGATACTTCTTGCGACTCATATTGAGTTTGTATGCCTTATTTTCTTCCAGCTTACCTTTAGAGATGCTGAACTTACCATTAGAGTCAGTGGTGACCGTAAAATTATTACCATTCTTATCACTAACTTCTATAGTTACATCCTTCACAGGACGGCCATCTTTAGAGCTTACTACAGTTCCTTGAACTTCAAATTGCTTCGTCCATTCCGTTACGTACCATATATCGTGCTCGCCTCGCGTGCCCTTACGGTTAGAAACAACAAATCCTTTTTGAGTATTATCGCCAGGAACCCAGCGCAATGCAATATCATCCGCTTCTGAGTTAATCGGGCTTAGCATGTTTTCGACGTCTCCGATCGGCATTCCTTTATCATCCAACTTTACTCGGAAACAATCGAATCCACCCATACCTGCTCTTCCATTAGAAGAAAAGTACAAGTATCCATCACCATGTATGAACGGGTATAATTCATCACCCCTTGTATTGATATTCAAAGACTCCGGAGTATTCCACTCACGAGCTCGGCGATTGTACGTAGTCATGTAGATATCTTTACCTCCCTTACCATTAGCAAGCTCACCTGCGAAATATAGAATCTTGTCGTCTGGACTTAACGCTGGATGTCCTACGGATGCACCAGAGTCCAAAGCGATTACTACAGGCTCTGGGTTCGCCCAATCCTGACCAATTTTCTTAGTCGTATAAATTGCACACCCCATTTGAGTGTTCTTAATTTTCACACATTTAGTGAAGTACATCGTTTTGCCACGTGAATCAAAGGTTAATACCCCCTCGTGATCCTTCGTATTGATCACCTCACTCATAGGTTCTAGGTCACCCCAAACAATCTCATCATTTGCGTTTGCCTCTTTTCCTCTTTTCTTTTTACGGCTTTTCTTCTTTTGACCTTCGATAATGAAAATGTCCGAGAAGCGCTGTCCTAACCAACCGTCTTCCTTCCGGCCAGTAGCATCATCACGCATAGATGAAATCATCAATGTCAATTCTTCTTTACCTCGTTTACCCGCAAAAGCAATTGCGTAGTCCGATTTCTTTGAGTTGAGATCTTTTGCATTATCCAAAGAGAACAAAGAACCTTTCTCTTCCCATTCGACTGCCTGCTTACAGCTGTTGATACCTACATCAGCACGAGGATCTTCAGGAACCAATTTCTTATAGTCCGTAAATGCCACAATAGCATCTTCATATTCACCCTGACACTGTAACATTTCAGCGTACCCCAAAGAGGCAAGCGCCCCGTATCCAAGCTTTTGGGCACGTAAATAATAACTTCCTGCACGCTTACACTGGCCAGTGAAACGATAACACTCAGCCATGTTGTAGGAGATGCGTTGTTTCTGATCGCGCGATTTTTCTTTCGAATATGCCTTTGAGTAAGCTTCTAAAGCCACCGTATATTCTTTCGCTTCAAAGTATTCGTCAGCCCTTTTGGTTGTCTTGTGTCGTTCAACTACAACGTCTTCATTATCTGCAAGTTGTGCAAACCCCGAGACGGGCATGAGTAAAAAAGCTAGGGCCAATAATTGGTAAAATCGTTTCTGCATGAGAATAGTTATCTCTAGTGTTTAAGCGTCCCCAATATAGCCAAAATAAAAAAAGAAACCCCGCCGAAGCAGGGTTTCTATTCTAGTAGTAATTATAAGGCCTTTTACTTATCTCGTAAAGAGCATTTCACGGAATTTAGGCAGTGGCCATTGCTCGTCATCAATCATTAATTCTAGCTTATCGCTTTCGTAACGAATGACATCAAAATATGGCTTCACATTGTCGTAATAAGCAATCGCCTTTTCGCGAATGTCTTCAAGCGCATTAGCTGATTTTCTCGCCTGTGTCATTGCTTCTTTTGAAGATAGGATTTTCGAGAT
Source organism: uncultured Schleiferiaceae bacterium (assembly GCA_965656315.1). GTDB lineage: Bacteria > Bacteroidota > Bacteroidia > Flavobacteriales > Schleiferiaceae > UBA10364. Next base: position 85,212 of record CBFHKC010000004.1, on the reverse strand, counting down.
GCGACCAGAAATATCCTTAATCATTTCAAGCTGCTCTTTAGCTACATCATTAAATGTTGCCTCGTCCATAATTCCTTTCAAACGCTGTACATTATCAATAAGCACGTTTTGATATTTGATCGCCGTAGGAACGATATGGTTTCCAGCAAGATCACTCAATACGCGTGATTCAATTTGAATCTTCATAAAGTACGATTCGAGTAAAATCTCGTGGCGCGCTTCTGCCTCACGATTAGATAAGACACCTAGCTCTGCAAACATGCTCAAGCTCTTTTCGCTTACATAAGCATCTAATGCACGTGGTGTGGAAGGCTCGTTAGATAAGCCGCGCTTTGCAGCTTCTTCTTTCCATGCATCCCCGTATCCATCACCTTCAAAGCGTATCGCCTTGCTTTCTTTGATGTAACGCTTTAAGATACTGAAGATTGCTTCATCCTTCTTTAAACCATCCTTTTCAATCAACACGTCAACATCCGCTTTGAATTCGTTCAATTGCTGCGCCATTGCAGTGTTTAGTACTGTCATCGGCTGAGCACAGTTACTCGCTGAACCTGCGGCACGTAGCTCAAATTTATTACCTGTAAAGGCAAATGGAGATGTACGGTTACGATCGGTATTATCAAGTAATACATCTGGAATCTTACCTACTACATTTAACTTGAGATTCGTTTTTTGGTCTGGAGTCATTTTACCTCCTTCGATGTTCTCAAGTTGATCAAGCACCTTTGACAATTGGTCACCGATGAAAACAGAGATGATTGCCGGTGGAGCTTCATTCGCCCCTAAACGGTGCTCATTACCAGCTGAACCGATCGACGCACGAATCAAATCTGCGTGACGGTGTACAGCTTTGATACTGTTTACAAAGAATGTTAAGAACATTAGATTGCTCATTGGAGTAGAACCAGGAGCAAGTAAGTTAACGCCAGTGTTGGTAGCTAAAGACCAGTTGTTGTGCTTACCAGAACCATTGATGTTAGCAAATGGCTTCTCGTGAATCAGTGCACGGAAATTGTGACGACGAGCTACCTTTTCAATAAGGTCTACGAAAAGAGAGTTGTGATCGACGGCAACGTTTGCTTCCTCAAAAACAGGGGCAAATTCATATTGTGCTGGCGCAACTTCATTGTGACGTGTTTTTACTGGGATACCAAGGATACGGCTTTCATATTCCAATTCTTTCATGAATTCGATAGCACGTTCTGGAATTGACCCAAAGTAATGATCATCAAGCTGCTGACCTTTTGCAGGAGCATGACCAACCAAGGCACGTCCAGCTAGTGTAAGATCTGGACGAGCTGCGAAATATGCTTCATCCACTAGGAAGTATTCTTGTTCCCATCCTAACGTGGCGTTCACCTTAGTGACGTTCTTATCGAAATATTTACATACTGCCGTTGCAGCTGTATCAACAGCCTGTAGTGCGCGAAGTAGTGGTGTTTTATAATCTAATGCCTCACCTGTGTAAGAAACAAACACGGTAGGAATACAAAGAGTTGTTCCGAAAACGAACGCGGGAGATGTTGGATCCCAAGCAGTGTAACCGCGAGCTTCAAATGTATTACGGATACCTCCGTTCGGGAATGATGAAGCATCTGGCTCTTGCTGTACCAGCATTCCACCTGAGAATTTCTCCATCGCTTCTCCATTACCAGTAGGCTCGAAGAATGAATCATGCTTTTCTGCGGTAGTACCCGTTAATGGCTGAAACCAGTGTGTGTAGTGCGTGGCACCTAGGTTTAGCGCCCATGCTTTCATACCAGAGGCGACCTGGTCAGCAATGTCACGCGAAATTTTCGTTCCATTGTCCATCGCATCAATGACCGCCTTATACGCTGCAGAGGTCATATATTCGCGCATGGCTTTTCTATTGAACACTTGAGAGCCGAAGTACTCCGAAACGCGTGTTTGAGGAGCTTCAAAATTCTTGGGCTTGCGACCCATTGTTTCTTCTAATGCTAGAAATCTTACCGTTGGCATGACGTTGTTATATTAATTTACTGCAAAGATACCCCTATTATTTTAGGGGCACAAAAAGAAATTGTTAAGTCTTAATCGGATTAACCCCTAGAAAAACAGGGAGCCGATAAAGAAAACATACAACGCTAGCAATAAAGCGCCTTCCAAACGGTCCAGACGATCCACCTTAAACATGCCCATAAGGGGAATGATTAATAGGGTAAGAATAAAGCTCGCTGGGAAATCATAACGAACCAAGGCTTGATTTTGCACTGTAATCGGAGTTATGAGTGATGTGATGCCAAGAACACTTAATATGTTGAAGATATTCGAACCGATGATGTTTCCAATTGCGATGTCACTCTCTCCTTTTTTCGCAGCCATTAAACTAGCTGCCAATTCTGGAACACTTGTTCCAAAGGCTACAAGCGTTACTGAGACGAAGCGCTCACTTAATCCAAGATTCAAGGCTAAGGAAGAGATTCCACCAACAAATAATTGGGCGCCAAATTTCAATCCTATAGCTCCTATCAATAAAAGAATAAGACCTTTCCAAACAGGCATTGGCGGTACATCAAACTCTTCGCCGACATTTAAGTCTCTCTGTTTTCTAGCGCTAGCTATTTTTTGAACATTATACCCTATCAAAAGAGCTACAAAAATTGCCCCAGCTACTCTATTGATACCTCCCAAAAACAAGAACAGCCCTAGCAGAACATTCGCTCCAATAAGAAAAATCCAATCCTTTCGGTAGGTTAGACGTAGTGCTTGCATTTTAAAAACTAAGGCGGTAAATCCAAGTATCAACCCAATATTTGCAATGTTAGAACCTATGACATTACCCAGAGCAATGTCACTTTTACCTCTCAGCGCAGCAATCACACTAACAATAAGTTCCGGCGCACTAGTAGCAAATGCCACTAAGGTTAAACCGATTATAACTTTTGAAACACGGAGTTTAAGGGCTATACCAACACTTCCATGGACTAAAAATTCACCTCCAAGAAGCAATAGTCCAAAGCCTGTAATTAAGAATAAGGCGATCACAGCTTTGTACCTCTCTTGATAGTGTCAGTGACTTCTTTGAATGCATCACGTCCCTCTTCGAACGTCTTTTTCACCTCTGTTAATTTCTGATCTTCAGCGCTATCTAAGATCTCACGCTTGATGTCATTCGTAGCATTGCGCACTTGTTTAATCATCTTCGCAGCAGAGCGCGCCATGGTTGGAATCTGATTAGGACCAAAAAGAAGTAAGAATATCAAAGCTATGATGACGAATTCACCACCACTGATATTGAAAAGAAGAAAGACCTGTGTCATAGGGCAAATTTAATACAAAAAAGCCCTGCTACACGATGTATAGCAGGGCTTATATTTAGTAGAGACAGGGTCTCCTAAACTTGACTAGCTTTTCTTATCAGCTAATTTCTTCTTAGATGAATCGAACATCACTGGCGTTGCAATGAATAGTGAACTGTAGGTACCCACAATAACACCTAATAACAAAGCGAACATGAAACCACGAATCACTTCACCTCCGAATAAGAAGATAACCAATAGTACGAAGAATGTCGTCAACGAAGTATTGAATGTACGGCTCAGGGTTTGGTTCAACGATTTGTTAACACCCTCTACAGAAGAAATTACTTTACCTCCTAGGTTTTCACGAATACGGTCAAATACTACAACGGTATCGTTCAAAGAATAACCAATTACAGTTAAAATAGCTGCAATAAATGCTTGATCCACCTCCAACTGGAATGGCAGCAAACCATCAGCGATAGAGAATGCTCCAAGAACGAACAATACATCATGCAACAATGCCGCTACAGCACCTAATGAGAATTGCCATTTGCGGAAACGAACAAGGATGTAAAGGAACACCACGATCAATGAGAAAATGATGCTGTAGATCGCTCCTGACTTAATATCATCTGCGATAGTTGGCCCTACAACACGTGAGCCCACTAGACCAATAGCCTCTTCAGTGTCATCCGTAAAGAAATCCTCACGAGCAATACCTGATGCGAAGTAGTCCTTAACACCTGCGTATAGCTTATTCTCTATATCCTGGTCCACATCGATTCCTGTGTCACCGATACGGTAGTTTGTTGTAATGATCACCTGATTAGATTCTCCCAACGTCTTTACTACCGGAGTAAAGCTTGTACCGTCAGCGTCAACAAGAGTCAAACTTAATGACTCTGCTACATCACTAACTTCCACAGGCTGGTCGAAACGAACCTGGAACGAACGTCCACCTTCAAAATCGACACCTAGGTTCAAACCTTTTGTGAATAGCGACCCTAGACCGATTGCGATAACAACAGCCGAAATTCCATAGGCAACCTTGCGCTTACCTAAGAAGTCGAAGTTGATGTTGGTATACCAATTTTTAGTGGTTTTTGTTGAGAACGCGATGTTCTTCTTTCCATCTAGACGACGCTCGAAAACAACGCGCGAGATGAACAGTGCTGAGAACAA
>CBFHKC010000004.1:59981-80668 GCA_965656315.1 uncultured Schleiferiaceae bacterium | reverse complement strand
CGTTGAGAACGCGATGTTCTTCTTTCCATCTAGACGACGCTCGAAAACAACGCGCGAGATGAACAGTGCTGAGAACAATGAAGTAAGAATACCAATGATTAACGTAGTCGCAAAACCACGAATTGGACCTGTACCAAAAGCGTACAGAATAATACCCGTAAGCAATGTCGTAACGTTCGCATCAATGATGGCACTGTTTGAATTTTTATACCCATCAACAAGCGCTGCTCTTAATCCCTTGCCTAGGCGCATTTCTTCACGAATACGTTCGAAAATAAGTACGTTAGCATCTACTGCCATACCAATCGTCAAAACGATACCAGCCATACCTGGAAGTGTCAATACCGCACCGAAACTGTTTAATATCCCGAAGATGAAGAACATGTTCACAAGAAGGGCGAGGTTCGCAACAAGACCAGCACCGCTGTAGTAGAAGTACATGTAAAGAAGCACTAATGCTAGAGCTATGGCAAATGAGTTGATCGAAGAAGAGATTGCCTCTTTACCTAAAGAAGGACCTACTACGTCTGCTTGAATGATACGAGCAGGAGCATCAAGCTTACCAGCACGTAGGATATTAGCTAAATCCGAGCTTTCCTCTGAAGTAAAGCTCCCCGTGATTTGCGTGCGACCTCCTGCGATCTCATTCTGAACTTGTGGGTAAGAGTACACGTAGTTATCAAGAACTACGGCTACCGAACGCTTAGGATTCTGAGAAGCAGCTTCTGCTGTAAGACGCTGCCATTTCTGAGCACCTGTACCGTTCATTGCCATGGTAACAACATTGCGGTTGTATTCATCCAGGTCTGGACGAGCATCAACAATAACACCACCGTCTAGTTCAGGAATGTTATCACGGTTTCCTTTTATAGCAAGAAGCGTAATGATATCTGAACCAGGTTCTGGCTTGTTACTCCACAAGAACTTCGCGTTACGAAGCTCTTGGTTCATTAACTGTGCAATTTCTGGACGACGTAAGTATGCATTCACTTTGGCCGTATCACGGATCAACGCGTAACCTACGCGAGGTCCCTGCAAAGATTGACCTGTTTCACTTACCATCGGGCGGAAAACTTCGAACAATGGATTGTTGTCTGTTAACACATCTGTTGAATCCGCAGTTGCGCTATCTGCTGCCGCTGCAGTCTCTTCAACATTTAAGTCGGAGAAATCTGTAGAGGTTGTCTCTTTTACTGCTTTCTCAGCTGTAACGATATCGCGAAGACGTTCATTAGCCTGAACTAAGAATGGTAACACTTCTGCTCCTTCGTACATGTTCCAAAACTGTAGCTCTGCTGTACTTTGAAGTAGCTTCTGTACACGAGCAGGGTCTTTAACACCAGGAAGCTCAACAAGAATTCTACCTGTACCTTCTAGACGTTGAATGTTCGGCTGTACTACACCGAACTGATCGATACGCGCACGAAGAACTGTAAAGACATTTGCGATTGCAGCTTCAACATCGCGACGAATTTCAGCTTGAATGAGCTCATTTCCAGCATTGAATCCTACTTTGTCAGTCATCGCTGGAGTTCCAAAAAGGCTCGCGTCACTTAGCAAGCGACCTCCACCTGTTTCAGCGCTCAGTTTGTCAAACTCTACGAAGAACGTATTCAAGTAGTTGTTTTGACCTTCACTTTGTGCAACATCGGTATTAGCGATGGCTTGAACGAATACTGGATCCTGAGCATTCGCAACTAAACCTTTCAGTACGTCTTTAACGCTTACTTCAAGAATCACGTTCATCCCACCTTTCAGGTCGAGACCGAGATTCATTTCACGTTTTTTGACTTCGCTGTATGTAAACCCTAAAACTGGGTATACTTCTTGCGTCATCATACTGTCTAGGTAAGTTGCCTTAACCTTCGAATCACCCGCGGAAAATTCTTCCGCATCACTTGCGACGTTGTTCGCTACCCATGTAAAAGAAAGCTGGTAAAGTGAGGCCAGTCCTAGGGCGATTGCGAAAACGGTAATTAATCCTTTGTTCTGCATTTGTGGATTATTTTTTTCCAATAACGCGCAAATATAGGCAAGTCAAGGTGGCTAACCTAAAAGTTTTTATGAACTCCACGTTGTTAGTTCGCCGTATATTTGAATACCTATGAAAACAAACCACATTTTTAGCCTACTGATTGGACTGATTCTCTCATCCGTGAGTGCACAAACGAATCGTCTAAGTTTTGATTGGAGTAACGCACCCGAGGTCTATGTTGACGGCTCATTAGTTCCGTATGCCTTCGCTGGCGGGGCTGATATGCCACAATGGTCAAAAGTGGATCTTAACAGGGATGGCACTCAGGATTTAGTAGCTTTTGATAGACAAGGTAATCATTGGATCACTTTTTTAGCGGATGGAGGAAATTGGGTGTCATCGCCTGCTTATGCGGATAGTTTACCAAAGGTTGAAAATTGGGCACTCTTTAGAGACTACAATGGAGATGGAAAAAGAGACTTATTCGCCTACGTTTCTGGGGGAATTGGCGTTTGGCAAAACAAGTCAACGATTGATACTTTACTTTTCGAGTGGTCACTACCTGGTGGCTTTTTAACTACTGACGTTGGGAGTTTTCAATCTAACCTATACAACTTCTCAACCGATATCCCAGCCATCTTAGACGTTGACAACGATGGAGACCTAGATATTTTCACTTTTGGGCAGCGTTCTACGATTGAATGGCATGAAGGATTGAGTACAAATGGACTTAACTTCAAAATGAGCACCACGTGCTGGGGAAGATTCGAAGAAAACTTGGTTTCGAATAACCTCACGCTAGATGGATGCCAAGGGATTCAGAAAATGAAAGTAGGTGGCGGTAGCGGTGCTGTCCACGCGGGCTCTACCTTACTCGTAATCAACTTAAATGGAGACTCCCTTAAGGATGTGTTGATTGGTGATGTTAGCTTTTCGAACCTTGTAGCTGCCTACAACGGGGGGCATACGGATAGCGCGTTTATGATTAGCCAAGACACGCTTTATCCATCAACAAATGCTGTAAATGTTGAATTTTTTCCTGCTGCATTTTACGAAGACATTGACTTTGACAGTGTTCCTGATCTGATCGTTAGCCCGAATTTAAATGGGTCTATGAACACAGGTAATGCATGGTTGTATCCGAATGTCGGAACTGCAGACCACCCAAATTTCTCCTCCTTAGACAGCTCATTTTTAGTAGACGGGATGATTGATATCGGCAGCGGAGCACGCCCGGCTTTAGTCGACATAGATTTTGATGGAGATTTTGATCTTGTTGTCGGCGGTACAGGAACTTACCTAGCACAGGGAACATATCAGAGTAAGCTGATGCTTTTCGAAAATACCAGCTCCACGAGTGAACCTCAATTCGAACTTATCGAAAATGATCTTGCTGCTGCAGGGTTTAATAATTTAGGGGAAGACCTAAGTCCAACCTTCGGAGATCTTGATGCTGACCTAGATCCAGACCTACTGATCGGCACACGAACAGGGGAAATTTACTATTATGAAAATACTGGAACGATTCTCAATTACAACTTTACCTATCGCGGACTGATTGCAGGAATTGACGTGGGAAATCATGCTGCTCCAACGCTTGGTGACATCGATGGTGATGGAGATATGGACCTGTTTATAGGTAATGAAGCCGGAAACGTCGCGTTTTATGAAAAGACAGGAACCTATCCTAATTTCTTCACCTTGGTAGATGATAAGTGGGCAGGGATTAATATGGCATCGACACAAAGTCCTAATGGCTATGCCTCGCCAGCAGTAGTCTATGGTCAAGACACCACTTTACTCATCGGGTCTAGAGATCTTGGAGTAGTCCAAAAAGACTCCATTAATGTGATTATGGGTGGCGCGACAAGTAGAGATTTGGTTTTTAACTCTGGGACTACCTCTTCTACAACACGCGAGGAGACTCCTTTTGGAGGTTCAAAGCGCAACGGACGCGTTCAGCTGATTTTTGCACCAGATGAACTTACTAGTGCGGGCGGAATTTATGGTCAAATTGAGAGTATCGGTTTCGAATTAGCATCGTTTAGTAATCTTTACCTAACCCAAGGATTTACAATTCGAATAAAGCACATCAATGACACTGCTCAGACAAGCTTTCACAATCAAGGTTTTACAACTGTATATAGCGGCATTCGGGTTATGACGACCGGTTGGAACGACGTATCATTTATCACCCCATTCGTATGGAACGGGACAGATCCCATTATGATTGAAATCTGCTTCTCAAAACATGCGCAAACCGGAGATATCCCAGTAGTCTATTCTTCCACTACATTTAACAGTGTATTGTATGGGGAGGTTGTCGGCTGGAATGGCATTACACAAGACGGATGTGAAATGCCATTCGGAGGCGCGCACAATAAGCGTCCAAATATTCGTTTCAACCTCACCCCTACTCTTCGTGATTTAGATAGTCATTTTCTCACTTCAGGTTCATACCTCCACCCTGCTGTGGCAGACTTAAATTCAGACGGATTCCCTGATGTTATCGTCGGAAATCGTAGCGGTGGTCTTCACTATTTTCAAGGCATTCCCTTTAAAGATTTGGCTGTTGAAAAAGCAACTCTAACCCACGAAATAAAGATATATCCTAATCCATCTCAGGGGGAAGTATTCCTTGATGCTGCTGACGGTAGAGTCTCATTTGGTGTTGTCTATTCGGTACTTGGAAGAAAACTGGGAGAACTGGTACCTGGCAGAAATAAACTTCAACTACCGGCAGGGATGTATATTGTTGTATTCCTCGATCGAAATAATGTCGCCCTGAGTTCTGAACGACTCATTATTCAGTAAATGGAGAAATCAATTATTCTATTCGATGGGCCGTGCACGCTTTGTAATAAAAGTGTCGCATGGATTGAGCGCCGGGATTCTAAAAACCAATTTCTTTTTGGATCGCTTCAAGGAAATTGGGCAAAAACTCATGTACCCCATCACCTGCTTAAGGAAGACACGGTATTACTGTTTTCTCGTGGCCAATTCTATACACGCAGTACTGCCGCATTAATCATACTCTCCTCACTGCCTTATTGGCACTGGACCATACTATTTAAAGCTGTTCCACGTTTCATACGAGATGTCGTATATCGGAGTATAGCGCAAAACCGCGAACATTGGTTTGGAACAGGGTATTGTGCGCTATTACCTAATGATAAAATCGTCAAATAGCCCCTTTACCGAACCTACCTTTAAGGGCAAAAAAAAATCCTTCCAGCCGAAGCTGGAAGGATGTATTAGCACGCTGAATCAACAGGTGGTTGTTATAGATTTTCGTCTAATGCTGCGTTCATCTTACGAACCGCAGTTGCTGAAGCTTCGAATTTCTCTTTTTCGTCATCGCTCAAATTAAACTCGACAACGTTTTCCCAACCATTCTTACCAATGATTACTGGAACACCGATACAGATATCGTCTTGTCCATACTCTCCGTTCAGCAATACAGAACAAGGGAACATTTTCTTTTGATCACGTACAATAGACTCGACCAACTCTGCACCTGCAGCACCTGGTGCATACCAAGCTGAAGTTCCAATAAGTTTTGTCAGTGTTGCACCACCTACCATAGTTTCTTTTACAACGTGCTCTTGCTGCTCCTGTGAAAGGAACTGAGTAACAGGCATACTGTTGTAAGTCGCATGATTGATTAGTGGAATCATAGTAGTATCACCATGACCACCGATTACCTGCGCTTGTAGGTCATTAGGTGAACAATTCAACTGCTCAGACAAACGGAATTTAAAACGAGCCGAATCAAGGATTCCACCCATACCGATAATACGGTTCTTTGGAAGACCTGATGACTTTGAAGTCAAATAGGTCATGGTATCCATTGGGTTAGAAATAACAACGATGATGATATCAGGGCTGTGCTTGATCAAGTTTTCCGTAACCGTTTGAACGATTTTAGCGTTCGTACCGATCAATTCTTCACGAGTCATTCCTGGCTTACGAGGAATTCCCGAAGTGATTACCGCTACTGCAGAACCTGCTGTTTTACTATAATCGTTTGTTGAACCTACTACCTTTGAATCAAAGCCGTTCAAAGTAGCAGTTTGGTTCATATCCATTGCTTTACCTTCTGCAAAGCCGTCCTTGATGTCTAACAACACGATTTCCTCTGCTAACTCGCGACGAACCATGTTCTCAGCAACTGTAGCACCTACGTTACCGGCACCTACAACCGTGATTTTCATATCTATGTGATTTATAATTTAAATGGTTCTACAAATGTAAGTCACAGATGGTAGGAAAAAGAGCGTTCAACGAATAATCCGGAAGATTGATATAGGCATACTTTTTGCACATTTCATTGTACATTTGTACCACTTAAATTTTGACATCATGGTCGCACTTAAACTCATCGGAATCACAGTAGTCCTGCTTGGATTGGGAGTAGCTGGAATCGCTATTAAGATTTGGGCTAAAAAAGATGGCGAATTTGCTGGAACATGTGCATCTCAAAGCCCATTCTTGAATGAAGATGGCTCAACCTGTTCATACTGCGGCAAGGATCCTAACCAATGTGAAAGCAAGCCTGCTTAATCCAGTTCGTAGTTCGACCAGCCTGAAGTTTTTATCACTTTAAGCTCACCTAGCTTTGTGCTAATTATTAGGTATGCTTCAACTTTAGGATACTGTTCAAGAAACTCAATTGCCTTTTCTTGCCCCATAACCATTGCCGCTGTTCCTAAAGCATCAGCTAGTGTAGCATTAGGCGCAATCACACTTGCACTTAATAAATTGCTTACAACTGGATTTCCTGATTTAGGGTCTATCGTATGTACTACCTTTTGTCCCTTCTCATTCACCCAATACTTACGGTAATTACCGCTCGTAGCTAACGCCATCGTATCTAACTCGACTATAGTTTGAAATAGACCTTCACTACGGTTCTCTTCAGGTTTATCTATTCCGATACGCCAATTCCTTCCAGAGGCATTATTTCCTTGACAAACTACTTCTCCACCGACTTCGATCAAGTAGTCCTCTACTTGTTTAGATTCTAAATACCTCTGAATAAGATCCACCGTATAGCCTTGAGCAACCCCATTGACATCCAACTCCATTCCTTTAGGTAAGCCATATAGACTTGACAATTCTGGCTTCGCAAGCCGGTGACTTCCCACAAATTGCATCAAGCTGTCAATGTGTATACTATCTCTATACTCACCCCCAGAAAAACCCCAAGCCTTTACCACAGGAGCTATAGTCATATCGAAGTTCCCTTCGGTCGAAGCAGCTATCTCTATACTTCGTTCAATAACCGCAGCAAAATCCTTACTTAAATGAATACTATCACCAGCGTTTAATCTCGAAATTTCGCTGTCCTTCACCCAAAGACTCATCTGCTGGTCCATTTCTTTTAGAATACTATCTATACCACTCCTATAGTCGATACCCTCAGGGACTAAGTAACTTATGCTATACGTAGAACCTTGAGCCGGTCCTTGATTTGTCATTTGAACTTTATCCGAAATAGTACTACAGGCACAGAGTAGTACTCCAGAAATTGATAGTATTGCGAGTTTTATCATAGTCCAAAAATAAAAAAAGCCGCCCCAAATAGGACGGCTTTTATAGTTTGTGTTGAAGCGATTAACCACCGAAGTCGTCAAAGCTTACATTCTCAGGAGGAACACCGAAGTCATCCACCATTTTGAGAACTGCAGCGTTCATCAATGGAGGTCCACAGAAGTAGTACTCGATATCTTCAGGTGCATCGTGCTTATCAAGGTAGTTGTCGATAAGGGCTTGGTGAACGAATCCAACAAAACCATCACCTTCTGCTTCCATACTGTCTTTTGCCGTCCAATTATCTTCCGGTAAAGGTTCAGACAATACGATATGGAATTTAAAGTTTGGAAACTGCTCCTCAATCTGACGGAAATCGTCAAGATAGAATAACTCACGCTTCGAACGACCACCGTACCAGTAGCTTACTTTACGACCTGTCTTCAACGTATGGAACAGGTGGAACAAATGCGAGCGCATCGGCGCCATACCAGCACCACCGCCGATATATAACATCTCCGAATCAGTCTCTTTAATGAAGAACTCACCGTAAGGACCTGAGATTGTTACTTTATCACCTGGTTTTTGATCAAATACGAACGAAGAACATACACCTGGATTTACATCCATCCAGCCACCTTTCTTACGATCGAATGGAGGAGTTGCAATACGGATATTCAACATTACGATATTACCTTCTGCAGGGTGGTTAGCCATAGAGTACGCTCGGAAAAGCGGCTCTGGGTTCACCATTTTAAGATCCCATAATTTGAATTTATCCCACTCCGCTTTAAACTCATCAGGTGCTTTACCTAACTTCGGGTGAGATGTAATATCGATATTTTTGAAATCAACAGTAGTCGCAGGCACATCAACCTGAATATAACCACCAGCTTCGAAATCAAGATTTTCGCCCTCTGGTAATTTCACGACGAATTCCTTAATGAAAGATGCGACGTTGTAATTACTTACTACTTCACACTCCCACTTTTTGATACCGAAGATTTCTTCTGGTACCTTAACGTTCATGTCGTTCTTCACCTTAACCTGACATCCAAGACGCCAGTTGTCAGCGATTTCCTTACGGTTGAAGAAGCCTGTTTCAGTAGGCAATATCTCGCCACCACCCTCGGTAACTTGACACTTACACATACCACAGGTACCACCACCACCACAAGCAGATGGAAGGAAAATTTTCTGATTACTCAAAGTAGTCAACAAGGTAGTACCCGATTCTACTTCTACTTCGTCACCGTTAATATTCAATTTTACAGGTCCTGATGGAGACAAACGTGCCTTCGCCTGCAATAGAATGGTAACCAACAATAGGATCACCAATACGAATACAACGACAGATGAAATAATTACTGTGCTAGATAAAAACATAGCTGCTGTGCTTATTATAATTTAATACCCATGAAGCTCATAAACGCGATACCCATCAATCCAGTGATGATGAAGGTAATCCCTAGACCGCGCAGTGGAGCAGGAACATTTGAATAGCGGATTTTCTCACGGATGGCTGCAATAGCAACAATAGCTAAGAACCAACCCACACCTGAACCGATTCCATAAACTGTCGCCTCAGCGATAGTTCCGAATGCGCGTTCTTGCATGAAAAGTGAACCACCCAAGATTGAACAGTTTACAGCGATAAGTGGCAAGAAGATCCCCAGTGCACTGTATAGCGCAGGTGCAAATTTCTCAACAATCATCTCAATAAGCTGTACCATCGAAGCAATAACCGCGATGAACATAATGAATGATAGGAAGCTTAGGTCAACGCCTACGAACTCTTCACCTAACCAGGACAAAGCCCCTGGCTTAAGTACGTAGTTTTCTAGCAACCAGTTCACCGGCAAGGTAATGGTCAATACAAAAGTTACAGCAATACCGAGACCAACAGCAGTTTTTACTGTTTTCGATACCGCTAAGTAAGAACACATACCTAAGAAGTATGCGAAGATCATGTTCTCAATAAAAATTGAGCGAACGAATAAGTTGATTAATTCTTGTCCCATGGTCGGTTTAGTTTTCTTCGATGAGTTTCGTGTTCTTCGCGCGCTGACCCCAAATGATTAGACCTACTACGATCAATGCCATTGGAGGGAAAAGGAAGAATCCGTTATTAGCATAAAAGCCTCCGTTTGCGATATACCAACTTTCTGGGATTACAGAGAATCCAAGAAGGGTTCCAGAACCTAAAAGCTCACGGAAGAAGGCAACGGCGATTAGAATGACACCGTAACCAATAGAGTTACCAATTCCATCTAAAAAGGCTTTCCAAGGGCTATTTGCCAAAGCAAATGCTTCGAAACGTCCCATGATAATACAGTTCGTAATGATCAAACCGACAAATACTGAAAGTTGCTTACTCACGTCATAAGCAAACGCTTTTAGGAATTGATCCACCAAGATTACCAAAGATGCAACTACTACAAGCTGAACGATGATACGAATACGGTTAGGGATCAGGTTACGAATCAAAGAAATAATGACATTACCCGCAGCAAGTACGAACATCACTGAGAGTGACATTACGATAGCTGGCTCCAATTTTACCGTGATCGCTAGTGCAGAACAAATACCTAGTACCTGAACTGTAATAGGGTTGTTGTCATTGAAAGGATCAGAAATCAACTTCTGATTTTTCTTTGAGAACAACGCTTCTTTTTGTTTCACTTCTGTACTCATGGCTTAGATGTTTTTGAAGTATGATGCATATGGTGCCAAACAATCTGCAAGCATATCATTCACTCCATTTGAAGTGATCGTACCGCCTGAAATTCCATCAACCATGTAATCGCCGTTTGAGGTACCTGCCTTCACAACCGAAATACTCTGAAACTGACCCGCCTCCGAAATTTTCTTACCCGGGAATTGCTCAGTAAACATTGGAGTAGTGATTTCAGCTCCAAGTCCAGGTGTTTCACTTTTGTGGTCAAACGTTGCACCTACGACAGTATTACCATCAGACTCTAGCGCTAAATAACCCCAAACTGGTCCCCAAAGACCTTTTCCGCGCATTGGAACGATGTAGAAAGTTTCTCCATCTTTCTCTGCGACGTACAAAGGCACTTGACGGTCCATGTTGCCTACTTTAATCGCTGCGGCCATATCGATATCGAATGCTGCAGATGCATCTTCTGAGATAATCTCACCACCTTGAAGTGTGAGACTTTTTTTCACGAATTGGTCGAAAGCAGCATCTGACTCTGAACGGTCTTTTTCTATACCGATAGATGCTAAAATGCTTTGTTTCTTTTCTTGACTTACGTTCGCAGCTTGTTTACTCTTCAAACCGAGAGACGCTCCGGAAAGCAATACTGCCACTACAACTACCATAACGGTTGCAAATGTGTAAGTATATGCGTTACTATTTACGTTCATTTTACTGTGGTTTAGGCGTTAGCGAGACGTTTAGCACGACGCTTGATATTTGCCTCTACGACGTAGTGGTCAATAAGCGGTGCCATAACATTCATAAATAGAATTGCGAGCATGATTCCTTCTGGGTATGCCGGGTTGAATACACGGATCATAATACCGAAGAAACCTGCTAGGAAACCATAGATGTATTTTCCTGTTTCCGTTTGTGCAGCACTAACAGGGTCAGTAGCCATGAATACCATACCGAACATAAAGCCACCAAGCATCAATTGATGAAGCGGGTTAAGTCCCATAAATTCATTTACTGCAAACAAGTTGAAGATGCCTGCCATCACTAAGCCTCCTACAAAGAAACTCAACATGATACGCCATGATCCAACTCCTTTAAATATGAGGAACAAGCCTCCTAATAGGATAAGTAAAGCAGATGTCTCCCCGATAGATCCTGGAATTAGACCTAAGAAGGCATTCAATAGAGAATACGTTCCATCAGCTCCGAATTCTGCCATCACAGCATTTGTCGCTGGGTTATCCATTCCTTGTCCTACTGTAGTGGCCAAGTCTCCCATAGCAGTTGCGCCAGAGTAGCCGTCTACTAACTGAGCACCTTCTTCACCTTTGGTGTTGATCCAAACTTGATCTCCAGACATCCAGGTAGGATATGCAAAGAATGCGAATGCACGAGCAGTAAGAGCTGGGTTTAACAAATTCATACCTGTACCACCAAAAACTTCTTTACCAATCAATACGGCAAAAATGGTACTTACTGCGACCATCCATAATGGAATGTCAACTGGCATAATCATCGGGATAAGCAATCCTGAAACAAGGAAACCCTCATTTACAGCATGGTTGCGTTTCCAAGCAAAGAAGATTTCTACACCAAGTCCAGCAGCATAAGTCACTGTGATTAGCGGAAGCATCTTCAGTGCACCGAAAAGGAAGTTATCGATAAGTGTACTTTCCTCACCGAACGCACCATAGTGCAATCTACCGATGTTCCACATTCCAAAAAGGAGTGCAGGCACCATAGCGAAAATCACGGTTACCATAGTGCGCTTAAGGTCGATCGCATCGCGAACGTGAGCACCACTATGAGCAGTGTGGTTAGGAACGAAAGCCATCGTCTCAATTGCATTGTGCAATGGGTAGAAGATGTTTCTTTTGCCATCTTTTTCAACAAGCGGTCTAGTCTGGTCGAATATGTTTTGTACAAACTTCATAATCTGGCTATTAAATCATTTCTTTTCTAAGGTCATTCAATCCGTTGCGAACGATTTCCTGCAAAGGCAATTTAGAAGTACATGCTACCTCAGCCAAAGCGAAATCTTCAGGAACAACTTCGTAGATGCCTAATTGTTCCATCTTTTCGATATCACCAATCAAAATGCTACGGAGCAACTGCTGTGGAAAGATGTCCATAGGAATGAACTTATCATATTCTCCAGTCACAACAAATGCGCGCTCTTCACCGTGTAAATTGGTATCGAGATCGTATTTTCTGTTTGGGAACAACCATGCCCAAAAAGCACGGTTTGTAGAGAATTTTCTAAATCCAGGTAGAACCCAGCCAAAAAATTCAGTTTGATTACCTTCTGGTATAGCGGTGATTTGACTCTTACCAAAGGATAAGAAGCCTGCAGCTTCAATCTTAGCACCTGTAAGTACGTCACCTGCAATGATGCGAGTGTTGTCTGTATTTACATGTGCACCCAAGAAAGAGGTCAGGCTTGCTCCTTGGAGCATTGTCGCATAACCCGGGTTTGTAACTTTAGAACCTGCAACGACGACCTTGTATTCAGGTGCATATTCCCCTTTAAGGAAAGCACGTCCGATGACAGGAAGATCGATAGCATTAACAGTCCAAACGATGTCACCTTTGTTGATCGGTGCAGCCTGAGCAATCTGTGTACCTACCATTCCCTTAGGATGTTTCCCAGAAAAGGTTAGTGCGGTCGCTTTACTGTGTTTGAGAGCTGCGATGGTAGGCACCTCAGCATCTTGGCTCACATATACCTTACCAGTAGTCATTAGCGCTAAAGCTTCGATTGCTGCTGCAATTTCAACTTCTTTACCTTCCAGCTGGTAGGCTAGATCACCAGCAAGCGGGCCGCTTTGAACACCGTTGACAAAAATGTCACGTGGCTCTTCGCTCATCGCTGCCACCACGCCGTAAGGGCGCGAGGTAATCAACGCTCCGACACCTGTGTTGGCGAAGTGGTTCGCAGCTGCAGCACGGTCGCTTGACTTCAAGTCAAACGGCTTGTGATCTGCATACGTGATTGTACTATCCGCAAGAACTACAACCTGTAGAATCTTACGTTTAGCACCACGCTTTACTTCTGCTACCTCACCAGATACGGGAGAACAAATTTTAACTTCCGGACGATCCTTGTCAAAGAATAGAACGTCGCCCGCTTGGACTTTTTCACCAGCTTTCACTGCCAATTTTGGCGTAATGCCTGGGAAATCTAAAGGGCTCACCGCGTAAGTGGTTGCCGAGACAACTCCTAAGTCATTTTTAGGAGCGTCGCCAACCAGCTTAATATCGTGACCCTTGCGAATCTTAAAGGATTGAGACATCGTACGTTTCAGTATGATTTTGGTTTTGCGAAATTAGGATACGTTTGTGTTTTTTCCACGTTTATTAAGGACGAATTGTACCTTAGACACCATTATTTCTACAACATGCCTGTTAAAAAGTTCATATTTATTATTTACACACTGACCTTCAGTCAATTAAGCGGTCAGGTTTTGAACGATACTACAGTATTTAATTACATTAAAACTACTCAGATTGCTCCTGTCGGGTCTCCATTAGATTTCCCAGCTTATGAATTGGGTGCTTCGAAAGGCATAGAATTGAGTTTTGATGATATGGCATATGAATGGAACAACTACTCTTATCGCATATTTCATTGCACTAAAAATTGGACACGTTCTGAGCTGTTGATTAATCAATATCTAAGGGGGTTTGAAGGTAACTACCTCAATAATTTCGCGATCAGCATTGGTACTTTCGTTCCGTATACTCATTACTCAGTTACGATACCTAATGCTGACATACAACCCATTATAAGTGGTAATTACGTTATTGAAGTGTACCAAAACGACGATCCAAATGATCTAGTGTTACGGAGACGATTCATCATTTATGAGGACCTGGTACGTCCATCGGTAATTGTGGGAAGAGCGGTTGACATGGTTAATTTCTCCTCCCAACAGCAAGTAACCGCACGTGTAGCAACGGCTGGTTATCCTATCCAAGATTACTTTAACGACCTGGACTTAAGCATTCTGCAAAACAGAAGATGGGACAACGCTAAAACTGAACTAAAGCCAGCGTTTATAAATGACGGTGTTCTAGAGTACAACTTCATGGGGCAAGATGCTTTTGACGGTGGCGTGGAATACCACACTTTTGACACGAAACGACTTAATCAGACTGGGCTAGGAGTCAAAACTTCAAGACTAGACACGTGCTGGGAAGTGTATCTGAACGAAAAGAAAAATAGAAGTATATCCGTATACAGCTTCGAAAATGACATTAACGGTAGACGCCTTATACAGCGCGCGGATGTAGGAAATCCTGACCTAGCAGGAGATTATTGTTGGGTAGAGTTTTACTTTGAGAGCCCGGAGCTCGATGTTCCCGTGTACATATATGGGCAACTTAGCGATTGGTTACTCAGAGAAAACTTCAGACTCGACTACGACCGTGGACGTGGGGCTTATTTGGGCAAAGTTTTATTAAAACAAGGCTATTATAATTATATTTTTGCACACCCGGGTCCAGATGGAGGCGTCAGTACTGAAGAAACCGAAGGCACTCATTGGCAAACCCGAAATGACTACTCTTTGATCATGTACAACCGAGGAATGGGACTGCGATATGATCGAATTATTGGCTACTTAAAACCGGCATCAGCACTATAATCATGAAGAAAACTATTTTAACTATCGGCGCAATTTTGTTCGCTACGGCCTCTTTTGCATGGGGCTTAACGGGACACCGCATCGTAGGGCATATAGCTATGGAGCACTTGGATAAAAGTGTGAAGAAAAAGGTATTAGCTGCTCTCGAAGGCGAAGATTTGGCAATGACTGCGAATTGGATGGATTTTATAAAAAGTGATCATGCCTATGATACACTTAAGCCGCTTCATTACTGTACAGTAGCGTCTATAGATGATATTGACACTCATGTACACCCCGATCAAGGGGATGTTTGGCAGGCGATAGAGAAATACCTCAAAGAGATCGAAACGCAGCAATATAGTGTTGATGAAGCATTTGCTTTAAAAGTGATTGCCCACCTAATAGGAGATGTCCACCAGCCTTTGCATTGCGGAAATGGCGAGGACCGTGGGGCAAACGACGTTAAAGTCACGTTCTTCTGGGAAAAATCGAATCTTCACCGTGTATGGGATAGTGGGATGATCGACTATTGGAAAATGAGCTACACGGAGTACGCTGCTTGGATCATGTCTACACGAAGTGAAGAGGTCATAGCGTCATGGAAAAACACACAAGTGAAAGATTGGGTTCGTGAAAGCGTTACCTACCGTGAACAATGCTACGATACAGGAAATCCTGAACGCATGGGGTACCGCTATATTTACGACCATAGCGATTTACTTCATTTGCGTTTGGCACAGGCGGGTATTCGTCTAGCAGATGCTCTAAACAAGGCTTACTCCGCGCGGTAATCTTCAGCGACCAACTCTACTAATTTTACAATCACGTCAGTCGCACTCTCCATATCCTGGAGAGACACAAACTCGTATGGGCTATGAAAAGCGTGTTCACCCGCGAATATGTTCGGGCACGGCAGACCCATGAAACTCAGTTTTGATCCATCCGTACCTCCACGAATCTTAGACTTTCGTACCGGTAATCCGACTGCTTCAATTGCACGTTCAGCATAGCGAACGACATGAGGGTGATTATCTAAGATCTCTTTCATATTGCGGTATTGAACCGAAGTTTGAATCTCGAAGCTTGTGCGTTTCACTGCTTTTGAAGCCTGTTTCGCAAGCGCTGTTAACAAGGCTGCATAGTCTTCGAGTTCAGCGCTATCGAATGAACGTAATATCATTGTAATACGCACCTCTTCTACCCCACCAGTAATTTCATAAGGGTGAACAAAGCCTTGTTCACCTTTTGTGGATTCCGGTGCCCATTCTTGCCTTGGTAATGAAGCTAAGAACACTCCAGCAGCTTTCATGGCATTGGCCATTTTCTTGTGCGCAAAACCTGGGTGGGTATTTGCACCTCTAAAGATGACAGTAGCACCATCGGCACTGAAGGTTTCATCTTCCAATGATCCCTTTGTCGCGCCATCCATGGTGTAACCAAATTCTGCACCGAGCTTCTTTAGATCCACATGATCCGCACCACGACCAATCTCTTCGTCAGGTGTAAACAGAATTTTCATAGCCGCATGGGGAACATCGCTTTGCATTAAAAAGGCTGCTGCAGACATGATTTCAGCAACACCCGCTTTGTTATCCGCACCTAAAAGCGTAGAACCGTCAGAGGTAATGATGGTGTGTCCCTTCATTTCTTTCAGAGGACCGAATGCTTTGGTCGTTAGGACAATATCGCCCTTAGGCAAGGTCAGATCACCACCGTCATAGTCTTCGTGTAAGATGGGCACAACCCCTTTACCACTATATTCGGGTGAGGTGTCCATGTGTGCACAGAAACAAATCGAAGGGGCCTTTTCCAGCCCTTCAGATGCAGGCACTGTGGCGTATATGTATCCCTTCTCGTCCATATGGGCATCCTCAATACCCAATTCAAGAAGTTGACTCACGAGTAATCGACCGAGGTCTTTTTGCTTTTCAGTAGACGGCACCGTCGTAGAATGTGGATCACTCTGGGTATCGATTTGTACGTACGTCTTAAAGTTCTCTAGTAAGTTCGGGTATTTCATCATGCTTTCGGTTGTAGCGTAGAAGGAACAAATAAGGTTCGAACTACAGTTTCAATCAATATTCTAAGATCCAACATTAGGGACCAATTCTCTATGTAGTACACATCGGCGCGAATCCGCTCTTCCAAGAGCTCGTTAGTAGCTCCTATTCCTCCGCCTCGCAATCCACGAGTCTGCGCTAGACCTGTGAGACCGGGTTTAGCCCAATAGCGTATTTTGTAGGTGCTTACTTTCTGATAGTACTCTGCGCCGTCTCCAGGGGTATGTGGTCGCGGGCCAATCAAAGACATGTGGCCCAAGAGAACATTAAAGAGCTGTGGAATTTCATCCAGGCCAATTCTTCTCATCCAGCGCTGAAAGCCATTCGAGCGCCCCTGATCATTCATCGTTCGAAACTTTAATACACTAAAGGTGCGACCAGAAAGACCTTCTCGCTGTTGAATGAACCAAGGTTTTGTGGTGCCAGTAAGAAATTGGACAAAAACAACTAAAGGAATGAGCCAACTCAGAACGGATAGGACTCCAATCGAGGTGAAGACTACATCAAAAGTTCTTTTTAAGGCCGCATTTGTGGTGTTCGAAAGTGGTTCTTTACGCTGACTGAAAATCGGTATACCTTCCAAGTTTTCAAGGAAGAGTTGCCCTGCATAACGCGGCCCCATGTCCGGCAAGAATCTAAAGCGTACTCCTTTTTCCAAGGACCAATTCTCAGCTTCCTCAAACTCGCGACTTCCGGGCGCGAAGGCACAAATAATTTCATCCGTTCTATTTAGAGTGTTTGGGCCAGCAACCCCGAGGTATTTCCAGCCGAGTTCAGGACGGAGCTCAGTAAGCCGGATCAATGCTTCGCTTGTATTATGTGAACCGTGCAAAACATAACCGCGCTGCCATTTTCCACGAGCCATCTGGGCGCGAAGAAATTGGACCAAGAGGATTCGGTAGATCCATGCAAGTAAATACAGACTGCTTAGATAAGACGCTAGGAATATTCTACTGTAATAATACCCCTTGAGCCCTATGACAATTATCGCTAAAATGGACAATTGAACTAGCGCCCCTCGTGCAACGTTTGCCGTTACATTGCGCTGTTCTAACCCACTTCTGTAGGTGAAAATTCCAGCCCAGCGACCACCAGCATACCATGAAACCATGGTAAGAACTAAGAGCTGTAAATAGTAGTTATAATATTCAGGGTTCGAAATACGTAAATCTTCAAAACGCCAAAATCCAATCACTACAAACAGCGTAAGTAGCAATACTGCGTCAGCAACGACAGTGACTAAACGGAATATATTTGTGCTTTGATTTTGCATTTTTCTGGCCGAAAAGATACTTACTTTTACGTCGATGAGCACCACCTCTAATCCAATCGTTTATGCACCGGGTGTAGGACCCGACCGTGCGGCCGTCCTCGCTGAGGAATTTGGCATTAGGACAACTGGGGCATTTATGGAGCACTATCCGTTTCGTTATGTCGACAAAACGCAATACCACCAGATCGGTCAACTCGCTGGAATACAAGGCGAAGTCCAGCTCAAAGGTCAAATTACCTCAGTAGAAGAAATTAGTAACGGACCTAGAAACAAGCGATTGGTAGCTTCTTTTACGGACGGAAATGGTTTTATTGAACTGGTCTGGTTTAAAGGAGCTACTTGGGTCAAAAAGTCTCTTAAAATTGGTGTGCCATTGATTGTTTATGGAAAAATCAACAATTACAACGGTAAGATAAGCTTGCCGCATCCCGAAATTTCCGCACCTGCCATCGATGATATTGCGAGCGCATTGGAGCCCGTTTACTCGACTACGGACAAATTGACCAGAAAGGGACTGCATTCGAAAGGACTGCAGAAGATTATGAAAGCTGTGCTGCAGACGGAATTGACTCAGATTAACGATCCGTTCTCAGAAGAATTCAGAGCCCAACACAAACTCGTCTCTAAGGCTCAAGCCTTGTCTTGGATTCATTTCCCAAAGTCTAGAGATCATCTTGAGGCGGCTAAAAGACGTATTAAATTCGAGGAATTCTTCTTTTTGTCTTTGACCCAATTAAGGAATAAGATGAAGCAGAAGACTGCGATCAAAGGCTATAAATTTGCCGAAGTAGGGTCTACCTTTCTCAACTTTTACAACCAACATCTCCCCTTTGAGCTGACCGGAGCACAAAAAAGAGTCGTTAAAGAAATACGAGCCGACGTTAGAACGGGAGCTCAAATGAATAGACTAGTCCAAGGCGACGTAGGTAGTGGTAAAACCATTGTTGCCTTGCTCGCCATGCTATTAGCCATCGACAACGGTTTTCAAGCAGCACTTATGGCTCCGACGGAGATTCTCGCCACGCAGCATTATCATGGACTTAAGGAACTTTGTGATCCGGCGGGAATACACATTGCATTACTTACAGGATCTACCAAGTCTGCACGACGTGCCGAGATTCACCAGGGCTTAGCAGATGGCTCCTTGCAAATTTTGATAGGTACTCATGCACTGATCGAACCTACCGTAAAGTTTGCAAACCTCGGTCTTGCCGTGATTGATGAGCAGCACAGGTTCGGCGTAGCTCAACGCGCTAAGTTGTGGAAGAAAAACGTTCACCCTCCCCATGTTCTAGTCATGACGGCAACGCCCATTCCTCGGACGCTCGCTATGACACTTTACGGAGATTTAGACGTTAGTGTGATAGACGAATTACCACCAGGGAGAAAGCCCATTAAAACGATGCACCTCTATGATAAAAACCGCCTAAAGCTTAACGGTTTCATGAAGCGCGAGATCGCAAAAGGGCGCCAAGTGTATGTTGTTTTCCCTTTGATCGAGGAAAGCGACACACTTGATCTTAAAAATCTGGAAGAAGGCTATGAGCAACTTCTTCGAGACTTTCCTAGACCAGAGTATCAAATTGCAGTGGTACACGGGAGAATGCACGCCAATGAAAAAGAGGGTGAAATGCAACGTTTCGCATCAGGCAAAGCGCAAATCATGGTCGCTACCACTGTGATTGAAGTAGGTGTTAATGTACCGAACGCATCCGTCATGGTGATTGAAAACTCGGAACGTTTTGGTCTTAGTCAGCTCCACCAGCTGCGTGGCCGCGTAGGAAGGGGAAGCGATGAAAGCTTCTGTATTTTAGTTTCCTCCTTTAAACTATCCTCGGACGGTAAGACACGACTAGAAACCATGGTCAGAACACAAGACGGGTTTGAAATAGCAGAGGTTGACATGCAGCTTCGTGGACCTGGAGATATGATGGGCACAAAGCAAAGTGGCCAAATGGCATTCAAATTGGCATCATTAACAAATGACGGCCAGATTTTAACATGGACAAGACATGTCGTGGAACAGTTATTGAGCAAGGATCCTCAGTTAACTGAACCGCATCACGTTTCCATCAAAGAACATTGGACCGCATTATACAAGCACCAATGGGGATGGAATAGAATCTCTTAACATGCCAAAACGCTTCAAGCGCCTATTTAAGCTTTATCACATTCTGCTTCAACGTACTGGAGGTTACGACTTTATACGCCAAAACGTCAATAAACTTATTGGCTCAGTACTCGGTATCATTGCACTATTCTATGCAGTAGATACTTTCATCATAGATATTGATTCGGCAACGGCTTGGCTTACCAAAATACTTTCTGCGGAAGGTCTTATCGCCATATTTTTTGCATCAGAGATTAGCATTGGCCTGGTGTCCCCAGAAATACTAATCGTTTGGGCCGATGAAACGGAATTCCCGGTATTAACCTTAGGACTCCTCGCGAGCATAAGCTATGTCGGCGGACTAGTATCATATTTTATCGGACGCTACCTTTCCACTAGGAAGCTAATTCGTGAGCGCCTTATTATGCG
>CBFHKC010000004.1:12871-59882 GCA_965656315.1 uncultured Schleiferiaceae bacterium | reverse complement strand
GTATGCAACTACCATGCGTCAATTAAAACGTTTTGGTGGACTACTAGTTGTCATAGCCGCGCTCACCCCTTTGCCGTACCCTATTGTGTGCCAATTATGCGGTATCAATAAGTTTCCTTTCAAGACTTTTGCCCTACTCACACTAGTGCGCTTTCTTCGATTTGCTATCTATGGCTTAGTTCTCTATAAAATGTTTTAACACCACGCCTTACTCCGTTGTAAGTTCTTGGTCGGAAGTGTAACTTTGGGGCTTATTGTAATTCAATCTCCATGAACATTTCTTACAGCTGGCTAAAGCGTTATCTCCCCGTTACAATCGATCCTAAACGTGTCGATGAGCTACTTACCGATACCGGTCTAGAAGTCGAAGGCGTTACGGAAGTTGAATCCATTAAGGGAGGACTTCGCGGCGTAGTAGTAGGTCATGTTTTAACCTGTGTACAACATCCCAATGCCGATCGTCTGCGCGTAACCACTGTTGATATAGGCGCTGATGAACCCGTTCAAATCGTTTGTGGTGCTCCTAATGTTGCTGCTGGGCAAAAAGTACCCGTTGCAACCGTCGGTACTCTACTCTACCCTGCAGGCGAGGAATTGAAAATTAAAAAAGGTAAAATTCGCGGTGAGGTAAGTTTGGGTATGATCTGTGCCGAAGACGAGCTAGGTCTTGGACAAGCTCACGATGGAATTATGATTCTTGACGAAGCTTTGGCTCCAGGGACTCCTTGCGCCGATGTATTCAAATTGGAAAGCGATTACGTTTTTGAAATTGGTCTAACGCCGAATCGCACAGATGCGATGGGCCATATAGGTGTCGCAAGAGACTTGCGCGCCGCGTTACTCAGCTTAAATGAGGCAACACCAGAACTACAGACTCCAACATTCGCAACACCAGAGCGAGGATCAAATGCCATTCAGCTCAGTATTGAAGATGAAGGTTGTCCCTCTTATTACGGAACACATTTCACCAATGTTAAAGTTTCCGAAAGTCCTGACTGGCTTAAAAACAGTCTGACAGCGATAGGTCTAACTCCAAAGAACAACGTAGTGGACATCACGAACTACGTTTTACATACATACGGACATCCTCTTCATGCCTTTGACGCCGATAAGCTATCCGGAGGACAAGTGCACGTTCGTCCAGCACAATCCGGCGAGAAGATAACCACGTTAGATGAGGTAGAACGCACCTTAGATGTGAATGATATGGTCATTGCTGATGAAAACAAACCAGTATGTATCGCTGGCGTATTAGGTGGTTTAGAATCAGGCGTATCACTTGACACTTCATCGGTCTATTTAGAAGGCGCATATTTCGATGCTGTTCGCGTTAGAAAAACAGCAAAAAGACACGGAATTAATTCTGACGCGAGTTACAGATATGAACGAGGGGTTGATCCAAACATTACTGCCGAAGCTCATGCCTATGCAGCTTCATTAATCATTGAACTCACGGGTGCAACTGCAAGCAAGAGAGATCACAAGGGAAGCGAGGATTTCCCTCGTAAACAAGTAACTTTTTCTTATGAAAAGGTAGCCAAACTGATTGGTATTCGTCTCGAAGAGCAGGTCGCCAAGAATATTCTAGAATCGTTAGATTTTGAATTGACTTCGACCACTTCAGATGATTGGACGGTACTTGTTCCAACCTACCGAGTTGATGTTACTAGAGATGTAGATATTGCAGAGGAATTGCTTCGTATTTATGGTTTTAACAACATTCCTGTACCTGATACAATGCGGATCAGTGTAGCTAAGCACGATCCTCGTCCTGAAAAATTGGAGCATTCTATTTTAGACCAATTAACAGGCAACGGTTTCTACGAAATCATGAACAATAGCCTTTCAAAAGGCGCTGATTATGAAAAACTACAACCTGAATTAACCCCTCAGTTGGTAGAAATGCTTAATCCATTGAGCCAAGACCTCAATGTAATGCGTGCTAATTTACTCTTTGGCATGCTCAATGCCGTGAGCTTCAACCAAAAGCGTCAGCAGCCAAATCTGCGTTTATTCGAACGTGGTAAATCCTATGGAAAAGGCGCTAACGGGTACTTTGAAGCAACTCACCTGGATCTTATTATCGCAGGAGTTCAAGGAAATGATCAATGGCAAGGACAAGTAGTACAAAATGATTTTTTCACGTTAAAAGGTATCGTGGAGGCAACCTTGTCACGTCTCGGACTCGAAGCAAAATTCCAAGTGGCTTCTCACAGTCTCTTTGGAGAGTTTCTTAGCATCAAAGTAGGAAAAACACTTGCTGGCCATATTGCAACTGTCCATCCCAAGGTATTGAAGCACTTCGACATCAAAGGTGCTGTGGCTTACGCAAGTTTCAATTGGGACCAATTACTTCCTTTAGCGCTTAAACGCGGTACACAGCTCTTTACTGCACTGCCTAAATTCCCTACAGTTCGTCGTGACCTCGCGTTATTGGTTGATGCACATATTAGCTATGCCGAGATAGCAGACGTCGTTTCCAGCACGGAACGTAAACTACTTAAAGATGTATTCCTCTTTGATGTCTACGAAGGCGAGCATTTACCTGAAGATAAAAAGAGTTACGCCATCGGAATGCTATTCCAAGACGCAAATAAAACCCTCAACGATAAAGCTGTCGATAAATCCGTTCAACGCATTTTACATCAGCTTAGTGAACGATTAGACGCTCAATTGCGTTAAACTCGAATGTTGAAGGTCGCTTGGGCCCCCATTTATCATCATCCCCTTCCGGAGAACCATAGGTTTCCCATGGCAAAGTATTCCCTTTTGCCTGAGCAACTTATGCATGAAGGCACTATTGATTCCAGTGACTTTTTTGCTCCTGAACTACTGCCCGTTCAAAAAATTCTTCGCTCTCATGATTCTGAATACTGGACGCAACTTAAAGAGTTAACCCTGCCCGGTAAGGCGCAACGAAAAATTGGTTTTCCATTAAGCTCAGAACTTATCGAACGTGAGAGAATCATATGTCAAGGCACTGTTGACACCACCGATTTCGCGTTGAGACATGGCTGCTCACTGAACATTGCCGGCGGAACGCATCATGCCTTTTATGACCGCGGAGAAGGCTTCTGCATTCTGAATGATATCATTGTAGGTGCACACCATCTAATAGATCATCACCACCTTCAACGCATCCTCGTTATTGACCTCGATGTTCATCAAGGGAATGGGACTGCCGCTATGGCTCATGATGACCCACGTATTTTCACCTTTTCGATGCATGGAGAAAAAAATTATCCCTATCACAAAGAACAAAGTGATCTAGATGTCCCACTGCCCGACTTTATTTCTGACCAAGCCTACCTCTCCCTGCTAGACTATCATCTTGGAAAGCTCTTTGACACTGTAGCGCCAGAATTTGTGTTTTTCCAAAGCGGTGTAGATGTGATCAGAGGAGACAAACTAGGTCGGATGGATTTAACTTTACACGGTTGTAAAGAACGTGATCGTTTGGTTTTTGAACGTTGCCACCGAAATGAAGTGCCAGTTGCTGTCAATATGGGAGGAGGATACAGCCCTGAAATTCGAAACATAATTGAGGCGCACGCAAATACCTTCAGAACGGCGGCATTTTACTTTGGGTAAGTATTCGGATACTTCTGTTTAAAACTAGACGTTTTCAACTATAATGATCAAGGTAGGCAGCTCGTTTATTTCCTATTAAATTTACTGCATATCCTATTACATGAAATACCTCGCCGTACTCTTCATTCTAATTTCTCACCTTACAGCTTCTGGTCAGCGCTATAATTCTATGCATGCGAATAGGTACAGTTACGTCTATGTAGGTGCTGGAATTCCATACGCAAGCTTGAAGACGGGATATGAGATGCAAAGAAATGTGTATGTTGAATTTCAGGCCCATACTGACGGAGTAGAGATTTGGCGTTCGAATACTCATAACGATTGGCGAGCCATCTCCTTACTTAGAGCAATTCGTTTGAACCCCATACGTACTGAGGTAAGATTAGGCATTGGAATCCTACAGAGCGAAGAACGAATTATCAATCAAAAATCGAATACGTTCGGAGTTGCCCCCCAGATTGCTATTGCCACTAATGTTCGTAATAATATAGCCATAGGTGGATCCATGACTTGGCCTATCTCCCCAGCTGTGAATCTTACTCCTTCAGTTGGAGTAGGTATCGAGGTTAGATTTGGCAGATATGTTAAAGAAAACGGTCTGCACTAGCGATGACGCTATATACAGACCGTTTTTGAATTCTTTGGGAAAAGTTACTTTCTAATTAAGCTAGCATTTCTCCTAGAGCGTTATCGTAAATGTGCTGGTATTCTTTAACCTCGCCCCATTCTTCATCATCGATTCGAATGCTTCCTTTGGTCACATGTCCCAAAAGATCAAATTCACATCCGTTCAACATCATGAGATCAATAAATTTATCCTTGTTCTCTTCAGAAACAGTAACAACGATTCTAGAGGCTGCCTCGCCGAAGAGAACAGCATCCTTGCGATATTCTGCAGGTAAGGTAATATCAAATCCTAAGCCCGAAGCAAATCCTTTTTCCAAAAGACCTACCCAGAGACCACCTTCACTCAAATCATGTGCACTATTGATAGCGCTTTCACGAATGAGCATCTGTACCTGTTTCTGATTTGCGTATTCCTCTTCTAAATCGAAGTGCGGCGCGGTACTCTTCTCTACACCATGAATATTCACTAAATACTGTGAAGAAGAAATATCATTGCGGCTAGAACCGATCATGAAAATCAAATCTCCTTTTGATTTATAACCCAATGTGGTGATGAACTTCTTGTCCTCTACAACACCAATCATACCAATCGTTGGAGTTGGGAAAACGGGTTCAATAGTTTTACCAATCTGAGTCTGGTTGTAGAAACTAACGTTACCACCAGTTACGGGTGTTTCGAATTTCTCACAAGCTGCACTCATACCTTTGATAGCCCCTACGAACTGCCAGTATACTTCTGGGCTATATGGGTTACCAAAGTTCAAACAGTTAGTTACCGCAGAAGGAACACCACCTGAACAAGTAATATTACGTGCCGCCTCTGCAACAGCCATTGCACAACCTACTTCAGGATCTGCATTCACGTAACGAGAATTACAATCGACACTCATCGCCAATGCTTTGTCTGTGCCTTTTATATTTACTACACCTGCGTCAGAAGGATCGTTCGTACCCATGTTACGAGTACCAACCATACTGTCATATTGTTCGTATACCAAACGCTTCGAAGCAATGTTAGGTAGAGCGACCATCTTCTTCGCAACCGCCTTTAAATCCTCAGGTTCAGTAACACTGTCAATGTCGAACTTCTTATATTCCTGGTAGTACGCTGGCTCAGCCCACTCTCTGTGATATACAGGAGCTCCACCGCCTAAAACTGCACTTTCAGCAGGGAGTGTACCTACTAAATCTTTTTTCCAGTAGTAATTCACTGTGCCTCCTTCAGTAACAACACCGATTTCTTCACACTCTAAATCCCACTTATCAAAAATGTCTAATACTTTTTGCTCTTTTCCTTTCTCCACTACTACCAGCATACGTTCTTGAGATTCTGACAATAGAATTTCCCAAGGCTCCATACTCTGACGTAAAGGCACTTTATCTAACCAAATGTCCATACCGTGTTCACCAGCAGCAGACATTTCACAAGAAGAACAAGTGATACCTGCAGCCCCCATGTCTTGCATTCCTACAACCGCGTCAGTTTCTGCCAATTCCATTGTTGCTTCCAAGAGAAGCTTTTCTTGGAATGGATCACCAACCTGTACAGATGGAATATCTTCAGCAGAATCTTCGTCTAAGTCTTTTGAAGCAAATGAAGCACCGTGAATTCCATCCTTACCTGTTGCTGAACCAACAATAAAAACAGGGTTGCCTACACCAGATGATGTAGCTGAGATTTGTTTACCGACTTCCACGATTCCTGCAGAAAATGCATTTACCAGAGGGTTCTGGTGGTAACACTCATCAAAGTATACCTCACCACCAACGATGGGAATACCGAAAGAGTTTCCATAATCACCAATCCCTTTGCTCACGCCTTTTACCAACCATTTAGTACGGTCCTCGGTAGGCTTACCAAAGCGCAATGAATTCAACTGTGCTATCGGACGCGCACCCATCGTAAAGATATCACGATTGATACCTCCAACCCCAGTAGCTGCACCTTGGTAAGGCTCGACTGCAGAAGGGTGGTTATGAGATTCTATCTTGAATGCACATGCCAAACCATCACCGATATCTACGAGACCTGCGTTTTCTTCTCCGGCTTCCACCAACATGTGTGGACCTTTCTTTGGAAGTTTCTTCAACCAAACGATGGAGTTTTTGTACGAACAGTGTTCACTCCACATGACTCCATAAACGGAAAGTTCAAGGTAGTTAGGAGTGCGGCCAAGGATTTCTTTGATCTTGTCAAACTCTTCTGGCAAGAGGCCCATTTCTTTGGCCTGGTCTAAAGTGGCAACTGAGGTGCTATTCATTATTGAAAAGAATTTGTGCAAATTTAGGTATTCTTACAGCAACACTTTTGAAAACCATGTGCAATATTTCCCACACCTTTAGGTTCCTTTTTGTTCATAACCTGTTTCTACTTCCACTAGCACTTTTGTTTTCCTGTTCAAACCAACAAGAACAAGGGATTGACGTGGTTATCACGGGGAAAAATATTCATTATTTTGACACCTCCCCCTCCTCTAAAATATTGCGTTGGATCGCTATTGATGACGGTAGAATTATAGATTTCGGGGGTGACTTAGAGCAACGGCCACAGGCTAAGAAGACGATAAAGACTAACAACTCACACGTGTATCCAGGGTTTATAGATGCACACGGGCACATTTTCGGCTATGCCGAGACGCTTCACACGGTGAGTTTGTTTGGCACAAAATCGAAAGAAGAATGCCTCGAAAGGATTCGTGTATTTAAGGAAGCACACCCAGAAAAAGACTGGGTCATTGGGCGCGGATGGGATCAGAATGATTGGGAAGACACTTCGTATCCAACGGCAAATGATTTAAAAGAGTTTGAAGACACGAAAATCTATCTCACCCGGATTGACGGACATGCGGCATGGGTCAATACTGCGGTTCTTGACGACTACGGTATAGAGAATAGCTCGAAGGTCAAAGGTGGTAGTGTACTCGATGGGATATTGGTAGATCGCGCACAAGAATTGGTCACGTTGCCGAAGTATGATTCCAAATTTTGGCGAATGGCTTTACTGCAAACGCAAGACAGCTTGGTTAAATACGGACTGACAGCATTAACCGATGCGGGGCTACATTACGATCAAATCCTTTTGCTCGACTCTTTGATAGAAGAAGGTGCATGGAAACTTCCTGTGAATGCTATGATTAGCAATACCGAGGAAGACTTGAGTTATTTCGAGCAACATGGCCCCATCGAAAAGCAACTATTGCGAGTTAAAAGCGTGAAAGCCTACTTAGACGGAGCCCTTGGCTCCCGCGGAGCATTGCTTAGAGCCCCTTATCATGATCTACCTCAACACTATGGATTGCCCTTGCTCTCACCTGAAGAACTTGAAGAGTTGCGCGAAAGATGTATCGCTAATGAGTGGCAGCTTTGCGTTCATGCGATAGGTGATAGTGCGCACCACGTGCTCTTGAAGAGCTTTGAACAATTGGATCGAAATAAAGACCTACGATTTCGCGTGGAGCATGCACAAATTATGACACCGGAAGACAGCTCGTATTACACGCATCCGAATATCATAGCATCCGTTCAACCTACACACGCAACGAGTGATATGTATTGGGCCCAAGAGCGGTTAGGCGACGAACGTTTGCAACACTCCTACAGTTACAAACGTATACTTAATGCTGCTGGCAAAGTGGCCCTAGGGACTGATTTCCCGATTGAACATATCGATCCACTCGCAACCTATTTCTCTGCTACGACAAGACGAGATAAAGAACACTGGCCTGAGGAAGGTTTCCTCGGAGCGCAAGCATTAACTCCGTTACAAACCTTGCGGGGAATGACTGTGGACGCGGCATATAGTGCATTCTGTGAGCATGAATATGGAAGTATCGCTAAGGGGCAATTGGCCAATTTCACCATATTAAACCGTGACCTACTTGCCGCAGATCAGCCAAACCAGTCAGAGACTAAGGTGCTTCGAACAATTGTCGCAGGGGCTGTTATATACCAGGACTAAAGTATATCAAATGTACATTTTACATTTTGCCTATATTTAGTACCAACAAAACACCAATACTCAAATATGAAACAACCAACTCGCTTATTTGATATCCCCCACTACCAGCAGGAGCATATTCCAATGCAGGTAATGATGACTTCTAAGGTAAATGGAGAATGGAAAAGTTATTCGACTAGTGAATTTATCACAGCTGTAGATAAGGCATCGCGCGGATTACTCGCCTTGGGAGTCCAAGCTGGAGATAAAGTAGCTCTAATCTCACACAATAACCGTTGTGAATGGAACATTATGGACCATGCACTTCTACAGATTGGAGCAGTAGATGTACCTGTCTATCCGACCATGACGGAAAATGATTATGAGTACATTTTTAATCACAGTGAGAGCAAATACTGCTTTGTCTCAAATGATGAGCTCTACGACAAAGTGAGTAATATATTGGATAAATGCCCACAGATGAAGGGAGTGTATACCTTTGAAAAGTACGATGGCAAGCACCATTGGGAAGAAGTTAATGCTTTGGGAGAAGACGCTTCAATACAAGATAAGGTCATTAAATTTCGCGACCAAGTAAAGCCAGAAGATCTAGCTACGATCATTTATACCTCAGGAACAACTGGACTGCCTAAAGGTGTAATGCTTTCGCATAAAAACATGGTATCCATTGTGATCACCGCAACCCCGCGTATTCCTGGGCTTGTTAAAGGAGAATCACGTGTTCTCAGCTTCTTACCAGTTTGTCACAGCTTCGAACGCTTCATACAATACTTATACATGTATAATGGTGCGAGTATTTATTTTGCAGAAGCTATCGACACCATTAAGGCTGACCTCAATTTCGCTCAACCAAACATTTTCACCGCAGTTCCTCGTCTTTTAGAGAAGTTCTTCGACGGAATCGTTGCAAATGGTACCAGTGCAGGAGGTTTGAAAACCAAAATCTTCGAATGGGCTGTAGGACTAGCTTTACAATGGGAGCCAGATCATGCGAATGGAGGTTTCTACCATTGGAAACTTGGAATTGCTGATAAGCTAGTCTTTAGCAAAATCCGCGCGGCGTTAGGTTTATCTAATATTCAAGCTGTAGCTTCTGGCTCTGCCGCTCTCCAACCTCGTCTAGCCCGATTCTTCAATGGTATAGGCGTGCCAATTCTTGAAGGTTACGGCCTCACAGAAACCTCACCGGTTATTTCTGTAAATACCACTGCTGAACCTAAAATGCTTCGCATAGGTACCGTAGGTAAAGTCTTAGAAGGACAAGAGGTTAAAATCGCTGAAGATGGTGAGATTTTGATCAAAGGTCCTAATGTAATGCTCGGTTACTACAAGCAGCCTGAATTGACGGCAGAAGTAATGACAGGAGAATGGTTCCATACCGGCGATATCGGGGTGATTGAAGATGGTTTTATTCGCATCACCGACCGCAAGAAAGAAATGTTCAAAACATCTGGAGGTAAGTATGTTGCTCCTCAGCTGATTGAAAACGAACTGAAAGGATCTCACTTGATTGCTCAAAGTATGGTTATCGGTGCTGGCCGTAAGTTCCCATCAGCGATCTGTATACTGAATGAGGATGGGGTTAAAGAATGGTGCAGCAGACACGATATCACATACACTACTTTCAAGGACATGTCTACCAACCAACGTATAATTGATCGCGTTTGGCAAGATGTAGAAAAGGCCAATGCCAACTTCGGAAAATGGGAACAGGTCAAAAAGATCATCATCGATACCGAGGAATTCACCGTGGACAATGGCTGTTTGACACCAACATTTAAGGTAAAGCGTAAGCCAATTCTGGCGAAGTACGAAGCTAAGATCGAAGCTCTCTACGCAGAGTAGAAAGACGCTTCAAACAAATAAAAAGTCCCAATGCTTGATTTAGCCTTGGGACTTTTTTTTTGCTATCAATGTCCAACGGATTGTCTAAGTCTCCTATTAAGCGTTCCTGAACCTGGTTCATAAAAACTAGAGCACAAAAAAACCCACTTCTTTCGAAGTGGGTTCTATAGATCTTTACACTGCTTAAGTAAAGCTTATAGCGCTGCAACGTGCTTTGCCAAGCTAGACTTCAAGTTAGAAGCTTTTTTCTTGTGGATGATGTTGCGTTTCGCAAGTCTATCCAACATAGAAACTACCTGTGGGAACATTTCTGTTGCCTCAGTCGCGTCTGTAGTGCCGCGTAATCTTCTCACAGCGTTACGTGTCGTCTTGTGGTAGTAACGATTGTGAGCAGCCTTTTTGGCTGATTGACGAATTCTCTTTAAAGCAGACTTATGGTTTGCCATGTCTTTTTAATTAATTTTTGTGACCCGTACGGGAATCGAACCCGTGTTTCCGCCGTGAAAGGGCGGCGTCCTGGACCGCTAGACGAACGGGCCAAAATACTCCAGAACTATACCTCGTTGTTTCGAGGAGTGCAAATGTAAGCACGATTTTCAATTCTGCAATACCTTGGGCAAAATAAATCGATATTTTTTTCGATTTATGCTGTCCTAGTATGCCTTAGCGAAGACCACACGCTGCGCGCTTGGCTTCCCTGTCAGGATACACGTCCCTTCTTCTTGCTTGTTATTCAATGGAATACAACGAATTGTAGCCTTTGTCATGTCCTTAATCTTATCTTCAGTCTCCGTAGTCCCGTCCCAGTGGGCATAAACGAACCCAGCATTGTTTTTTATCAAGTCCTCGAACTCCTCCCATGTATTTGCCGTGTGAGTATGCTCTTCTCTATGAGAAAGTGCCTTCTGGAAGAGGTCGTTCTGAATCTGGTCCAAAAGCGCTGGTATAGCCGTAGGGACATCTTTTTGATCCATAAACTGCTTGGTCAACGTATCGCGACGAGCAACCTCAACAGAGCCTTTCTCTAGATCTTTCGGCCCAATTGCAATCCGTACAGGAACTCCCTGAAGTTCATACTGGTTAAATTTCCAACCTGGCTTGTGGGTATCTCTATTATCGAATTTAACTGTTACTCCCTGAGCACGTAAATCTTTCATGAGTCCTTCGGCAACCTCAGATATGGCATCGAGCTGCTCCTGTCCTTTATATATTGGCACAATAACGACTTGATAAGGAGCCAATTTCGGCGGCAGCACAAGACCATTATCATCACTATGCGTCATGATCAACGCTCCCATTAGGCGAGTACTAACCCCCCAAGAGGTAGCCCAAACATATTCCTGCTTACCTTCTTTATTTTGGTACTTCACATCAAATGCCTTTGCGAAGTTTTGACCTAAGAAGTGTGAGGTACCTGCCTGAAGAGCCTTTCCGTCTTGCATTAAGGCTTCGATACAATATGTTTCGAGTGCTCCTGCAAAACGCTCACCCTCGGTTTTAGTTCCACGCAGCACAGGAATAGCCATGATCTCTTCTACAAACGTCGAGTAGACATTCAACATAGTTTCTGCCTCTGTGATAGCCTCTTCCTTCGTTGCATGCGCTGTATGACCTTCTTGCCACAAGAACTCCGCTGTTCTTAAGAATAGACGAGTTCTCATTTCCCAGCGAACTACATTGGCCCATTGATTAACAAGAATAGGTAGATCACGGTATGACTGGATCCAATCTTTATAGGTGTCCCAGATAATCGTTTCCGAAGTAGGACGTACGATGAGTTCTTCTTCTAGTTTCGCCGCGGGGTCTACAATAACACCCTTGCCGTTCGGATCATTCTTTAGTCTGTAATGAGTAACAACAGCACACTCTTTCGCAAATCCATCAACATGTGATGCTTCTTTTGAGAAATAAGACTTAGGAATGAACAACGGGAAATACGCGTTCATGTGACCTGTTTCTTTGAATCTTCGATCCAAGTCGGCTTGAATACGTTCCCAAATCGCATAACCATACGGCTTGATCACCATAGATCCCCGTACCCCTGAGTTTTGAGCTAAATCCGCCTTAACGACCAATTCATTGTACCATTTCGAATAATCCTGTTCCCTAGTGGTGAGATGCTTTGCCATTTATCTTGAAGTTGGTATAACTTTTGTACCTTATTAATAATGAACGGCAAAGTTACTGAAGTTATGAAGAAGCACCTCTTGTTTGTGGGTTTAAGTTATGCACTACTTACTGCATGCGGGACTCCTGTAAGTCTCACCGATAACTACTTTGAGGATGAGAATTATTACAACCCAACTCTACCTTCTCCATACTTTGCTGCACCAAACAGCTCCCCTAACCCTGGCGATGATCTACCGATGGACTATGGCCAATATTGGGGAGACAATAATGATCTCGATCAGGGAGCAAAAGTGATTCGACCAGGAGGTGAGTTTAATGGAAATTGGTCCCCATCAATTGGAATGAATTCGATAAATACCCCTTCATTCTGGCAATGGAGACTGATGCAGCAACAATTCATGTTCGGAAATACTCCTTATGGGTTTAACCCGTACTCCAGCAACAGCATGTGGCAAGGCGGAATGTGGAATGACCCATGGAACTTCTATGATCATCCATATGGCAACGGCTGGCAAGATCCATGGAACCCGTTTGGTTATGGTTATGGATATGGTTATGGATACGGCTTTGGTTACGGCAACCCTTATGGATGGAACAATAGCTATGGAAACGGCTGGTCGAACGGAAATAATGGTTGGTCGAATGGGAACACAACTACTAGGAGTGGAACGAATTATGGTGGAAGACGCCCTTCTAAATACAACACCTCTAGGGGCAATTCATCCTCAACTGGTCGTACTACAGATACCCCGACGGCACCATCTGAACCAACCGGCTGGGGCGGAACCATTACCCCGATCAAAACGCGTACGAAGGTAGATTTAGACCAAAACGAGCCTCAGCAACCCGGAGGAAGGCTCAAATCAAGAAATGTACGCAGAGTTACACCAAGCGCTCCTTCTACCCAACCAAGCAATACTCCGGGCAACAAATCTGTAAAAGAGCGCCGTAATAGAACTCGGTCAACCTACAATTCATTTGATCGCGTATCATCACCCCGCAGCAGTACTCCGCAGCGCGGTACAACGGCACCTCAGCGCAACTCAAGCCCACAGCGTAGTGTTGCACCTCAACGGACTTCTTCCCCACAACCAAGTAGTCGTCCTCAGAGAAGTACGAACAACTCAAATTCTAACGGAAGAAGACGATGAATCTACGCCTTATTATAAGCAGCTTTTTGGTACTATTCTCTTTTTACGGGTCTGCGCAAACATTGGATTATTACAGCCAATTAAATCAACCAACGACCTACGGTGACGCGCGCTTCAATGGGCTTGCTGGAAGCATGACTGCGATGAGTGGCTCCTTCACTGCTTTAGCGCTTAACCCAGCGGGAGCAGGACTGTATCGCCAAGAAGCATTCGGAACTGATCTCGGAATTTTCTCAAAGCGCAACACCTTAGACAATGGT
This sequence comes from uncultured Schleiferiaceae bacterium, assembly GCA_965656315.1. GTDB lineage: Bacteria > Bacteroidota > Bacteroidia > Flavobacteriales > Schleiferiaceae > UBA10364. The sequence continues at coordinate 46,320 of CBFHKC010000004.1, read as the reverse complement.
GCCGTGCGTGGCAATACCACTACCTTAAATCTTGGAAACATCGGAATGCTCGGGAGAGATCAAGCGAGCGGATGGAATTACTTTTTCACCTTTAATAGTGACCAGCTATTTCGTGAACGTATACGAGACACAAGATCAAGCGCTGCGAGTATGACCCAGCAATGGGTAGATGGCTCGGAGGGGACCCCTCCTGATTTCTTGCCAGAATTGGGCGCATATGAAGACTTGCTCTACCAGAGTTATGCTACAGATTACGACGCAAACACTATGTCTTACAATTCCACTGCGAATCTCAGTGATGTCGACTTCACACATACCTATTTCCGCAAGGGAATACGCAGTCGAGCAACCTTTGGAGGAGGTAAGAGCTACGGAAAAACCCTTTACTACGGTGCATCTGTCAGCATTTTAAATAGCAGTGAGAATGTGGAGATTAAACAAAACGAGCTGTACAACAGTACCACTGATCTAACAGGGCTTGATTTGACTGATCAATGGGACAACCGCGCCATCGGGTTTTCCGCAAACTTAGGCATGTTATACCGTCCTGTCCAATTCCTTCGAATAGCGGCCGCTTTGGAACTCCCCCATGTGTATTCTTTTACACAAGACTGGGAAGTAAGCATTCGCGCGGTTCGACCTAGCATTTCAGCTTCTGGTATCACAGCAGAGGGCTATGGAGAGGAGTATATGTGGTCCATGATAACTGCTCCAAAACTACGGAGTGGCGCAACAATTGTTTTAGCTAGATCTGCACTTTTTACGGTCAATCACACCCTAATCCCTCATACTTGGAGCAGCTCGATAAGCAGAAATGAAAGATACCTCAACCCTATCATCAAATCGCAACTCAGCACTCAACATCAGGTAAGCGCGGGCGGAGAGTTACGATTTGGACTATTAACTTTACGTAGCGGCATCGCTTACAGCCCAAGTTACCGCGAAGGTCTTGGAGATTATTGGAGATTGGGAGGTGGCGCTAGCATTCGTGTTGATGATACTACGCTTTACATGAGTTGGAGTCAAACTTCACAACAAATGCAGTATTACCCGTTTAGCGTGGACTATATAGATCCAATCACCTACACTTCTAGCGAATCTATGTTGAGTTTCGGTGCTCTCTGGAAATTCTAACGATCTATTAAAGGTGGCTTTTGGCCCTTTTGTGGTAATTTGCAAACTCCCTGACGTAAAAAGCGTTAGAACCAAAAGTAAATCGATCGCAAACCATGATTACCTTTTCTTTTAAAAAGACTTCCCTATTTGCTTTAACCGGTGCACTCCTTCTTAGTGTCTCGGTAATCGGACAGCGCAAAAGCAAAGACGATGCCCCGAACTGGACAGCGCAAAGCACCAGTGCATTTAAATTCCGTGAACTTGGTCCAGCGACCACTTCAGGAAGAATTGCAGATATCGCAGTAAACGCTGAGAACACCTCTGAAATGTATTTGGCGATGGCCTCAAGTGGTGTTTGGAAAACAACAAACAACGGAACGACTTGGGAACCGATTTTCGATGCACAAGGGAGCTACAGTATAGGATGCATTACCATCGATCCAAATAACTCAAATACGATTTGGGTAGGGTCCGGTGAAAACAACAACCAGCGTTCGGTGGCTTATGGCGATGGCGTTTATGTAAGTCATGACGGAGGTAACTCTTGGAAAAATGTCGGTTTAGAGGAAAGCGAACACATCGGAATGATTGTGGTGGACCCTAGAGATTCGAAGCATGTATATGTTGCTGCCTACGGACCATTGTGGAGCGCGGGTGGAGATCGTGGTATCTACGAGACTCGTGATGGCGGCGAAAATTGGAAACAGATTCTAGAAGTTAGTGAACATACTGGATTCAATGAAATTCATATGGATCCACGTAACCCGGATGTACTTTTCGCTACCGCACATCAACGTAGAAGACACGTTTATACGCACCTGAGCGGCGGTCCTGAAAGCGGCATGTATAAAAGTGTAGATGGTGGGCAAACTTGGAATAAAGTTCAAGGCGGGCTTCCCTCAGGCGATGTGGGTCGTATCGGAATGGATATTTCACCTGCAAATCCAGAGGTGCTTTACGCTACTATCGAGGGACACGGAACCTACAGTTCATCCAACAATGGCGTAAGCTGGAGCAAACAAAGTAGCCATGAAACTAGTGGTAATTATTATGTAGAATTTGTAGCACACCCTACTGATGTGAACACGGTCTACAGTATGGATACGTACGCTCAATTCAGTACAGATGGAGGGAAAACCTTTAAACGAATTCCTAAGAAATTTAAACATGTAGATAACCACTGCTTGTGGATCGACCCGAATAATACCTCACACATGATCATGGGAACTGATGGTGGATTATATGAGACTTGGGACGGAATGAAAAATTGGGATTGGAATGCGAATATTCCAACGATCCAATTCTACCGTGTAGCTGTAGATAACGATTGGCCCTTTTACAATGTATACGGAGGAACTCAGGATAACAACTCCTTGGGAGGACCTTCGCAGACCATCAACCGACGCGGCATTATTAATAGCGACTGGTTTGTTACCAATGGAGGAGATGGCTTTGAAAGCGCTACCGATCCAGCTGACCCAAATATCGTCTATGCCCAAGCGCAATATGGATGGTTGGTTCGCTTTAACAAACAAACTGGGGAGAAGACTCCTATTCAGCCACAGCCTCGATATAAAGAAGCTGCATACCGCTGGAATTGGGATGCACCATTAGTAGCGAGTAAGCATCAAGCTAAAACCCTCTACTTCGCGGCAAACAAGGTGTTCAAGAGTACAGATCGCGGTGGCAGTTGGTCGGTGATTTCAGAGGATCTTTCTCGTCAGCTCGACCGCAATAGACTTCCAATCATGGACCGTTACTGGGGACCAGAGGCGATTGCCTTGCACAAAAGCACCTCCATCTATGGCAATATCGTAACACTAAAAGAACACCCGAATAATGCTGGTGAGCTTTGGGCAGGTACTGACGATGGTTTAGTTTGGAAGACGAGCGATGATGGAAAGAATTGGTCAAGTATCAAAAACTACAGCGGCTTGCCTAAAACGCAAGTTGGTTCGCTAAGCTTACCTCTTATTTATGTTCAGGACATTGTGCCTTCGAGACATGATGATAAAGTTGTGTACACGGTATTCAACAACCATAAGAATGGTGACTTCGCTCCCTACATCTATAAAAGCGATGACGGAGGTAAAAGCTGGATCTCATTAACCAATGCTCTTCCAGAAAAAGGAAGTGTGTATTCATTAGCCGAAGATCACATCAACCCAAATTTACTCTTCGCTGGTACTGAGTTTGGTGTTTGGTTCTCTTTAGACGGCGGAGCGAACTGGAAGGAATTGGGCAGTGGACTTCCGACTACTGCAGTACGGGATATTGCCATTCAGGAGCGCGAAAACGACCTAGTTCTAGCTACATTCGGACGAGGGTTTTATGTGCTCGACAACTATTCTCCATTACGTGAGATGGACTTCATCCTTGAGCAAGATGCAGCATTCTTCTCCACTAAACCAGGACTGCTTTTCAACCGTGCGAACATCGGCGGAATGGATTACAAAGGCGCGCAGGATTACCGTGCTAAAAACCCACCAATGGGTGTAACCTTCGAACTGTACATTACTGAAAAGGCAAAACGTATAAAGGAACAGCGCCCAGAGGTGAAGGAAGAATATCCACACTACCCTACCTTAGATCAATTACGCAATGAGGATTGGGAAGAAAGCCCTTACCTCTTGTTCACCGTAAAAGACTCTACGGGAACTGAGATCGCTCGCTTCACAAGAGCTGATGCATCTGGTGTACAGCGATTTACTTGGAACGGCCGTTACAGCAGCGTAGCAAATATTTCTACAAATGGGGAACCAAAGACGACCCCGTCTACCACCACATTTGTATTGCCAGGCACCTATAGTATCGACGTTCACCGTTCAACTAACGGAGTGCTTACTTCTTTAATAGAAGGTCATACATTCGAGGTCAATCACTTGTACAATTACGAGGATATCGACATGTCATTTAATCGTTCCGTTGATGAGCTTTACGCATCTTCAAATGCTGTATACGCGAAGTTTGAGAACCTCAAAAAGCAATTAATGGACATTCGCGCTGGGCTTCGCAATACCCCTGGCGCTTCATTAGAGGATTTGACCATCGCGCGCGGAATAGATCTCGAATTGAAAAAACTCAGTATACTATTGCGCGGTGACAAAACGCGTAGTAAACGTGAAATGGAAACCGAAGCATCATTAAATGATGTGGTAGGTCTACTCGCTTGGGGCGCATGGAATCATCGTGGAGCTCCGACAGGCACCATGATAAACGCTAAAGAAGACGCACTACTGATGATTCAAGATGCCACTTCTGCTCTAAACCGCATCGAAGCATCCATTAAAGCATTGAAGGAGAAAGCTACCGCTCAAGGCGTTCCTTATTGGGACTAATACCTACCTTTGCATCCGTTTTTTAAGACTATACGCATGTCAGACCATATAGATCCAATTTTAGCCGAAGATATCGGAGATGCTCACGAAAGTTTCAAAGCTGAAACCCCATTAAGAGCGGATGCTTTCGAGAAGTCGGATGAAGAGAAAATAAGCATTATTCAAGAACACGTTAAAGGTATTCTAGAGACCTTGGGTATGGACCTTGAAGATGATAGTTTGAAAGGAACACCTTTACGCGTCGCAAAGCTCTACGTCAATGAAGCTTTTGGTGGGCTCCATCCTAAACGCAAACCAGGTATGAGCACGTTCGACAACTCCTACCGCTACAATGAAATGCTCGTTGAAAAGAACATCGTTCTCTACTCTACCTGTGAACACCATTTGCTTCCTATCGTGGGTCGTGCACACGTTGCCTACATTTCGAAAGGTAAAGTGGTAGGGCTAAGCAAGATGAATCGCATTGTAGATTATTTTGCAAAACGTCCCCAGGTCCAAGAGCGTTTAACACGTCAAATCGTCCAAGCATTACAGGAAGTAATGGGCACTGAAGATGTCGCTTGTGTCATCGATGCAAAGCACCTGTGCGTCAATTCACGTGGAATACGAGATATTGATAGCTCAACGGTTACCGCTGAGTTTGGAGGCGTATTCCAACAAGAAGATAAGAAAGCTGAATTCTTAGACTACATCAACCTAAAAACCGACTTCGGGGCCTAAAGATGGATCCACTGTACCGCAAATACCCAATTTCAGTAGAGAATACGCTTACCGGCGAAAAAGAAACCTTTACACCTGTTAGTGAAGGGCGAGTAGGCATGTATGTCTGTGGACCTACGGTATACAGTGATGTACATCTTGGGAATGCAAGAACGTTCACTTCGTTTGACTTCATGTTCCGCTACTTCAAACATTTGGGGTATTCTGTCCGCTATGTACGGAATATTACTGATGCCGGTCATTTAGAAAATGACGCTGACGAAGGAGAAGACAAAATTGCCAAGAAAGCTCGCGTAGAACAGCTAGAACCTATGGAAATCGTGCAACGTTACACGGTGGACTTCCATAAGGTTATGGAACGTTTGAATGCATACCCGCCATCCATCGAACCTACAGCGACAGGACATATCGTTGAGCAGATAGAAATGGTTCAAACCATCATCGATAAAGGATGGGCCTACGAAAGTAATGGCAGTGTTTATTTTGATGTCGACACCTACAACAAAGAAGGTGGAGATTACGGAATTCTGTCTGGGCGCAAGATGGACGAGCTACAAGCCGGTTCAAGAGCACTAGATGGTCAAGAAGAAAAGCGTAACCCAGCTGATTTCGCACTTTGGAAAAAGGCTTCGCCAAGCCACATAATGCGCTGGCCTTCGCCGTGGAGCATTGGTTTTCCTGGATGGCACCTGGAGTGTTCTGCAATGAGTACGAAGTACTTAGGGGATGAGTTCGATATTCATGGAGGTGGTATGGATTTAAAATTCCCTCACCACGAATGTGAAATCGCACAGAATACTGCCTGTACAAATCATAAAGGCGCTAAATATTGGTTGCATGCAAATATGCTCACCCTCAACGGAAAGCGAATGAGCAAAAGCACAGGTAACACCATTTTACCTGGCGAATTATTTAGCGGTGACAATCCATTACTAGTAAAAGGATTTTCTCCTTCTGTGGTACGCTTTTTCATGATGCAAGCCCATTACAGTAGTGTCCTTGATTTTAGTAATGATGCGTTATTAGCTGCTGAAAAAGGACATGACCGCTTGATGGCAGCGATCGCAAAATTGGACGGATTGCAACCTTCTGAAGGTAGCCAATTCGACGTTCAAGCATGGGTTGACAAGTGTTATACTGCGTTAAGCGATAACTTTAACTCGCCCATAATGATTGCTCATTTATACGAAGGTGTAAAGTTGATCAATGGTTCTGAAGGTAAAATTGCCCTTAGTAAGAAGGAGCTGGAGTTGTTCCGTGAGAAAATGCATGCATTTACTTTTGATGTTCTAGGACTACAAAGCACTACTAGTGGAGGCGCTCATAAAGAGGCCCTTGACAAGGCGATGGACCTGATCATTGAACTACGTGCTAGCGCTCGAACGAATAAAGATTGGAGTACAGCAGACTTGATTCGCGACCAACTCGCTGAAGCTGGTATTCAGCTTAAAGATGGAGCAGAGGGAACAAGCTACAGCATTTAATCACAGAGAAGCAGGTCATGCCAAAGCTCATCAAATACATCCTAGGAGCACCTCTGCTTTTAATCATTTGGCTGTACCGGAAGATTATTTCGCCTTTGCTTGGCCCAGCGTGTCGTTACCAACCTACCTGCAGTATTTATGCAAGTGAGGCTGTGAAACTACATGGCCCGTTTAAAGGATTTTGGCTAAGCATCAAACGGATATCAAGTTGCCATCCATGGGGTGGCCATGGATGGGATCCAGTTCCCGGAAGTGAATTAGAACAAGAATTGAAAAATAAAAACATTAAATAAAGAGATGAAAAAGATCCTATTTCTAGCAGCTATTGCGGCCGTATCATGTCAAAGCGGATCCTCCGAAGCTGAGGCAGATGGCGCAAGCGGTGCTACTTGGGTAAGCGAACTCAACTACGATGGAGAGGAGCACTTCTATGGCATGCGTCAACTCACCGATGGTGGAGATAATGCCGAAGCATATTTCAGTTTCGACGGGAGTATGTTGACTTTCCAAAGCAATGCAGAAAAGTGGGGTAATGAATGTGACCAGATCTATGCATTTAATTGGGACACCGACACCATTCTAGAAGAGGCGCCTACTCGTATTTCGAACGGTTTAGGTCGTACTACTTGTGCCTACTTCATGCCAGGTGACACAACAATACTCTACGCAAGTACTTTTACTGGTGACTCCGCCTGCCCTGCCGTTCCGGAACGTGGAGAAGGCGGAGCTTATGTTTGGCCCATTTACAAGGACTTCGATATCTATGTAAGTGACCTTGAAGGGAATCTTGTAGACACCTTGATCAGCGGTCCAGGTTATGATGCTGAAGCTACCGTTAGTCCTGATGGAGAGAAAATTGTCTTCACTTCTACCCGTAGCGGAGATTTGGAATTGTATGTGTGTGACATTAACGGAGAGAATATTATCCAAGTTACTAGCGGTTTAGGCTATGACGGAGGAGCTTTCTTTAGTCCTGACTCGAAAAAATTAGTCTTTAGAAGTTCACGTCCAAAAACCGAGGAGGAGATAAAGAAATACAAAGATTTACTCGCCGATGGCCTAGTCGAGCCAACAGATATGGAGCTCTACACCTGTAACATAGACGGATCTGAGTTGACCCAGGTAACACACCTCGGTCAGGCGAACTGGGCACCATTCTATCACCCGAGTGGCGATAAGATTGTTTTCTCATCGAACCACCATAGTGAACGAGGATTCCCTTTCAACTTATTTATGATCAACACGGATGGTACGGGGCTAAAACAAATTTCTTTTGATACTGCTTTTGACTCATTCCCTATGTTCTCGCCTGATGGTAAGAAATTGATCTTTGCTTCTAATAGGAACAACGGTGGAGGACGCGCAACAAACCTCTTTATTGTAGACTGGAAAGAATAAACCTATGCTCGCTACTATTTTCTGGGATTTCCCTAACCACATCCCAATCGCAGGGTTTCAATTGCGCTTCTATTCCCTAATGTTCATCATTAGTTTCATTCTCGGTCAGTACGGCATGCAGTATGTCTTCAAACGTGAGAATGTAAACCCAAAGCTCATGGACTCCCTTGTTTACTGGATGATTGGTGCTACCATTGTCGGTGCTCGATTAGGCCATGTATTTTTTTACGATTGGGGGTATTACAAAAATAACCTCGGCGAGATCTTCATGGTTTGGAAAGGTGGCTTAGCCTCTCATGGTGCCGCAATAGCGATTACCGCTGCCATGCTTTACTGGTCGTTAAAAATCGCCAAAAAGCACCCACTTTGGACTTTAGACCGCATCGTGATTGTTGTGGCCTTAGCTGCTGGCTTCATTCGCATGGGTAACTGGTTCAATTCTGAGATTTATGGCGCTCCCGCGAATAGTGCAGTTGAAACGGTATTTCTAGAAGATGCAAGAGGCAGCATTACTCGTGGATTTGCGGGTAACCTGTCCGAGATTGAATTCACACCTACCGGAACGACCGTAGCTACAGACTCTCTAAAGCTTCCTGAAATAAAAGCCCTATTGCGCTTTAACCAATTAAGTGAAGCACAAATCAAAACCTACACCGACAACTATCTTCCTCAAATTCTAAGCACACAACGTGCGGACCGTAAAAATGTCTTGTTTATTGAGGGAAATGAATCTACAGTCTACACAGACGAGAAGGGACCTTACGCGGAGATTACGCTTTTAGGAGTGCCCCGCTACCCTACTCAATTGTTCGAAGCCGTCGGGTATTGGATGCTCTTTCTGATTCTCGCCTTTGCATATTTACGCCGCCGCGCAGGAGACAAGCCAGGTTTACTCTTCGGACTCTATCTCATCGGAACCTTCGGTTTTAGGTTCTTCATCGAATATTACAAGGAAATTCAAGTCTCTTTTGAGCAAGGAATGTCTTATAACATGGGCCAATTATTAAGTATACCACTTGTTGGCATTGGCCTCTACTTTGTCTTCACGGCAAACTCTAAATCACAACGCTCATGAATGCAATGAGGAAATACGCAATCTGGATTGTGGGTCTAGGACTTGCTGCCTTCATTATCCCTTCCCTCTTTGGAAGTTTTGAAAAATTTGGAAAGAATACAGCTCCAAAAGTTCAGCAACCTCAAAAACAATACGAGCCTCCTTTCAGAATGGATGGTACGGTTTGGGCAGTGAATGAATCTGATACGGTAGCAACCTTTAGAACCGAATACGCGACTACTTCGGAGTCTATAGAAATTGGCATGATGTACCGCCGAAGCGTAGCTAAAGATATGGCCATGCTCTTTTTCATGCCTGGCGGAGCACAACCGCGTAGTTTTTGGATGAAGAATACACTGGTTTCACTCGATATCATTTACCTCGATGCCGATGGGGTTATAGTGAGTATGCAGGAAAATGCAAAGCCACTCTCGACAGTAAGTCTACCTAGTACAGCACCTGCAGCTTATGTTCTCGAAGTACTAGGTGGCACAGCTGCAAGTATGGGTCTGGAAATTGGCACAAAAGTGTACTGGACAGATAAATAAGGCAAACAGTTCGCAGTTGCAGGATAATTATCTATCTTTGCGGCTTCAAGCATTACAAACATCTAAATACGATTTTGATATGTATTTATCTAAAGAGAAAAAGGCAGAGATCTTCGCTGAGTACGGAGCTTCTGCAACAGACACAGGATCTGCAGAAGGGCAGATCGCATTATTCAGTTTCCGTATCAACCACTTGACCGGTCACTTGAAGCAAAACAGAAAAGATCACAACACAGAGCGTTCGTTGATCGCTCTAGTAGGAAAGAGAAGAAAACTTCTTAACTACTTGAAGAAAACAGATATCGCACGTTACCGTGCCATCATCGAAAAACTAGGATTGAGAAAATAATATCATCCTATCGAATACCAGAAAGGCAATTTTTACAATTGCCTTTTTGCGTATAAAAAAGTATCTATTTACACTATATATGATTCCTAAAGCAATTATTGAAACTATCACACTTCCAGACGGAAGAGAAATCACGCTTGAAACGGGTAAACTCGCAAAACAAGCTGATGGATCTGTCGTTGTAAAGTGTGGTGGAACTATGCTGTTAGCCACTGTCGTGTCTAGCAAAGAAGCGAAAGACGGTGTTGACTTTCTTCCGCTTACGGTAGATTACCGTGAAAAGTTTGCGGCGAACGGCCGTGTTCCTGGAGGCTTCCTCAAACGTGAGGGTCGTCCATCGGACAATGAAATTTTAACCATGCGTTTGATTGACCGCGTATTGCGTCCTTTGTTCCCAAAGGATTACCACGCTGAGATCCAACTCATGATCCAGATGATCTCTTACGACGAAAACGTTGAAGCGACTTCATTGACTGGTCTTGCGGCTTCTGCTGCAATCGCTGTTAGTGACTTGCCTTTCGATGGTCCTATTTCGGAAGTTCGCGTAGGACGTATCAACGGAGAACACATCATTAACCCTAGCCCTGCACAACTCGAAGATATGGAGTTGGATATGGTTATCGGTGCGTCTATGGACAGCGTCGTAATGGTTGAAGGTGAGATGAAAGAAATCTCTGAAGAAGAGATGGTAGACGCAATCAAATTTGCACATGACGCCATCAAAGTCCAGATTGAAGCACAGACTCGTTTAGCTTCTCAAGTAGAGAAAGCTCAAACTAAACGTGAATACAGCCACGAAGTACATAGCGACGAAGTTCGTGAAGACGTTATGGCTGCGACTTATGATAAAGTATACGAAGTTGCGAAAAGTGGCTTACCAAAGCATGAGCGTTCTGCTAGCTTTAAGGCTATCTTGAAAGAATACCTCGAAAGTAAGGATGAGGCTTGGAGAGACGAAAACACAGGTTTTGCTAAGAGTTATTTCCATGATGTAGAGTACAAAGCCATGCGTGCTATGGTACTAAACGATGGACAGCGCTTAGACGGTAGAGCTACGGATCAAGTACGTCCTATCTGGTCAGAAGTCGATTACTTACCAGGTGCGCACGGTTCAGCTGTGTTTACTCGTGGGGAAACTCAAAGTTTAACTACAGTTACCTTGGGTACGACTATGGATGCAAACAGAATCGATGATGCTACCTTCACTGGTGAAGAGAAATTCTACTTGCACTACAACTTCCCTCCTTTCTCAACTGGTGAAGCACGTCCTATTCGCGGTGTAAGCCGTAGAGAGGTCGGTCACGGTAACTTAGCACAACGTGCTTTGTACAAAATGGTTGATCCTGAGAACCCTTACACTATCCGTATAGTAAGTGATATCCTAGAGTCTAACGGTTCGTCTTCAATGGCCACAGTTTGTGCTGGTACACTAGCTATGATGGATGCAGGTGTGAAGCTCGTTCGTCCTGTAAGTGGTATTGCTATGGGATTAATTTCTGATGGCGAAAAGTTTGCTGTATTGACCGATATCTTAGGCGATGAAGATCACTTGGGAGACATGGACTTTAAAGTAACAGGTACCGAAAAGGGTATTACTGCCTGTCAAATGGATATTAAGATCAAAGGTTTGAGCTATGAAATTCTTGTACAAGCGCTAAAGCAGAGCAAGGAAGGTCGTTTGCATATCCTGAATGAGATTCTAAAAACAATGCCTGAGTCACGTACTGAACTTAAGCCTAATGCGCCTAAGATCATTAAGTTGACGGTTAAGAAAGAATTCATTGGACCAATTATTGGACCTGGAGGTAAAAACATCCAAGGAATCCAAGCGGATACTGGCACGACTGTTACTATCGAGGAAATCGATGAGCGTGGTCACATCGAAATCTCTGGTAAGGATGCTGAGAAGATGAATGCTGCTCTAGAAATGATTCGTGCTATCGCATTCGAACCAGAAGTAGGTGCTACTTACGAAGGTATCGTACGTGGTGTACAGACCTACGGCGCGTTCGTTGAGATTGCTCCAAAAACACAAGGTTTGTTGCACATTTCTGAAATCGATTGGACACGCATCAAGAACGTTGAGGATGTACTTAAGGAAGGCGATAAAGTTCGCGTTAAACTTCTAGAGGTTGACAAAGCGGGTAAGATGAAACTATCGAGAAAAGTACTTTTGCCAAAACCTGAAAAGGACGGCGAATAGAACCCTAGTCGAAAAAGAATGTTAGGTAAAAAAGGGTGCTTTGTCCAAATGGATGAGGCTCCCTTTCTTCACCTTTGAATTAAAGAATCTCTGCCCATGAGACAGTTAAAAATCACTAAACAGGTAACGAACCGCGAAACTGCTTCGCTGGACAAATATCTACAGGAAATCGGTAAGGTGGAACTCATCACTGCTGAGGAAGAAGTAGAATTGGCACAGCGTATTAAAGCAGGTGATCAAATTGCGTTGGAGAAGTTGACTAAAGCCAACCTCCGTTTCGTTGTATCTGTTGCTAAGCAATACCAAAACCAAGGATTGACCCTTCCTGATTTGATCAATGAAGGTAACTTAGGTTTGATTAAGGCTGCGCAACGTTTCGACGAAACTCGTGGTTTTAAGTTCATCTCGTATGCGGTTTGGTGGATTCGTCAAAGTATCCTTCAGGCACTTGCAGAGCAAAGCCGTATTGTACGCTTGCCGTTGAATAAGATCGGTTCGATCAATAAAATCAACAAGGCATACGCCTACCTAGAACAAGAAAATGAGCGCCCTCCAAGTGCTGCTGAAATTTCTAAGCACCTTGAAATGAGCGAAAGCGACGTCAAGGAAAGCATGAGAAACTCCGGACGTCACGTAAGTATGGATGCTCCACTTGTTGAAGGAGAAGACAGCAATCTTTACGATGTATTGAACTCATCCGACAGTCCAAATCCAGATGAGGACTTAATGATGGACTCTTTACGTACAGAGATTGAAAGATCTCTCGCTACGCTTACTCCACGTGAAGGTGATGTGATTCGCTTGTACTTTGGTCTTGGTGGTCAACACCCCATGACCCTGGAAGAAATCGGTGAAAAATTCGATTTGACAAGAGAGCGCGTTCGCCAGATTAAAGAGAAAGCCATTCGTAGAATGAAGCACACTTCGCGTAGTAAAATCTTGAAGACCTACCTGGGTTAATAACCTTAGTAGAAATTTTATTAAAAGCACCTCACCACAACGGCTGAGGTGCTTTATTTTTACAGAGAATCTAAATCAACAGTAATGGCATCACCAATCATCTCACCTTCTCTCCTAGCAGCTGACTTCGGTAATCTTCAACGCGACTGTCAAATGGTCAACGAAAGTGACGCAGACTGGTTTCACATCGATGTAATGGATGGGGTGTTTGTCCCAAATATTAGCTACGGAATGCCTGTAGTTAAAACGATGGCAGACAACTGTGATAAGATCATGGATGTTCACTTAATGATTGTTCAGCCGGAGCGATACATTCAGACCTTTAAAGACTGTGGTGCCGATATATTGACCGTACATTATGAAGCTTGTACTCACCTTCATCGAACCATTCAAGAAATCCACAATGCGGGCATGAAAGCCGGTGTAGCACTAAATCCTCATACCCCCGTGAGTGTGCTTGAGGACATTATTACTGATCTTGATGAAGTACTTTTAATGAGTGTAAACCCTGGTTTCGGTGGTCAGAAGTTTATTGAAAATACGATCAAGAAGACTGCACAAGCTCGCGAGCTAATCGACAGAACGGGATCCAAAGCGCTCATTGAGATTGATGGAGGAGTAAACTTAGAAACAGGTGCGCGTCTACTTGCAGCCGGTGCAGATGCACTCGTTGCAGGTTCTTTCGTTTTTAAGAGTGATGATCCTAAAGCAACTATATCAGCCTTAAAGGCGCTCTAACGGCGGAATTCTTCAGTGATTTGATGTACGTGCTCGAGGATGGCTTTTTCTACACCTTCTACCTCTAGCCCACGTCGCTTCATCATTCGATCTGCAGTATCTAAAGCTTTATCTAAACGGTAGTTCGTGGTGCCCTGCGGTCCACCCCAAGTAAAACTCGCGATAAAGTTTCTAGGGAAACCTGCACCATAAATATTGGCGCTCACACCGACAACAGTTCCCGTATTGAACATGGTGTTAATTCCACTTTTACTGTGATCTCCCATAATGAGCCCGCAAAACTGCTGTCCAGTTAGAGCAAAGCGTTTGTCCACATATGACCACGCTTTAACTGCGTCATAGTTGTTCTTGAGATTAGAATTATTCGTGTCCGCCCCAAGGTTACACCACTCACCCAATGCACTATTTCCAAGGAATCCGTCGTGTCCCTTATTCGAATACCCTTGCAAGACAGAATTATTTACCTCGCCACCTACTTTACAATGTGGACCTAGCGTGGTTGCACCATAAATCTTCGTTCCTAATTTTAATGCGGAGTGATCGCCCAAGGCCAAACCTCCTCGCACCACACAACCTTCCATGATTTCCGCATGAGCAGCTAGATAAATCGGACCCGAAGTAGTATTGAGAATACTTGCCGTTGCCTTTGCACCTTCCTCTAAGAATATACGATCACCAATCACTGTGCAGCTCGGGTCGACTGGGGCACTGTCTCTACCTTCGGTCAGAAGGTTGAAGTCGGCTTCCATCGCCTCTGCATTCTTTGTCCAAAGATCCCAGGGGCGCTCGATGATAAGTAAGGACTCTTTGAATACAACTGACTTAGTTATAGTTGCATTAAAATCAGCACCAGAGACAGCAATTAGCTGATCATCTAGGTACAGACCTTCACCTGTTTTCAACGCATCTAACGCCTCTAAAAACCCTTCTGTAGGACATACTCCACCCAACACGCTAACCTCAGCGTCCTGTACCTCTGGAAATTTTAGTTGGAGATACGATTCGGTTGCAAACCCTGTCTGATGACCGCGTTTACTATATTTTTCCTCTATCGTTAATATACCGCATCGCAATGCTGCAACTGGACGAGTGAAGGTTAATGGCAACAAATGATTGCGTGAAGGACCATCGACTAAAGATATACGCATAGCTCTTGGGTTGTGTTTGGATTGTTTGTTACCCCGAATTTAGGGCAAAAAAAAGACCCGCTCTAACGAGCGGGCCTTGTATTTGAAAACCGTAGATCGGCTTATTATTTCTTTCCGTAACGTGTGCGGAATTTGTCGACACGACCAGCGGTATCCACAAGCTTTACCTTACCCGTGTAGAACGGGTGAGAGTAAGAAGAGATTTCCATTTTGATAAGTGGGTACTCAACACCTTCTACTTCGATAGTGTCTTTTGCATCAGCACATGACTTAGTGATGAACTGATCGCCTGTTCCCATGTCTTTGAAGACACAAAGACGGTAATTTTCTGGGTGGATTCCGTTTTTCATTTTCTTTCTTGTATTAAATAGCTTGAGTTTTGGCCCAAGCCCCTTTTCTTAATTAGTCGGCAAATATACAGTAAATGTTTCTAGTTAAGTTCATTGCCCGAGAAAAAATAGTGGTGTAGCTTCGCTTCAATGCGAAATGTACTCTACTTTATTACCTTGTTAGTTCTGGTACTCTCTGGCGGCGGGTGTCGTAGAACGACCACTTTTCCTGGAACTAATGTGAATTTAGGCTTTTCTAATGATACTATTTACCTGGATACTGTGTTTTCAGGAGTTGGGAGTTCTACACGCACATTAAAAGTGTACAATACTTCGACAGAAGATATGACCATCGATCGCGTCTACCTATCTCGAGGTGAGGAGAGCTTTTATAGAATGAATGTTGATGGCGTGAGTGGTCGGACCGTAGAGGATGTTGAAATTCTTGCGGGAGATAGCGCCTATGTGTTTCTGGAGATCAGCCCTGATGCTGCTGGTCTAACTGAATTGGTCTATGAAGACAGTATATTTTTTGAGAATGGATCGGTTCGACAGAAGGTATTGCTGGTCACAGCGGTGTGGGATGCGATTTATCACTTCCCTACAAATGTGTTGACTATCACAAGACCTGAGCCCCTGCCGCCGTTGAAATTGGCGTATTCTGTTTTGGAGGAAAATGCACATTGGGACCATAGTAAACCACATGTAGTCTATGGCTATGCTGTGGTTGATAGCGCTCAAAGTCTCACGATTGATCCTGGGACACAAGTTCATTTTCACGCGGGAAGTGGACTTTGGGTGTATCGTGATGGCCAATTATCAGTCGATCCTCAAGAAATTGGCGATATGTCAAATCCTGTGGTATTCCAAGGTGACCGTCTAGAGCCGTCTTATGAATGGGTACCGGGCCAATGGGGTGGATTACTCGGAGGTATATTTATTATGAGCGGAGCGCAAACTAGCGTGCAACTCAATAACGTACTTATTAAAAATGCTACGACCGCCGTACGAGTGGACAGTGCTTGGGGCAGTACTCCAAATCTTGAATTACACAATGTATTAATCACACACAACTCACGCGTATCGCTTTACGGTGGGTTCGCAAACATTCGTGGAACAAACGTCGCCATCGGACCGAGCGGCGTCTATGGACTTTATGGACTGGGAGGAAACTACCGATTCGATCACAGTACTTTTTTAAATTCTTGGGGCTTTTCCTCACGTGGAGGTACCGCAGTGGGGTTGGTCAATTTTTTCGAAGACGCAACAAGCACGAGATATAATCGCGCTCTTACGGCACATTTCACCAATTCCTTTATCGGAGGTACTCTTCCAAATGAGGTAGCTCTGGGTATTGAGAGCTCAGGAATTTTTGACGTGAAGTTTGAGCGAAATGCAATGAAGATTGAGCCAAATCCAGAATTGGGCCATTATGACCTAAGTGATAGTGGGCTCTTTAAGAATTGTGAGTTTAATCTGAATTGGGCCTTCACAGAAAGTGAACTCATCCCATCAGAACAATGGTCGTTCAAACCAGATTCAGCTTCTCCGCTCCTAGGACAAGCCATCTCAACCCCGCTTACACCCGCCAAAGATATCGAGGGAACTCCTCGCCCATCACCGGCAACTATAGGTGCACTCGAAGGAAAGTAACCGCCTTATAACCCTTTGAGGAACTCCATCGTATTCACACCATCGGCATAGTCCCACAACTCCGGGCGCTGTGCCTTACCAAACGGTAAATAGTCATGGCCTACCACACATTGGACTTGGCCTTCCCATGCGGATAATCGATCCTGGGCTCCAGCCGTTTTATACGTACTGTGGTGCAAAATTGCGACTGGTGTATGAAGCACTTCATTCTCGCGAACAATCAAAAATCCGTTCTCTAAAAAGTCATCTTGATTCAACAAGAATAAGGCACGGTAGTATTCATAGTTGTTGCCATATTTATTGTTGTTTACTACATCGCCCCAGTCCACGATATTCGCAAATACGCGCTGAATGTCATATCCTTCAGGCAGAAGTAAATGACTTACATTGCGGCAGCCCATTCCGAAATAGCGAAAAATATCTTCACCTAATGCCTGAAGTTCTTCATCAGACTCGTCGCCCTTGATCACCGCTACCGACGTACGGTTTTTGCGAATGATGTTCGGGTATTTTCCAAAGTAATACTCGAAGTAGCGTGACGTATTATCGCTACCTGTGGCGATAACGGCCCCCATATCATTAAGCTGTTCAACAAACATCCAGTCGCCTTCAAACAACGGGTCTTCGCGAACAATGATTTTTGAGAGTACTGGTAATAGGTATTGATCGTCAGAGCTGAGTTTAACCAATGCCATATGGCCGCTTAAAAATACACTTAGAAAATCGTGCATTCCGACTAATGGAATATTACCCGCCATTACGATACCCACACGTTGACGGCTGCAAGTAGCGCTTCCTCCCTCACGGACTCGCCAAGCTTCAAGCTGCTCTCGAGTAAGAACATCACCCCAACTTTTCAGCGCAAAACGAACGTTTTCCTCCGTAAACCAACCGTTATGACGGAAAGACCTTGTAATCGCCGCCTCGAGTTCCTCAGCGATATCCTTCCATGCTTCCTTCACGGGCTGTTGAGCGCTAAACGCTCTTAAAAACTCGCCTATTTGCGAAACTGCACTAATCCTATCGTCGGAAAAAAACATTGGCACTACCTTTGTGTTATCATTTGCAAAGCTAAAACACCGAAGGTACATGGCTATCAAAATCACCGATGAATGCATTAATTGTGGCGCCTGCGAGCCGGAGTGCCCCAACAACGCTATATATGAAGGCGCCTTAGAGTGGCGTTTCAATGAAGGAACTGACCTCAGCGGTAAGATCATTACCCCAAACGGCAATGAATATGACGCTGACGAGGCACAAGAACCTGTCGATTATGACGTTTATTATATCGTAACCGACAAGTGTACAGAGTGTATAGGGTTCCATGAAGAACCTCAATGTGCGGAAGTTTGTCCAGTGGACTGCTGTGTACCTGATGAGGACCATGTTGAGACTGAAGAGCAACTCTTAGCTAAGAAGGACTTCATGCACTTGGAAGACTAAATTCCATGCGAAGTACTCTATTTTTTTTCTTCATAACCTTTTCCCTTTTTGCACAACCGACTGAATCGTCCTTGGCGCGACTAGGGGAAGCTTATCTTGCTCCTGAAAATAGCGGGAAACGCGACTCATTAGCAGAAGTTTTTGCAGACAGCTTGTGGTCTTTTATTGCGCTTGAAGAAAATTATGGAAAAACCCTGTCGAGCGTTCGTAACCTCAGCGTTCAGCTGCCTAATGATCAAAGCTTCGCGCTTTATACTTGGGCCGTGCCTAAAGAGCGCGGCGGTTTCCACTTTCATGGATTTATCTGGAATCCAAAGTGGAAAGGAGCGAAACGTATGGTCTTGGAGGATTATGAAACTCCAGAAGACACTCCCTACCGCTGGCTAAAAGGTGGTGAGTGGGTAGGTTCAATATGCTTTGATATCATTACCACGAGACACAAAGGGGAAAAGATCTATACCCTACTCACTTTTCGCCCGGGGCTATCCTACCACACAAAATATGTAGATGTGATAAGCTTAGGATCCAGACGTGAAAGAATGCATTTTGGAGCTCGTATATTCAATATTCGTTCAAATGGTGATGAACGTTATGCAAAGCGTCCATACCGTCTCCAATTCAGGTACAACAGCCAGCTCAGCACTGCCGTACGCTGGGACAAGAAACACCGAGGAATCATTTGCGATCATTTAGCTCCGTCGAAACCAGAATTGGTCGGGCGTTGGTTCGCTTATGGCCCAGACTTTTCCTACGATCGACTCTATTGGAGCCAAGGGAAGTGGCAGATGAATGAGGCCTATCCACTGGTACAAAACATCGAGCAAGCACCCGTAAATGAAAAAGTGCCTACCACCTTGGATCCAAGGCGATAGACACTTCTATCTTTTCAATCAACTAATTGCTCTTTTACGGAGCAACCTACCGATTTTTGTTTAGTGATTAAGCATGACAGGCATGACCAACATCAAGAGGTCTTCACCTTCATCTGTTCCGTCCGCTGGAATCAATAATCCCGCACGGTTCGGCGCGCTCATCTCCATACGTACATTGTCCGAGCCTAGGTTACCCAGCATCTCTAATAAGAAGCGGCTGTTGAAGCCAATTTCCATATCATCGCCTTGATAATCACAAGCGATGCGCTCGTGTGCTTTGTTGCTAAAGTCCGGATCTTCTGCACTAACAGACATTTCTGCTCCTGCGAGACGTAAACGGATCTGGTGCGTCGTTTTATTAGAGAAGATAGCAACACGCTTCACTGAAGAAGAGAAGGCGCTACGATCAATGATCATCACGTTTGGATTTGTTTGTGGAATTACCGCTTCGTAGTTCGGGTACTTTCCATCAATCAAACGACAAACCATGACCACATTATCATACGAGAACTGTGCATTGGTATTGTTGTAAATCACCTCTACCTCTGAGCTGTTGTAACTCAAAGAACCACGAAGCATATTTAATGGCTTCTTGGGCATAATAAATTCTGCGGTAGAAGCTGCTCCTAGATCCGTTCTGCGGTATCGAACGAGCTTGTGTGCATCAGTGGCAACGAATGTTAGACTTCCTGTATCAAACTGGAAGAATACACCGCTCATCACTGGACGAAGTTCATCGTTACCTGTAGCGAATAGCGTTTTACTAATAGCTGTAACCAATACCTCAGCAGGCAATACTGTTTTAGAGGCTTCATCAAGCTCTGGAAACTTTGGGAACTCCTCTCCGTCGATAAATGCTAAAGAATATTTTCCGTAGTCGGATGCCAACTCAATCGTGTGCGAACCTTCGTCGAAGGTAAACGTCAAGGGTTGCTCAGGAAACGTCTTTAACGTATCCAATAAAGTTTTTGCTGGAACGGCAGCTGAACCAACATCTTCGGTTTCTACCTCTAAGCTTACGCTCATGGTCGTTTCAAGGTCAGACGCACTTACAAGAAGCTCGCCTTGCTTGAGTTCAAAAAGGAAGTTGTCGAGTATCGGCAACGTGTTGTTGCTTTGAATGATTCCTCCGATCAGTTGCAACTGCTTCAAGAGCTTTGAGCTGGATACAATAAATTTCATTCGTCCTGTGTTATTTCAGTAAGTAACAAATATACTCGGGTAGCACGCTGTAAGTCTGTTTTTTACCCGAATTAATTTTTCACAAGTGTTAATAAGTAGCACATGTATATGCCGTTTTTTAGAGAGCCAATTACTCGAACTCCCACG
The DNA here is from genome assembly GCA_965656315.1 of uncultured Schleiferiaceae bacterium. Lineage (GTDB taxonomy): Bacteria > Bacteroidota > Bacteroidia > Flavobacteriales > Schleiferiaceae > UBA10364. The sequence continues at coordinate 25,638 of CBFHKC010000004.1, read as the reverse complement.
GAGCAAGCATCAGGTTGCGCCAAGCATAACGCTGGATCAGTGCCATTCGACCGTCAGGTAGTTCAGCATAAAATCGATCCGGATCCCATTGATGCGGCAGGCCATCCTCTCCAATTAGAATCCCTTCTGGCTTCTTGTAAAAGGCCCTAGTGCTCAGTGTTTCACCTTCTTTCGTTTGTACACTCAATGTAAAAGCTGGGGTAGATGAAAAAATACTATCCTTCTTCGCATAAATATTATCCGATGGAATGATAGCGCCTTCATATTTCAAAGTGCGTATGCTCGAGACCACCGCTTGTAAGGTTCTTGGGTTGACAGGAACCGGTTGATCGTCACTCCCTTTTAATGACCACACGGAGTCTGCAGGCGCCTTATCTATGCTCCAAGAAAACCCTTCAGCTCCTGGAACATCCATAATGAGTCGTTCGACTCTAGGCTCGGCTATACCATAAATGGTTCGGTTACGCCACATAGACTCCTCGGTAAAGAAGCGCGTCGTCAGGTATCCATTAAACCCTTGGATATAGACACTAAAAGGAAGGTCTGAACCCACCATTTTAAAGTAGGTACCTAACATATCTGGAGTCTCTGTTCCTACTATATAGCTTTTTACTAGCTCCTCACCTTGGTAAATCTCTACCCACTTACCATAAACAGCCATCCGCTGGTTCACCGCTTCAACGGCACTTTTAGCCACAAAATTCTTGAGCATTACTTCACTCACTGTTTCTAGTAAGACCTCCATAGCATCATGACGCACCGGGAAATGATCTCCAACAAACCATCCATTGGAACCGCGTTGGAGGATCACCTCTGAAGGCTGCTTGTCGCGGATAATAATCTTCGTAATGGAAGCCGTATCCTTAACTGCAAAATCGTATTGTGCTTTCAGCTCCTGCATTCCTTGACTTTGAGCCGGCTCGTTGCATGAGGATAACGACCAAAATGCCACTGTCATAAGAAATATGGATTTTATAAACTTAACGTGCATATTTTCTTCTTCTTAATAAGGTGAATAGAGCAGCAGCAAGAGCTAAGATGAGCTCTGGAACTGCAACGTTTACTATTTTCCAGTACCCTGCTCGATTTTTAACTTCATGCTCACTAAGCATACGAAGTTTCACATCGCGGGTGCGGGTTTGCATCAAGCCGCGGTCGTCCAGCATGTAATCGACTAGGTTCAGCACTAGATCATCGTTGCCGTATTGAATGTTCGTGTATTGATCGAAACCTAATGGTAATGGCTGGCCACGTGGAAGTTCAGGGTTGATAAGATTCACTTGATTACGAATCAAATCACCATCACTAAAGAACGCCATCGAGGTGGCAACGCTGCTTTTCAACTGCGGCAATGATGCTCCAGCAGTCTTAGGCGCTATTCTATTTGCATAGGCACTTTCGAAGCTTCCCTCTAGAAGTAGTCCCGCGGTAATATCTCGCGTTTGGAAGGCACGCGGATCTGGCCTGTTGTATAAGGTCTCTAAACTCACCGTATGTGGTGCGGGTACACGACGCGCATTCACGGAACTTTGGAGCAAGACTTGCTTCTTTATCCCTGGCGCCTCAACGGTATCTAGGGATGAGGTGAATTCACCCTTAACCGCGTTGAGATTAAGTACACTTGGGTGCTCCGTAGCACCTAGAAGCGGAAAGTATACCCACGGGTTAATGCTTCGACGGTCATTGATACCGGCACATCGCACATCTTGGATGAGGTCCGTATTGACACGTACTCCATATTTAAAGAGGAGGTCTGTTAGGTTCAAATCGAAGTAGGTTGGATACGCAAGAAAGTCAGGACCGTAGCTGAGACTATCCATTTCTGCATGTACACCATCAATGAACCACACGAGGTGACCGCCCCCCATGGCGAATTGGTCCAAAAGATATTTATCTAATTCACTAAATGCCTCTGTAGGCTTGGCAATAATTGCAAGTTCAAAAGTGTTCAACCTTCGAATCATATCCTCCATATCTGGCTCACCGTTTGGCAAAGCTTTATAGGTTTCCATGGAGAAGCGCTCCACTTTATAATGTTCACTTAGAGCCATACCGATACCCGCTGTTTGAACAGCTGTAAGCTCCCCGTGTCCAGTAATCATAGCTACTTTAGGCTTGTCTTCGACCAGTAATGCACTCAATGTGCGAGCCAGATTAAACTCTAGTTGCTGGATGGATATGTTGACTTGTTCTGCTGGATCATAAACCATCACATCTTCGAGTAGAATAGCGACCTCTTCTTTTTCACGGTAGCTCATCATCGCTGCTGGAAATACATTCAATACGCTTTGACCGTCTTTCGACGCTACCTGGAGCTGCACTGCATTGATGCCTTTGGTGGCCAATTGATTTTTGAATTCCTGCGCCTTTTCGACACCATTCGGATTGATGAATTCAAAGAATACGTTGCCGTTGCGAGCACTCCACTCCTCAAGCATGTACCGGGTTTCCAATTTTAAACGCTCGAATCCAGCCGGGAATTGGCCCTCGAGATATACCTTGATCAGTACAGGTTCCTCTATTCCATCGAGAAGTTCTTCTGTACCGCTGCTAAGCGAGTAGCGTTTTTCCTCCGTTAGATCGATGCGTTCCGGAAACAAGTAGCTTGCCGTAAGTATTGCCGCGGCGCCAAGGATGAATTTACCGGCTCCAACCCAAGGTGCGCGTAAATGACCGCGTCCCACAAACGCGAGTGTACCTCCTAAAAACAATAAGACTAAAGCAATAAAATAACCTAGATCACGAAGGTCGAGAACACCTCGAGACATGCTGATGTAATGCTCGTTGATGCCGAATTGGCGTACAGTAAGTTCCCAACCAGAAAACTTATATAAATCGGCAAGTGCTTCAAAACCTAAGTACAAGGCCATGTTGAATGCTACTCCTAAGACGAACGCTACAACATTGTTCGTGGTTAAGGCACTCGCGAATACAGCAACTGCGGTGTATGCGGCTCCTAAAAGCAACAGGCCAATGAATGAACCTACGGCAGCACCCCAATCTAAATTTCCAACAGGAGAACCTAAGGCACTCATGCTGTAGAGGTAAATTAGCGTGGGTAGAATAGACAACACAACCACTGTAAAGGTCCCTAAGAATTTCGCTACCACTAAAGATGGTGTAGATAAAGGACGGACGATCAGTAACTCCATCATGCCTGACTTGAGCTCGTCACTAAACACACGCATGCTAACCGCTGGAATCAAGAACAAAAATACCCATGGTGCAAGACCGAAGTAATTGGTCAAAGATGCATATCCACCATCAAGCAAGTTGAACGGGCCATTGAATACCCAAAGCATTAAACCATTAATCAGCAGGTAGATTCCGATGATTAAATAGCCTAAAATTCCTGAAAAATAGACTTTAAGTTCTTTCTGAAGTTGTGCTATCATGCTGTTGCTTCTGCTAATTCTTCCAGAGTCCATGCCTCCGGCTTGTCGTAAAAGAGTGCTTTGGTTCGCGGCCAAACTTCTCCAAATAATTCGCTCTTGCGGTATTGGTTTAAATCCGCCTCCGCATTCCACGTGCTGTAGGTGAAGTAATGCCCTTCACCCCGGAGCATTTTAACTCCAAAGCATCCCGGCTGAGCCGCTATTTTAGCCTTGGAACTTGCGAAAATGCGCTCAAATTCTATTCCTTGTTCGCTCCCTGGAGCTATGGCCAATTTTACAATGCGTGTGATCATATCAAATCTATTCGCACCCAATCGTTAATTTTTAGTCCAAGGAGTTGATTACTGCCCTTGATGTGTTCTCCACCACTTTTACCGACTACAATGCAAAGCATACCATACTCGTCCCAATGCGCTGCAATCGCTGCTTGCGGAACCTCTGCACGGCGTTCGTAAATTTTTGGTATACTGCGGTTACGCACAGTTTCGACCGTCGCCTTTCGACCATTTTGATGGGCGCTCAAAAGGGTCCTTGGAATATTCGTTACACACGTTCCTAGGTGGTCCACATACACTATATGTCCACTAATCGCATGATCTGAAACCGCTGGCTGGCTCACTTTGAGATTTTTAACCTTAGTTAAAGCCGGCCCCAACATTTCCAGTTTTCCTCCCTCTAGTAGATGAGCGGTTGCTGCTGCATACAAATCGAAAACATCGAATGGGTCGACTCCTCTTATATCTAAGATTCGTGCGCCTGTGATTTTTCTATCGCGAAGAACGCTTGTAAGTATTCCATTGTTGGGCGAAATAAAAAATTGGCCAGCGGAGCGAAGACAGATGTATTCTATTCCTTCTTTTGGTGCGGCACCTACAAAGACACAATGCACTGTACCTGCAGGAAATTCCTGATGAATTCGTCGGAGCATAAAAGCGGCCTCTGCCAAATTATAAGGCTCGACGAAATGCGAAATATCCACCAGTAACGGAGCTGACACCCTGCGAATGAAGCGCGATTTAGCTAGAGCCACGGTAGTATCTCTTAAACCAAAATCTGATGTTAATGTAATGACCGCCATAGATCGCGAAATTGAGCGCCTTGAGTATTGGTGAAAATGTAGTTACTTTGTCAAAAGTAAGGCAATTCCGCCTTCAATTATCGTACTCAACCAAGCAGTAATTGACACATCGCGTTTTTGAACTCAAAGGGACCGACCCAGCACAGCTTTATGGTCCGAGCAATACCTTTCTCAAGCAGATAAAGGAGTACTTTCCACAGCTCAAAATGATCGCTCGTGGACATGAAATTAAAGTGTCTGGACCAGAGGATATTTTGATCGAGTTTGAAGATAAACTCGAGGCTATCGTCGCCTATGTATCAAAACACAAAAACTTGAATCAAAGAGCTTTAGACCATTTGATACAGGCTACAGACACGCAACGCGAACGGATCACAATGCTTCGTGACGAAGTTATTTTACACGGTCCATCGGGCAGAATCATTAAGGCAAAAACACCGAATCAATACAAGCTTATTGAATCGGCTATGGAGAATGACATGGTCTTCGCTGTAGGCCCTGCCGGAACCGGAAAAACATACACAGCGGTTGCCCTAGCAGTTCGTGCGTTCAAAAATCGTGAGGTACGACGTATTGTACTTACGCGACCGGCTGTTGAAGCGGGAGAGAATCTTGGATTTTTACCTGGTGATTTAAAAGAAAAACTGGATCCTTATCTCGCGCCACTCTACGACGCTTTACGAGATATGATTCCGAAAGAAAAATTAGAGTTCTACCTCGAGAATAAAACCATAGAGATTGCACCACTAGCTTTCATGCGCGGTCGCACGCTCGATGACGCCTATGTTATTCTGGATGAAAGTCAGAATACCACCACAGCCCAAATGAAAATGTTTTTGACCCGAATGGGTGAGAATGCAAGATTCATTATCACCGGCGACACCTCACAGATTGATCTTCCTCGAAATCAACAAAGCGGATTAAAAGAGGCTCTTTCGATGCTGAAAGGCGTTAAAGGCATCGGATTTATTCGACTTACAGGTCAAGATGTGATTCGTCACCCACTAGTTAAAGAGATTATTAAAGCTTACGAGCAAAAGGATTAGAAATGGACCAGCAGCCAACTTACCAGTTTTCTGGACAGACCAATTTTTACCGCGGAAAAGTTCGCGATGTTTACTCGATCGGTACGGACCTCTTAGTAATGGTCGCATCAAACCGCATCTCCGCATTTGACGTAGTACTTCCTCGTCCTATACCAGGGAAGGGACAAGTCCTCAACCAAATCGCTGAACACTTTTTAGAAGCCACCAAAGACATTGTCCCGAACTGGCGTCTTGCCACACCGGACCCTCAAGTCACCGTAGGGCATAGAGCAGAGCCTTTCAAAGTAGAGATGGTTATCCGTGGATACCTTGCTGGACATGCCGCTCGTACTTATAAAAGTGGACTTCGTGAACTTTGTGGAGTGTCTTTACCTGAAGGGCTCAAAGAAAATGACGCCTTCCCTACTCCTATTATCACTCCCGCAACGAAAGCGGAGCACGGCGATCACGACGAAGACATCTCACGTGAAGACATTATTGCCAAAGGCATTGTAAGCGAAGAGGACTATACTCAACTCGAGGCCTACACACGAGCATTGTTCGCCCGTGGAAGTGAAATGGCTAAAGAACGTGGCCTGATCTTAGTAGATACAAAATACGAATTCGGCAAATTAGCTGATGGAAGCATCGTACTGATTGACGAAATCCACACTCCTGACAGTTCTCGCTATTTTTACTTGGACGGATATACCGACCGACAAAATCGCGGAGAATCTCAGAAGCAACTCAGCAAGGAGTTTGTTAGAGAATGGCTCATGGAGAACGGATTCCAAGGACAGGAAGGTCAGCAGGTACCCGAAATGACTGATGCATTCGTAGAAACCGTAAGTACGAGATACCGCGAGCTTTTCGAACACATTACTGGAAAGGAATTCAACCCGGCCGCATTAGAAGGGGCTGAATCTAGAATTCAGAAAAATGTAGAGGATTACCTCAGGGACAACGCTTAATGCTTGTCCTGGTCTAATTTAAATGATCGGGATGTTGTATCTTTTGTAACCCTAACTAATTTTTTTATGAAAAAACACAGCTTACTTCTCGCTTTGTCACTTCTTGTAAGTGCGTCATCTTTTGGCCAATTAAAGATTTTAAAATTCGGAGCAAAGGCAGGGCTAAACTACCCGCAAACTTCTTTAAGTGCTCAGGATGTTCTAGCGATCTACAATGACCAGACCTACGACATTTCCAACTTGCAAACTGATATATCTAACGGCTTTAACGCGGGTCTAATCGCTCGGGTAGCCTTACCTCTGATTCCAGCCTATGTGCATGGCGAAGCGTTATATACTCGTTTTGACCAGAATATTAGTATGACAGACGGAGGAACTCAAGTAGATCTAAGCTCCACTATTCAGCGATTAGATTTCCCCATCAGTGCAGGCGCTAAGTTCGGACCTGCGTTTGTAGGTCTCGGTGGCACACCCTCTATTGCTCTTTCAAACGCAAGCGACATTTGGAATAACGATACGCAAGCAAACTTTACCTGGGGTTGGCACATTCATGCCGGCTTAAAAGTATGGAAGCTATTAGCTGAGGTAAAGTATGAGAGCGGTTTTGGCATGTTAGCACGAGATGTAGATTACAATTACAACAACACCGATTACAATTTCAGTTTAGATGCTCGCTCAAGCCAAGTGGTTTTAAGTGTCGGCTATTTCTTTGATTAGAATCCCTTAGGAGAGTCCTAGCTTTCCTCATCAAGAATCTGTAAATAGCCTTTGCTCAGGTAATGCTGAAGCACACCTACATTGTACGCGTTGTGTTCTAGATCAACCAAACGCATTTTCAATTGCTTTCTTTGGGTTGAGTCTGTTGCAAGATAAAAATACGAATAGCCTAAGATGCGCCCTCCTTCCACAAGGATGGCGCATTTTTCCTGTCCCTTACGGCCTGGTCCAACCAGTACGGCTTCTGTGGGAATCATATAAGCACGTAACACCTCAGCAGGCACTGACTTCTGCTTAGATTTCCACTGTAGACTCTTGGTATGCTTAAAGTAATGTTCTCTGTCTTTGTCTAATAAAAAGGTATGAGGATCAAGCTTTTCATTCATCATCACCTTTTGCAACCAACCATATACACTTTTTGGGCCATCAAAGTAAAATTGAGCAGGCTGATGGCGAATAGGATACACTCGAACGAGGTCCACTTCCGCATTTTTCTTGGGATCGATAAACACACCAAAACCTAAAAATTTACGCTTTTTAACTTGGTTATATACCGGTCGGTGCTTTTCAACTGTAGCATGAAAAAGCATTTCGGCGATAGCCTCATTACCGAGATCTTCCACCTCTAGCTTACAAGCTTCCTGTTGTAAGGCAAGTGCCACCTTATTATCAGCTACAAAGTGACGGTTAACGCTATTTTGCAGATCTTTGCTATTACCAATATAAATGACTTCACCATCTTCATTGTAAATGTAATAGATACCGACTCGATTTTCTAAATTCTTGACCTGCTCCTTGAATGGGTTCTTACCTATACTGTTCTCTTTGGAGACAAATACCTGATCAATTAAGCGCTCACGATCCTTTTCTAATAGGATCTTTAGCAAATCAAGCGTGAGCCTCGCATCGCCTTCTGCGCGGTGACGCGCGGCATTTACGAGTCCCAATTCCTTGCTTACTGTTTTCAAACCATAATTCTCCCATTCAGGAAAAATACGTTCTGCGTAAGGAATCGTATCCAATGTAGCTCGATGGTAGTCAAATCCCAAAGCATCGAACTCTTGCTGAAACACGCGATAATCAAATCCGATGTTGTGCGCTACGAAAGTGCAATCTTCAGTAATCTTTACGATACGCTTGGCGAGTTCATAAAACTTTGGTGCCGTGCGAACCATTTTATTGGTGATACCGGTCAACTTCGTGACATATGGGTCAATGCCCGTTTCTGGGTTGACCAAAGAGGAGAATTGGTCAATAACCTCCCCTTTCTCCAGGACAAATACAGCAACATCGATGATGCGCTCTTCCCCAAATTTACCACCGGTACATTCTATATCTATGACTGCAAACTTCAATGCTCGTAATTTCTAGCACCAAAGATAGCAGAACCAATCCGGACATGTGTACTTCCTGCCTTTAAGGCGGTATGATAATCTCCACTCATCCCCATACTAAGGATGTCCCATTTGTTCTGGTCGGCGAATGTCTCAAACAAGGAGCGAAGCTGTTGAAATTCATCCTCCACTATTTTGAGATCTTTCGAATTTGTCGCCATTCCCATCAAACCCCGAACTCTAAGGTTCTCATAACTATAGAGATCAGGCACCAATTCTTCTATTTCCTCCTCGTCAAATCCGAATTTAGTATCTTCTTTGGCAATATGCACCTGCAATAAACAGTCAATAATCCTTCCTGCTTTACCAGCCTGCTTATTTAGCTCTTTCAATACCTTGACGCGATCAACACCATGCACAAGACTCACAAAAGGAGCCATGTACTTTATTTTGTTCGTTTGGACATGACCAATCATATGCCACTCAATATCCTTTGGAAGCGACTCCCATTTGGCCACCATTTCTTGAACCTTATTCTCACCAAATACGCGTTGACCGGCGTCGTAGGCCTCAAGGATAGCCTCATTAGGTTTGGTTTTACTCACCGCTACCAGTGAGACATCTTGACCAAGTTCCTCGGAATATTTCCGAATATTTTCTGCTATGCTCATTTAAATACGTGCAACAATAAGCCGCTGCGAAGTTTGGGTTCTATGTAAGTACTCTTTGGAGGCATAACACCTCCAGAGCGACCTATGTTCTTTAATAAACTCACAGAAACGGCCGGCAGCCTAAAACCGATATGATAACCACGTTCAACCATGAGCTCACTTTGATCCGTTCCGTCCTGTCGAATATATTTAAGTCTTGAGTCGTTGCGCTCATCAACCACACCTAAAAACGGTTTTAATATGAAGTCTAATAAAAGCTGAGCTTTAAGTTCTGGAACGACACTAGCCTTTGCATGCAAATGGAACCAATTTCCTTGGTAGTACATCTCCAAATCACCTTTTGGATCTTGCTCCCACTGGCTCAATGGAACCATATCAAAAGATGTTTTTAGAAGATCCACATTAAGGTCTTGATTCTCCATTTTAAACCAGCGTTCAAAGCTGGCAATACTCACTTGGCTCTCATCCATAAACATGGTAAGTACACCTTGAGCAGCGGGCTGACCCTTCATTCGGTCGCCAACTCGAACCGAAGAAGCCAATCTGTGATGGCCATCAGCTATATACACCTCATCAACCTCGTTCAATGCTTTTTGGAGCTGTTCATTCCACTCTTTAGGAACCTTCCAAAGCCTGTGCTCATAACGATCTGTTGAGCTAAATTCATACTCTGCACGATCTCTCATCACGTCCACTAAAATCTCGTGATAGTGCTTGTTTGCATCTCCAAAAACTAGAACTGGCTCTGCTTGAAAACCCGTAGTTTCTAAATACTGTGCAAAGATCTCTTCTCTGTGCGAGATCGTATTCTCGTGCTTAATCACACGACCATCTTTGACTTTGTCGGTCGGAAGTAATCCGATAACTCCTAAGAATCTATCCGTTGGAGTACGTTGCTCGTAGATGAAATATTCATCTTGGTCTTCGTTCAAAAAGACGTCTTCATCACAAAACGCATTAAAACGTTCACGCACCGCTTCAAAACGCTCCTCTACAGGTGCGTCTTGCATCGCAGAAGGATTAATAACGTGAAGAAAGGTGAATGGATTGTTTTCCAATTTGTCCTCAAGTTCGTGAGGACCATAGCTAACATAAGATCTTGTAGCTACTAGATACGCCTTATCACGTGTGGGCCTGGTAGCCTTGAAAGGTTGAATCATCTCCATCTGTATTAGGTTCCATCGAAGGTAAACCTGAAGACTTAAAATTCAATACACGATTGCTAGAAACTATTGGTAGTTTCAATTGAGATCTCGTATACCCACCTATATTAGACAAGGAAAACAAACAGTTATAATCGCGTTCCAAATCAGGGATCAAGCTCAATCCCAGACCAGTTCCTGTTCCTTCCTCTGTATTTACTCCCCGTTGAAATGGCTTCAAGACATCTACTTTAAAGTCTGGGATATTCCCCTTATTGAATAGGCTACACACTATATAATCCCGTTCTTCATGCACTACTAGCCTCGTCCGAACGTCTTCAGTTGAATATAACCTAGCGTTTTTAGCCATCTGCCCTAAAGAGAACATTACCATATGTTTTGGCACATTCGTTTCCGGTAATACATCCGCTACTAGCTCGTATTCTAAATCCCAATTGTCTATAAATTCTTGAATCTCATGCTCAATGGACCAAGCAAAACTACCATTGCGTATTACTTCAGAACGTACATAATGAATGTGCGCTAAATCACGAGTTGTATTACTGATGTTTGTTAACCCTTCGGTGATTACTTTAAAGTGCTTCTTGACCATAGTCGCAGCATCTTGATCTGCGCATTTACCGAGCTTATATTCAATGATTTCAATATTACTCATTACAGTGGTTAACGGTGTGTTTATGTAGTGTGAGAAGAAATTATTAAAATCAGCACTATACTCTATGAACTGCTCTTCCTTCAATCTTTGAAGTGCAGACCTACGACTTTCTGAAAAAATAACAGTACTCGCGAATACAAGCTTGAGCGTTGCGAAACTGAAAAACATAACTTCCAATGCAACAGAAGCATTAAGAAGATTGGGATGAATAAAATTTGTGACCTGATCTACAAAAGCAAGGAGTAGAAAAAGTGCAATCAGAAAAAGTGATGTGATATTCTGGTTATCATGCTCCGAGGTAATGAATCGATTGAATAGTATTTTAACTAAAATAACATCGATTATTATCAGTAGCATTAGTGCCTCCGAGGAGGCAAACAACTTCAAAATGAATACCAGCAAAACAAAAATTGCCGAAACCTTTCGAGCCGAAGATAATTTCCATTCGTTATATGACTCGCCAAGAATAAAAACGGCGGTACAGAGTGCGAAAAGAATTCCAATAAATAGGATCGAGTTTGTGTTCACGGTTAATACTGCGAACATGAAAAGACCTAAGGTAATCAGTAAGTTGACCGTAATTAAATTACGGAATAGCTTTCGTGTTACACCTGTAATTATTTTGTCCGCCATATTCTCTTTTAAGGTATTTAATGTCAAGTAAAAATACTTATTATCAAATTAGTAGAGACAAAAAAACCCGCAAGTATGCGGGTTTTAAAATTTCATGAGATGTAGGAGTTTAAATCTTCTCTATCTCATTAGCTAATTCTGTACCTATACGATCCTGGGCTTCAAGCGTAGCAGCACCAATATGTGGGGTCAAACTCAACTTTCCGTTCATGAGAACTTTAATCGCAGGTGTAGGTTCGTTTACGAAAACATCAAGACCCGCTCCCGCCACTTTACCGGATTCTAAGGCCTCTAAAAGTGCCTCTTCATTTATAACACCACCACGAGCAGCGTTCAGCAAGTAGACACCATCTTTCATCTTCGATAATTCAGAGGCACCGATCAAATCACCACCTGGAACATGCAGTGAGATAAAGTCTGATGTAGCGATCAGTTTTTCAAAACCAACGTTTTCACAAGTAATCTTTACAGATTGACCATCAAAAAATGACAACTCAACATCAATATTGTCCTCATGGATATCAGAAAATACCACTTTCATGCCTGCCCCTATCGCAAGTTTAGCAAGAGCTTGACCAATACGACCGAAACCGACAATACCCAATGTACGCCCTTTCAACTCTAATCCTTTGGCGTATGACTTTTTCAAAGCACCGAACTTGGAGTCGCCGTCCAATGGCATCTGACGGTTACTATCGTGCATAAAGCGGACTAGTGAACGCATGTGCCCCATAACCAATTCTGCTACTGAATCAGATGACGAAGCCGGAGTGTTGAATACGCGCAGACCTTTAGAACGTGCATACTCAACGTCGATATTATCCATACCTACGCCTCCTCTACCAATACCCTTGATAGAGGGACATGCATCAATTAGCTCTTTACGAACAGTTGTTGCCGAACGAACTAGGATTACGTCAATCTTGTGTTCGTTGATGTAATTCTCGAGTTGATCCTGAGCCACTTTGGTGGTGATCAATTCATGTCCTGCAGCCTCTATAGCTGCGACTCCTGATGGTGATATACCGTCGTTTGCTAATACTTTCATGCGTGTTTTTTTTCTAATTCTTTCATACAATTCACGAGTACCTCGACACTATCAAGGCCTAATGCATTGTACATACT
>CBFHKC010000004.1:0-12771 GCA_965656315.1 uncultured Schleiferiaceae bacterium | reverse complement strand
CATGCTCACGTAAATTGAGAATACAGGAGGTGTATTGAACATCGACCCTTTGGAAATATGCGTATTGTAATCCAACATGGTTGGAATGTAACGTCCGCTCTTTCCTAAAGCATCTTTTTTAACAATCACCAGGGTGGCGCCTGCAGGCCCCAAATTTTTCTGTGCCCCAGCGTAGATTAAATCAAAATCTGCTACGTTGATTGGGCGAGAAAAGATATCAGAACTCATGTCACAAACTACCGGTACTGGGCTTGAAGGAAACTCCTTCATTTGTGTACCGTATATAGTATTGTTTGAGGTACAGTGGAAGTAATCCGCTGATGGGTCTATCTCATATCCCTTTGGAATGAAATTATAGTTCTCTGGCTTTGAGGTAGCTAAAATCTCTGCTTTACCTAAACCAGCCGCCTCTTTGTATGCCTTGTTCGCCCAAGCGCCCGTATCAATATATTGCGCTTTGCCTGTTTCTGTGAGCATGTTAAAAGCTACCATTGCAAATTGCATCGAAGCACCTCCTTGAAGAAATACAACTTCATGTGTATCTGGCACCTCCAATAATTCTTTCACGAGTGCTACTGCTTCGTCCATTACTGCTACGAAGTTTTTACTACGGTGTGAAATTTCAATTACAGAAAGACCGAGGTTATCGAAATCGAGCAACGCTTCTGATGCTTCTTGAAATACTTGGCCGGGCAGAATACACGGTCCAGCAGAGAAATTATGGGTTTTCATTCCAACTTATTTACAATGAGAGTACAAATCTAATCCGTTCTAGGAGCAATGAAGAGCAACCTAGGAAAAAGTTTGCTAGGTTATTCACGAGAGATTCACAAAAGAGAATAAATTGGCTTTGACGCCGTTACATTCTTTCTTCAAAATTCTACTCCGTAACTTTGGGCTGATTTAGAACCAAAATCCCATATCATGTCAAACGCAATTTTTAATGTACCGGTAGCTTCGAATGAACCTATCTACGACTACGCACCCGGAACACCAGAACGCAAAGCACTTCTAGCTTCGTACAAAGAGCAATACAACGCTACGGTAGATGTACCTATGTATATCGGTGGCGAGGAAGTTCGCACCGGAAATACGGCAAAGCTAAGCCCTCCTCAAGATCACGGTCATGTTTTGGGTCATTACCACGTCGGTGACGCATCTCACGTAAAAGCGGCTGTTGATGCTGCGCTAGACGCAAGAGCACAATGGGGAAGCATGCCATGGGAACATCGTGCAGCAATTTTCTTAAAGGCAGCTGAGCTTATCAGTACTAAATATCGTTACAAAATCAATGCGGCTACCATGTTAGCTCAAGGAAAGAACTGTTTCCAAGCAGAGATCGATGCAGTTTGTGAATTTGCAGACTTCTTGCGTTTCAACGTGGAATACATGACACAGATTTACAGTGATCAGCCAGAAAGTTCTGCAGGTATTTGGAATCGTTTGGAGTACCGTCCATTAGAAGGATTTGTATTCGCAGTAACTCCATTTAACTTTACCGCAATCGCGGGTAACTTACCCGCTGCTCCAGCACTAATGGGTAATACTGTGGTTTGGAAACCAGCAGATTCGCAGATTTTCTCTGCGAATGTGGTTATGGAAATTTTCAAAGAAGCAGGCCTACCGGACGGGGTGATTAATTTGATCTACGTCGATGGACCAGTAGCTGGTGATTACGTTTTCTCGCACAGAGATTTCGCAGGACTTCATTTTACAGGTTCTACTGGTGTATTCCAGCACCTATGGAAAACGATCGGAATGAACATCGATAAATACCGTGCTTATCCGCGTATAGTTGGGGAAACTGGCGGTAAGGACTTTGTGGTTGCACACCCTTCTGCTCCAGCCGCACAAGTATCTACGGCATTGTCAAGAGGTGCCTTCGAATTCCAAGGTCAGAAGTGCTCGGCCGCTTCTCGTGCCTACATCCCTCAAAGTACTTGGCCAGCAGTAAAAGAAGGTTTACTCGCTGATCTTAGTTCCTTTAAGATGGGGACTCCAGAAGATATGGAGAACTTCATCAACGCCGTTATTGACGAGCGTGCATTTGATAAAATCGCGGGATATATCGACTGGGTTAAAACTCAAGACGATGCAGAAATTATTGCAGGAGGGTCTTACGACAAGAGCGTTGGATACTTTATTGAGCCTACCGTAGTTGTGACTACGAATCCGAAGTTCCGTACGATGGTTGAAGAAATCTTTGGCCCTGTGCTAACCATCTTTGTTTATGAAGACGAGGCTTGGGAAGAGACGCTAAAATTGGTAGACGAAACTTCAGACTACGCATTGACAGGTGCTATCTTCTCTGGAGATCGTTATGCTGCTATTCAAGCAACGAAAGCGCTTGAAAACGCTGCAGGTAACTTCTACATTAATGATAAACCAACAGGTGCAGTTGTAGGTCAACAGCCATTCGGCGGAAGCCGTGGCTCTGGTACGAACGACAAAGCGGGTTCTTATTTGAACTTACTACGCTGGGTGAACGCTCGCACCATAAAAGAATGTCTTGTACCACCTACTGATTACCGTTACCCTTTCTTAGGCTAATTCGGTATTTTGTAGGTATTTAAAAGTAAAAGGCGCAATCTCCTAGGAGGTTGCGCCTTTTTTGTTCTTCAAAGTTCAACGTATGTGTTTAGTTCGCCTTATAGTTAAAGCGAATGCCATAAAGTATCTGCGGGAGTCCACTACCAAGATTATATCCGAGTTTCCAAGAAGTCTCCCAGTAGAATATAGATTCTGGTCCTGCGAAGTTTCTTGTACGACCAAGATCGGCACCTACAATAAAATCTATTCTTGAGGCATCCGTAAATGGTGCTAGAAACACATATTCTGCTGCTGCATCATCGAAGTAGAAATCATCAGTGTACGAATAGTTCGTAAAGCCTCCGATTAGGTAAACCCCTGTATAACGCTCTCTATTTCCTCTCCAATACGACTGACGCTGTCGGTACCATCGATGAGCTCCTTCAAATCTTACATAACTGCTCGTTAAGGAATACCTGTTTGAAGTTACAGAAGTACGTAATGTTGACTCACCACCGATATAAGTATGATTCATAAGTACCCAACCCGTTTTTTGATTGCGTACTTCAATACCAGCATCTAAGTACCCAAATGGGATAGTAAGTGGGTTGGCCTTTACTACACGAGAAGTCACATTCGGCTTAAAGCGCTCAAGCTGAACCAAAGGTGGGCCGACAATTTTCTGGGCCATCATTCCGGAAGAAAGCAGCATGGCTGCGAAGAAAACTTTGATTTTCATAGGTTAGGTTGTTTTTAGTTCGATTCTTAAAATATCAGAAATTATACCAGTTATGTTACGGGCGAAATTTATTAATCTCCGATTTCGATAGATAAACCACCTTCTTCGTTTCGAAGAACTCGTCATCAAAATGCTCGTTCAGTGACGTTAATCTAGCCTTCAACGGACCCAATTCTTCCGCGAGATCACCTCCTTTTAAATACAACAGCCCGTTTAGGCGAAGTGGATCTCTGTTTCTCTTATCAATTTTGCCTTTAATCCATGGTATGAACTTTTGCATGTGCGTGACTGCCCTTGAAACCACGAAATCATAGGTGTATTTAATTTCTTCAGCTCGCTTTTGTTCCGCCTCCACATTATCTAACCCCAAGGCTTCCGCAACTGCTTCTACCACTTTGATTTTTTTACCGATCGAGTCCACTAAATGAAAGTGCGTTTCAGGGAACATTATCGCTAGCGGAATTCCTGGGAAACCACCACCAGTACCAACATCTAGGACACTTTGGTCGGGTAAGAAGGAGTAGACTTTTGCAATACCCAAACTGTGCAACACATGCTTGTTGTAAAAGGAGTCCATATCCTTTCTTGAAATGACATTTATTTTGCTGTTCCACTCTTCATAGAGGGGCTGGAGCTGACGGAATTGGTCCCGTTGTTTTTCCGTTAAATTCGGAAAATGCTTAAAAATGAGTTCTACGCTATACATGCGACAAAGATAACCTAGTGAAGTGGTACTTTTGTCCTCGATGAAATTTACACTTGAACATAATGATCCCAAGAGTTCTGCACGCGCAGGCTCACTAGAAACGGATCACGGAACGATACAGACCCCCATCTTTATGCCGGTCGGAACGGCAGGCACAGTTAAGGGGGTGCACACAAAAGACCTCAAGGAGGATACTAAAGCACAAATCATCCTCGGCAACACCTACCACCTATATTTGAGACCGGGAACCTCCATTCTTAAAGATGCAGGTGGCTTACACAAATTCAATGGATGGGACAGGCCAATTCTTACAGATAGTGGCGGCTACCAAGTGTACAGCCTTGCTAATCAAAGAAAAATCACCGAAGAAGGAGCTTTGTTTCGCTCGCATATTGACGGTGGAAAGCACCTTTTTACTCCTGAGCGAGTCATGGATATTCAGCGAGAAATTGGTGCCGATATCATCATGGCATTCGACGAGTGCCCTCCTTACCCGAGTACCTATGATTATGCCAAAAAGTCGATGCATATGACCCATCGTTGGCTCGACCGCTGTTTTGATCGAATACATCAAACCGAGCCGCTCTACGGCTATAATCAAAGTCTATTCCCCATTATTCAGGGCAGCACTTATGAAGATTTACGAAATGAAAGCGCTGAATATGTGGCAAGTAAAAATGCAGACGGCAATGCTATAGGCGGGCTTAGTGTGGGAGAGCCTGCTGAAGAAATGTACAAGCATGCCGCCGGTGCGTGTGCTATTTTACCTCAGGATAAACCACGCTATCTGATGGGGGTAGGTACGCCTGCGAACATCTTAGAAAATATCGCCCTAGGGGTAGATATGTTTGACTGCGTTATGCCAACCCGCAATGGACGTAACGGTCAAATCTTTACAAGCGAGGGAATTGTGAATATTCGGAACAAGAAGTGGGAAAACGTGCATGAACCATTAGATTCGAATGGAACTAGCTATGTCGACAGTGCGTATACCAAAGCCTATGTGCGTCATTTGATCCATAGCAAGGAAAGTTTAGGTGCTCAAATCGCATCGCTACACAATATTCGCTTCTACTTATGGTTAGTAGAGCAAGCACGTGCTCACATTATCGCAGGTGACTTTGCTACATGGAAAAATGAAATGGTTCCTAAACTCGAACGCCGGCTCTAAGTTTTGAAAAAACTCGATTGGTACATATTGCGCAAATTCATTGGCAGCTTCTTCCTTACGATGCTGTTGATTCTAGCTATTGCCATAGTTTTCGATGTCTCAGAAAAAATTGACGACTTCCAAAACGGAGCATCGATGAGCGAAATACTGAATGATTACTACATCAACTTCGTTGCCTTTTACGGCAACATGTTCAGTGCCTTAATTTTATTCATTTCAACCATTTGGTTCACCTCTCGAATCACGTCAAATTCCGAAGTAGTCGCTATACTCACCTCAGGAACGAGCTTCAATCGATTCCTACGCCCCTATTTTATCGGCGCAAGCTTAATCTGCGCGCTATCACTGACGCTCAATCACCTTGTCGTTCCCCAAACCAACATTAAGCGAATCTCCTTCGAAGAAAAATACATTACAGGCGTAAGTAGACCTGTTATTCAAAAGATCCATCGACAGGTTTTGCCAGGCCATTATGTGTATTTCGAGACTTTTTCTGGGATGCGTGAGAGTGGATACCAATTCACTTACGAGGTGTTCGACAACCACCAACTGCAATCAAAACTCTCTGCCGATTTCGTTCGTCTCGATACCGCCACAGGAAAGTGGCGATTAGACAACTATCGTCTGCGAACTGTAGACCAAGAAGGGCAAGAGCACATTCGCACTGGACGCAGGCTAGATACAACGCTAGCCTTCACATCTGAACAGATTGCTCCGAAGCTCAACTCGATAGCCACCATGAATAGCGGTGAACTTAGTAAATTCATTGCACAAGAGGAACTTACGGGTAATGAGAATATCGCCTCCTATCAGATGGAAATGCAACGTAGAACTAGTTATCCGATGAGCTCCTATGTTTTTGTTCTCCTCGCTGTTTCTCTAGCCAGTCAAAAGCGACGCGGTGGGCTAGGAGTCAATATTGCTATAGGCCTAGTGCTTAGTGCCGTTTACGTGTTCACGATGCAAATCAGTGAAACTTTTGCATCAACGGGACTGCTCACAGTAGAAAGTAGTTTTGGAACTACGCTGCAATGGATCGGAATCCAGCCTGCTGAATTCGCCGTTTGGATACCCAATATACTCTTTGCTATTGTTGCCTTTTGGCGTTATCTCAAAGCCCCAAAGTGAACGTATGAAAACTCATCTCAAGGACCATTTAAACTTGCACTTCATTGTGTTTATCTGGGGATTCACAGCTATTCTCGGCAAGTATATTAGTGTAAGTGCATTGGATCTCGTTTTCAATAGAACAGGACTCACCGCATTGGCAATCGGCATATTTCTCCTCGTAAAAAGACGTTCCTTCAAAGCCAATTCAAAAGATCTCCTAATGATGTGGCTATGCGGAGTACTAATTGCCGTGCATTGGATCACATTTTTTGGTGCAATAAAGATTGCCAACGTCAGCATCACCTTAGCAGGGATAGCAACAGGTGCTTTATGGAGTGCCATTCTTGGTCCCTTGTTCCATAAAGCGAAAATTGAATGGAGCGAACTCGCACTTGGCCTTTTGGTAGTCTCCGGCATAGCAATCATCTTTTACGAAGAACCAGATGCTACCAAACTCAAGCAATTAGAATATCTGGGATTCCAATTCACTAACTACCAGCTCGGCTTACTCATCGCACTTTTCAGTGCAGCATTAAGCGCCTCATTCAGCCTATTTAACCAGCGTCTTGTGCAGCGATACCCCTTCCCTGTTCAGGTAACGTTTTACGAAATCGCTTTTGCCTTTGTTTCCATCGGCATCTATGAGATCCTCTTCCGTTCAGGCAACCCGTTAAATTTACTTGCGCGGAGCACTAACGATTGGATCTATCTTTTGATCTTAGCCTTGCTCTGTACGGCCTATCCTTTCATCATGAGTGTTGAGTTACTCAAGAGACTTTCTGCCTTTTCAGTCATGCTCGCTATTAATCTCGAACCTGTATACGGCATCCTTCTAGCGGCCGCTTTGTTCGGCGCTTCAGAGGCCATGAACCCTCAATTTTATGCTGGTGTACTCATCATTTTAGGTACCGTTGTCGCAAACGGCATCATAAAAGCACGAAAAAGAACAAAACGAAGCTAAGGTTTTGGTATTTTGCAGGTTCTGAAATAATCCGAAATATGGAATATCTTTCGTTCGAAAAACCAATTGAAGAGCTTGAAAATCAATTAAGTAAAGCTCTAGACCTCGCAGAAGAAACAGGTGTTGATATGGCCAAAACCATCGACGATATCCGTTCAAAACTCGACGAGGCTAAAAAAGACATTTACGGCAACTTGAGTGCATGGGAACGTGTACAACTCTCAAGACATCCGCAACGACCTTACACTCAGGCTTATATTAACGCCATCACCGAAGGAAACTTTATCGAACTACACGGCGATCGCGGTGTGAAAGACGACAAAGCTATGATAGGTGGTTGGGGTAAAATTGGCGACCAGAGCTATATGTTCATCGGCCAACAGAAAGGAGTGAATACGAAGATGCGTCAATACCGCAACTTTGGTATGGCAAACCCTGAAGGATATCGCAAAGCCCTTCGTTTGATGAAGCAAGCTGAAAAGTTTGGTCGTCCTGTCGTTACACTCATCGACACACCAGGAGCCTTCCCTGGCCTTGAAGCAGAAGAGCGTGGACAAGGTGAGGCTATCGCAAAGAACATCATGGAGATGTCTCGTTTAAAAGTCCCTGTTATCTGTATCATCATCGGAGAAGGTGCATCAGGTGGAGCGATCGGTATCGGCGTTGGCGATAAAGTTCTGATGCTCGAAAACACGTGGTACAGCGTAATCTCTCCAGAGAGCTGTTCTTCGATTCTATGGCGCTCTTGGGACTACAAAGAAACTGCTGCAGATGTGCTAAAGCTTACTGCAACAGATATGAAAAAGAACGGTTTGATTGATGGTATCATCAAAGAACCTTTAGGAGGAGCGCATGCTAATCCTGACGGGATGTTTGAGATCATAAAGCGTGAAATTACGAAGCATACAAAAGCATTGAGTAAACTATCTGCAGAAGAACGCGTTGAAAAGCGCATGGAAAAATTCTTCAACATGGGTGTTTACTCAGAAAAATAATCATTCATGGAAGACCCGCAATACAGCAACGGGGGCAATGCTCCTCGTACTTCAGGTAAAACCACCAATATGACTGCTGGAGGACGCGTTCCTCCACAGGCAGTAGATTTGGAGGAAGCCGTATTGGGGGCACTTCTGATCGATAAAAATGCGCTGTCGAAAATTATTGATATCCTTCATCCAGAGGCCTTCTATAAAGAACAACATCAGCACATTTACAAGATAATCACCAACCTCTTTGGTGATAATCAGCCCGTAGATATTCTTACCGTAGCTGCAGAACTCCGCAAGGAAGGGAGCATGAAGCAGGCCGGCGGTGAGAGCTACTTAGCGTTACTCAGTCAAAAGGTGAGTTCTGGAGCGCACATCGAGTACCATTCGCGTATTATTTTGCAGAAGCACATCCAGCGCGAATTGGTTCGTATTTCATCAGAAATTATCGAAAGTGCTTTTGATGAAACAACCGATGTTCTAGAATTACTGGATAACGCAGAACAGAAACTATTTGAAGTTGCTCAAGGCAACCTCAAGAGAAATTACGAAAGTGCAGAAATGCTCATTCGTCAGGCGCTCGAGAAAATCGAGAATATATCAAAGCAAGAAGGTCTCTCGGGGGTACCTTCTGGATTTGCTGCTCTTGATCGAGTAACATCTGGGTGGCAACCATCAGATTTGATTATCCTTGCCGCTCGTCCAGGTATGGGTAAAACAGCATTCGTGCTTTCTATGGCACGTAACATGGCGATAGATCATGGAAAAAAAGTTGCAGTATTCTCTCTGGAAATGTCTTCAGTTCAGCTGATTACTCGTGTCATTTCATCAGAAACAGCCTTGAGTTCAGAAAAATTGAGGAAAGGTGATTTAACAGATCCAGAGTGGAATCAACTCACCTCAGGAGTCAAGGATCTTGAGAAGGCGCACTTATTCATTGACGACACCCCTGCCTTAAGTGTATTTGACTTACGTGCAAAAGTTCGTCGTCTCTCTTCAACTCAAGGACTTGACCTGATTATCATCGATTACTTGCAGCTCATGACCGTAGGTGGATCTAAATCACAAGGGAATCGCGAGCAAGAAATTTCAACGATTTCGCGTTCGTTAAAATCTATCGCAAAAGAACTTAACGTACCCGTCATCGCACTTTCACAGCTCTCACGTGCCGTGGAAACGCGTTCTACCTCGAAACGACCACAGCTTTCCGATCTTCGTGAATCTGGTGCAATCGAACAGGATGCAGATATCGTTAGTTTCATCTACCGTCCTGAATATTACGGCATAGAAGAATGGGAAGACGGTGAACCTTCGAATTCTCAAGCAGAAGTTATCATCGCTAAACACAGAAATGGTTCATTAGAAGATGTACGTCTACGCTTTATAGGTGAACTCGCGAAATTCGCGGATCTTGATCAAAGCTCTACTATGACCATGGAAAGTAAGATGAATGATAATGGAGACGGCGGCGGTTTCTCCGGTTTCGGCTCAGGCCCAGATACAGGTTACACCAACCTTCCTACACCAGGACTTGATGGTGGGGACGTTCCATTTTAAAAAAACTACTAGCACCATGACCAGAACACAACTGCTTTGGATAGGTGCCTTACTTGCTCTGAGTTCACTTATTAGTAGACTTCATGGTCAGGTTCTGATCCCCATGGATAACGAATCTCAAAGCGATCACCTCAAGGCCTATGGACTTATGTTCGAGGCGATTGAACGCGGTTATGATTGTCATTGGTTGCTCAACCACCGAGGAGGATCCTTTGCTATTTTAAATGCTGATGAGACCATCGTTCGTAGTGCCCTTGTTAAAGGAGTTAGTTACGAGTCTACAACTGCGCAAGATTTAGTTACCCTCTTAGCCCAATTAAAAAGTCCCGAGCGCAACACAAATACCGTTGCACTTGAAAAGGTACCGAAAGTTGCTGTCTATTCCCCACCCGGGAAGCAGCCTTGGGATGATGCCGTAACCCTTGTACTTACCTACGCCGAAATCCCCTTCACGACTATTTACGATACTGAAGTACTCGAAGGAGATCTTGATCAGTACGATTGGTTGCATCTCCATCATGAGGACTTTACCGGTCAATACGGAAAATTCTACGGATCGTATCGTGACGCTTCTTGGTACATTAATCAAAAATCCGCTTTCGAGGCCCAGGCAAAATCCCTCGGGTATTCCAAAGTAAGCGAACAGAAAGGAGCCGTTGCACAGCGTATCTCCCGCTTCGTTAGTGAAGGTGGCTTTTTATTTGCCATGTGTTCGGCAACAGATTCCTACGATATTGCACTTGCAGCAACCGGCTTAGATATATGCGAATCGATGTTCGATGGCGATCCTATGGATGCTGGTGCAGAATATGGTTTAAACTTCGATGCGTGCTTTGCATTTAAAGACTTCTCTTTGGTGACCAATCCTCTTCGCTATGAATACTCTGACATAGATATAACAGAACAACGCGTTCGCAGAATGAAAGAGGAACAAGATTATTTCGAGCTGTTTGACTTCTCGGCCAAATATGATGTGATTCCCACGATTTTAGTTCAAAATCACACCGACCTTGTTTCCTCGTTTTACGGACAAACAACCGCTTTCTCAAAAGATGTGCTTAAGACTTCTACTACGGTACTCGGAACGAACGTGGTCGATCAGCATGCGCGCTACATACACGGCGCAGTAGATGATGGATTCTGGACGTTTTACGGCGGCCATGACCCGGAAGATTACCAGCATAGAGTAGGCGATCCTCCAACAGATCTCAAAGATCACCCCAACAGCCCAGGGTACCGTTTGATTCTAAACAATATACTTTTCCCAGCAGCGAAGAAGCCGCCACAGAAGACCTAGTTGAACAAGGTCCAACGAGCGCTCAATTGGATCCAACGATCCGATCTTGGAGTGCTACCAAAAGCGTAATAGTTATAAGGAGCAAGTCCTTCCAAAGCATTGATTACACGAACACCGCCAATAAAGTTTGCAATGCGCGCTTCAAAGTACGCTGTCGCCCACGGATAAGTACCTGCCAAATGATCGGACTGCAACGCCCAGATAGGCACACCTACCAAATAGTTTGGTGTATAGAATGCATCTTCGACACTTACGTTAATACCCGCTTTCCAATCGAACCTCTTACCAATACTGGTTTTATAATTCACCTCTGTGAATCCACCCCAATTTGGCGTGGCAAAGCCTCCTATCGAAGATTTATAAGCACCATACCCTTGCACGCAGGCATTCCAACCTTCTTTATCACTACTCACACCAAACTGAACTCGACCGTACATCCCGTCCCAAGTAGCTAATTGGTCAAAGGATTCGAGATAGCGCATACCGCTCATCTGTGCACCGTATAATACCCCTTCCTTTTTCCATTTGTTACCGGATACCCAATGTGTTTTCACCTCATTTTTATAATAGGGCACATCAATGTTTCTTAAGTCGTACGAATACCCGTATAACTGCTCAAAACGATACATCTGTGGTTGTCGGAGAATATTCCATTGTAACGATAGATCCCCTGGAATAGAGGAGTACTTAGCACTAAAGGAAGCATCAAATGCACCGGCATTGTATCCCAAGGCATTGAAATTGAATATGGCCCGATATTTAAAATTTTGGACGGACTTGTTCCCAAGCATGATACGCCCTCGAACAAACGGTAAAACATCTGAATCAAACGCCTCCGTATAATGGACCGAATCAACTCTAAATCCATCCCATCCCAAGGAATTGCTCTGCAAATGTTCTAACCCCATCGCCAAACTAGTCGTCATAAAACCATGGAAAGACCGTCTTATTGGACTATTGAATACGAGGCTATGTGTTAAGTCCACCTGTGCCTTGGTTAACCTCAAAGAATCTGAATATCTCAAAGTACGCTGCATTACCAATGGAGATGTACCTGTGCTGTCCCAGAAGTATTCGTCTGCCGAGCTAGAATTATTAATCGCCCAACTCTTTGTATTAAAAGAAATACTCCCATTCAAATTTGGAGAACCCAATGCTTCCAACCTTGTCCAATACTTAATATCTAACTCCTCCTCGAAAAGCGTCCCAACACCATCTTTAACGGCGAAATTCCGCCTTAGCGTAGGTACATTGCTCTCGAATAGCGTCGGAGAAGACAACCCTCCGTTCTGACCTGATCTCGAATTGAAATAAGTCACCTCCAAATTCGCTTGCGTCCTGATATTACATGGGTCTCGTTGCTTCACCGAAAAATGTAATTCATGGCCATCCGTTCCTTCATTGCGAAACAATCCCAAGGTATTGTTTCGAAGATAATCGATATATAATTGCTTGTTTGAATCTATCGGTGAGAGTGCCGTAATACCAAAGACCTGTCCGCCACCTATACCAGTATGAAGTCTCAGGTCCGATCGAGGAGAAGACGAACGATAATCGCGTGGCATCTGTGCATAGCTTTTGGAAAATCTATGCCAACCGTCTGCTCCAGAATTCACAATTGGCTCTAAGGAATTATAAGAAAGACCTCCACTGGCAGAATTTTGCCTTGTGGTCCAATTCCAGCTATCCTTCAACCAAATCTGCTCCTCCGCTCT
>CBFHKC010000003.1:72911-127455 GCA_965656315.1 uncultured Schleiferiaceae bacterium | reverse complement strand
AGGTTCAAGTCCTGTCATCCCGACCAATACAAAAGACCAATTATGTCATCATAATTGGTCTTTTGTATACCTCTGGTAATGGGCTTTGATTAGAGCTTAAATAGGAGTTCGGAAAAGGTCCCACGTAATGTACTAATGCGCAAGACATAGGTTCCAGGAGCTAACTCCTGAATGGGTAAATCAAAGCTTGACTGGTTGTTGAATCTACCCGATCGAATATATCTGCCTGAAGGATCGAAGAGTTTAAAGGTACCGGAATTGGTTTGGGTGAACTCAATTTTAACGGAAGCATTTGAACTCGGATTGGGATACATTTGAATATCAGATAACATATTTTCGTTAACACCCACTTCATTGAGCGTCCTCACAACAGTGATCGTGTCGCCACAGTCATTGAAGGCTTTTAATGTAATGGTGTAATTAAGACTGACCGTGGGGTACTGATGCGAAATACTAGCTGCTAACGTACTGCTTTGCGTGCCGTCACCCCAATCCCAAATGAGCCCTTGATTCCCGGTTACCGTAGCAAAGAAGGATACGAGCATGCCATTGGCACCAGAAGAGATGATGTTAAATGTGAAGTTTGCATTAAGAGCTGGGCAAGTAGATATGGTATCCGTAATGGTGTATAGTCCGCCGGTCAAGGTGAAACTTAAGGTGCCACCAGCTGTGGTAGTTACGGCGATAGAGTTGCCATTTCAGCCATCACCAAATGAATCGAGTAACCTAAGTGTGTATGAGCATTGTGCCCCGAGTTGTGACGTACCAAGTATGAATAATACAAGTACCCAAAAAGAAGAAGTACGCTTCATATTCTGTATTTCTTTGATAACGGCTTGTAACAGAATTGGTTCGGTGTTTACGAGCAATGATCACTTTCCTTTTAACAATTCCTTATATTCGTAAGGATTGCTCAGCAGTAATCTTATCCTTTAAAATCAAAAAACACATGAAGAAATTATTGATTGTAGCAGCATGCGTCACAGCTCTAGCGAGTTGTACTACGAAAGAAGAATGTACTATACAGGGGCGTTGGGTTTTGGAAGATTATAACAATACCATGTACGAGTTTACAGATAGTCTTCAGTATACCATTTATTCTACAACAGGAACCTTTGGTACGATCGCTGATGCTATTCCAAACCCACACGTTTGGGTAATGGACGGAGATACGATCGATATTGACTTAAACTTTGGCAATCACTTAAGAGCGTATCCAGTTTTTGATTGTGACTGTAACGTTTTAGAGTTAGTTACGAGTAATGCAACACTAGCGCACCGTAAGGAAGGCACGACGGCAGCAGATTGTCAATAACAGAGACACTTCATAATGGGTAGAAACCTATGAAATCAACTACAAAACTACTCCTCGTTTTAGCGCTCGGTGCATTGGCATATATGATGAATCCTGAAGTACAGGATTATCAGAATAAAGCGAATACTCTGTTTGCAAAACAGCTAGATCGAGAAGCCGCGGAAGGGAATTTTGCGGCCAAAGTAGGTAAGGTTTTAGGTGCAAAGAACCTCGGCGAATTTTTAATACGAGTTGAACGCCATGAGATGTATCTGCTCTCGTATGCAGAAGTGTATTCAACTCTAGACGATTCTTATCAAGGCACCATGATAGGCGTCTTAGGGCAGATATACAGCGTGCCATCAAGTAATGCGAAAAAGTCACTTACCTCTGATAAATAAGTACTTATGATTAGTTCCACACTTTTATGGGCCGTTTTAATAGGCTTTACTCTTATTGGGATATTGCTTGGTAGAATGACTTCCACAAAAAGTGTAGACGATTTTGCATTAGGGGGGAGGAATATGGGATTTTTCCCGTCTCTTATGACTTTGAGCGGAACATTTGTTAGCGCAGTTACCTTGATGGTATACACATCCTTTGTGTATATCTATGGGATTAGCGCTGCTTGGATATTCATCGGGTACACCCTTGGTTTCTTGTTGTTTATACCGTTTTCTTTAAAGTTATATCGACTTTCATTACAACATCAATTCTTTACGCTAACGGATTATTTTGTTTTTCGCTACGGGCGCAAAACAGCGCGTCTAGTTATTGGGGTGATTTTCGTTTGGTACGTCGGTTTGTTGAGTACTCAACTCTTAGTAGGCTCAAACTTATTAAATGAGCTCGGGGGCGTTTCCGTAAATCTCGCAAAACTGGGGATGCTTATCACCGTTCTTATTTACCTCCTTGTAGGTGGTTTCGGCTCAGTAGTCAAAACAGACATCTTTCAGTTCATCGTAATTTTCTTAGTACTCATTCTTGTCGCCCTGACCTTGAATAAGGGGGGAGATGTACCACCGGAGATGTACGAGCCGTTTAATGCTGGACCAGTGAATATCGTGGCCTTTCTACTATTAGGGGTTTTAACGCCCTTTGCCACACAGGATTATTGGCAAAAGGTCTTTGCCATGAAAAATGAAACTGTCGTGAAGCAAAGCTTTGCAGTGGGAGCAGGCGTAAACATTATGTTGACCTTTGCCTTAACGTATGTAGGACTGATTGCTCGTTCCTCGTTTCCTGCTACGGGTGCTGTAGCTAATGAACATGCTGAAATGATGGTGCTGCGAACCTTTACAGAATTGGTCCCGCCAGAGTTTCAAATTTTTGTTTTGATTGCTTTCTTCGCGGCCATTCTTTCTACCTCGGATACCTATTTGTTCTTGCTCAGCTTGAATGTGACGAATGATTTATTCCCTAAGAAGGGGGAAAGTGCTTCTGTTGGTATCCGTAGAATACGTTTTGCCTTAGTAGGTGTGGGGATCTTCGCTCTATTGATAGCGTTGTACTTTGAGCGCATTGAAGATATAGTAGTGACCTTTAAGGCGCTGGGCATAGGAATCGCACCAGTGATTTTTTACGACTGGGCAGGTAAGCACGATCGAAGGAGTTTAGTAGTTTCCTTGATTGTTATGACCATATTCTCGTTAGGAGTAAGCTTGTATATGATGTCAAGCGCCGGGAAGATTAGTCCAGCTATAGCATTTGTGAGTATTGGTACTAGCACCTTGATTTACGGTGTGATGTACTATTTCCGTAAAAAATAAAATGCCCCCCTTTGATGAGGGAGGCAGAATAAAATTAAAGCTTAGTTGAAGAGCTCTTCAAGAGATGTGTCAGTTGGAGATTCTTCAAGTTGTGTGTGAGGTAATCCCTCAATTACGTTTACCGGTTTGTCGGTAGATCTGAATTTTTCAAACATAGTATTCTGATTTGGTTAGTGGTAATATACTAAAACAAAAACCATTCCAAAGAATAAATCAGAGGTAATCACTCATCGCGTACGTAAAAGGTACAATTTGCGACGTTAGATTTTTACAATACGCTCAATCTTGCTCAATCCATTCGTGCCTTCAATTCGAATAATATACACACCGCTCGCTAAACCGGTCATGTCAACATAGAGCTCTGAGGGGCCGGCCGGAAGTGTGCGTGATGAGAGATTTTGGATGAATTGGCCATTTTCGAAAAACAACGCCGCTGAAACTTCTTGCTCGTCATCGAGATTGAATTGGACCGTAACATCCATACCATCCACCACAGGATTCGGGAAAAGGATACCTCCATCAGCATGCAGGGGCACTATCGTATCGTTACCAAACACTTGTGAAATCCATGTTCTGTTCTGAGCTGGTCCATCGCCATAGAAACCGGCCATCCACACTTCACTAGGTATCAGCGAACCGTCTTTGTCGTATTTGTTTTGAATACTAAAATAGTCGCCCCAGCGCTCGTAACTATCACTGTGGCGGTCCACATGCGTAGTTCCTTCCTTGAGTAAAACGACGTCAGAGAAGGTAGTATCGTTTCCAAGCTGGACCGCAGCGACACCCGGGTGTCCATCTATAGAAGTGAAGTTGAATCCGATCAAACACTGAATCTGCTTGGGATGTACTCCAGACCAAGCAATATT
Organism: uncultured Schleiferiaceae bacterium; assembly: GCA_965656315.1. Classification (GTDB taxonomy): domain Bacteria; phylum Bacteroidota; class Bacteroidia; order Flavobacteriales; family Schleiferiaceae; genus UBA10364. The sequence continues at coordinate 123,526 of CBFHKC010000003.1, read as the reverse complement.
TGGATAGCCATAATCCCTTACAGGATGGCTTAGCACACGTGTACTTACTTTGGGACTGGAAGAGCTCGCTCCGTCAATAAATCCATGGTAAATCCCAGCGTTGCTATTTGCTCCATGCGCGGTAGTACTTACGAATTGGATCCAGTCGTCCTTTTGGATGGCGCCTAATACACGAGCATCATTTGTTTGAAGTCCTTTAGTAGCATCCGTAGTATCTGTATCTGCTTGTTTTCCATTCGGCGGTACCCCATAAGGCATGCTAGCAACTAATGCTTGCGTACTGATGGTAGTATCGTTTGCGCTTTCATTTAACGTGATCAGGAATATGGTGTCGTTTTGTAAATCAAAGTTTCGATTGGAGAGAAACTGTAAGCGATCGCTAATGTTGTCATGACCTCTGACCGGATGAAGGTTTCGAGTAAACGATCCATTGTGTTTAATCTGAGTATACACTGTAGCATTCACATCACCTCCTGCAAAACCCGCAGACTTATCAAGATGCCAAATCACAGAGCCGTCAAATCCGACTTGCCAACTCACATTCGGAATGATAAGATTGGCCGTAACGACGAGACCTGTTTCAGTTAATGCAATCGCAGGGAAATCTGTCCAACGGTTATTGTTAAGTGGATTACCATTGAGACGGTATACGTTCCAAGGCTTAGTTGGATCATTACTAGTACTGAAACAAACGATTATACGGCTGTTGGCAGCATCATTGTCCTTTAAGAATACTAAAACAAAACGGTCTAAAGTCGGGTCATAGATGAGCTTTGGATCATAATAGTTTTCGAAACTCGTACCACCAGCCATTTGTTGAAGTGAACGTATACCAAGAGGACCAGGCATTAACAGTTCTCCGGTATTCAAATCTTTCGCCCAAAACACGGAGTTCACAGCAGCACAAAGAATGCCATCTTTGCTAATGGCCATGGCGTTATCATTAGGTATTCCACCAGTAAAGTCAAAAGGATTGCCCTGTGGGGTATAACGATAGATAGATGTACCATAGCCTGCAGTAGGAGCTGTAGCTGTGCTTGTTTTTGATGCTGCTGCAGGTGCAGGAAAGCTCCTGAAGTTCTGCTGCTGCTTTTGAGTCATCAAGAAGCTTTTGTAGCTGTCTCCTCCAGGCACTGGAGCACTCGTGGGATACATGTAGCTGATCATTTCTGCCGGAGCCTTCGGATTGAATTGGCCCACATATTCAGCAGTCATGTTCTTCGTTACGAAGGATGTATTTTGCCCGATGGCGGACAAAGTAATTCCCAATAGTAAAAGCAGTAGTAGTTTTTTCATTTATGTCTGAATTACACCGGGATTGTAGCGTTTCATCTCGGGGTTATTATTTGCCATTTCAAGGCCGTAACTAAGCCATTCACGGGTAGTAGCAGGATCTATTACGGCGTCTACCCATAGGCGTGACGCAGCATAATAAGGACTTGTTTGACGTTCGTATCGAGCTTCAATTTCTTTCTTCAACTCCTCAAGTTCCGTTGGAGTCAATTCCTTTCCGCTGCCTTTTAAACGTGATTTTTCAATCTGTAAAAGCACCTTTGCGGCCTGCGCTCCACCCATTACTGCAAGTTTTGCGTTTGGCCAAGCAAGCATGAGTCTAGGATCGTATGCAGCACCGTTCATTGCGTAGTTACCTGCCCCATAGCTATTTCCCACAATCACAGTGAATTTTGGGACAACACTGTTTGCCACGGTATTTACCATTTTGGCACCATCTTTAATGATACCGCCATGTTCGCTTTTGCTGCCGACCATAAATCCAGTTACATCCTGAAGGAAGACCAACGGAATGTGTTTCTGGTTACAATTGGCTACAAAACGGGCTGCCTTGTCTGCGCTGTCGCTGTAAATCACGCCGCCGAATTGCATTTCACCTTTAGCGTTCTTGCTTACTTCACGGTTATTTGCAACGATTCCAACAGACCAGCCATCGATTCGTGCATAGCCGCATATGATCGTCTTGCCATAAGTTTCCTTGTATTCCTGCCAGCTCTCCTTATCTACAATACATTCGATAATGCGCATAGAATCGAAAGGCTTACCGTCGTGCGGAACATGCCCATATACTTCGCGGGTAGGTCGCATAGGAGGAAGAGGAGCGCTACGATCAAAACCAGCTTTACTGAAGGCGCCCATTTTATCAACAAGTCCTTTTATGGTGGTTAAAGCTTCTTGATCGTTTTCACTTTTATAGTCGGTCACTCCGCTTAAATCGCAATGCGTATCCGCGCCACCTAAGGTTTCATTGTCTACATCTTCTCCGATCGCTGCTTTGACTAAATAAGAGCCTGCAAGGAATATGCTTCCTGAGTCCTTAACGATGATACTTTCATCGCTCATGATCGGCAAATAAGCGCCACCTGCAACACAACTTCCCATGATGGCACTGATCTGAGGAATACCGAGTGAACTCATCACCGCATTATTTCTAAAAATGCGTCCGAAATGTTCGCGGTCCGGAAAGATTTCATCTTGTAAGGGAAGGAACACTCCAGCGCTATCCACCAAATAGATGATGGGTGTGTGGTTTTCTAAAGCGATTTGTTGAGCGCGCAAGTTTTTCTTCCCCGTGATAGGGAACCAAGCACCTGCTTTTACAGTGGCATCATTGGCAACAATGATACATTGCTTACCGCTCACGAAAGCGAGTACAACGACAACTCCACCTGCTGGGCAACCGCCATATTCCTGATACATTCCATCCCCAGCAAACGAGCCAATCTCTAAGCAAGGCTTGTCAGCATCTACTAAAAAAGAAACGCGCTCTCGAGCGGTCATCTTTCCTTGGTCGCGTTGTTTTTGAAGTTTTTTCTCGCCACCGCCTTTTTCAACTTGGGCTTGACGATGCTGTAGTTCAGAGACGAGTAGTTTAAGTTCGTCCTCGTTCTTATTAAAGGATAGGTTCATTTTTGGTCTTCTGTGTTCTTAACTAGGTCAGTCTAGGGCCAATTCATTTAGGTAGTCCCATGAACTACGCCCTAAGTTAAAGAACAGATCCAAGGCACTCAAGTTGTCTAGGAAACCATTTTTATGTTTAAAAACTTGGTGATATTCGGGAAAATAGATTCCGGTGGATTGCTTCGGATGCAGGCTACGCCTGTCTTTAAGCAATGTCTCTAGAGAAAATTCATCGGTGAATTGGACCTCTAAAGGGAGTTCGAGCCAATCTAAAAACAACTCATGGGTCGCAAGATTGAGCTCCCAGAGCGTCGAATATCGCTTTTCAAGAAGTGTTTTGACATCATCAAAAAGCACTTCAAAAAAGGGGGCATTTGCATATGCCGTTTCGATCGCTCGAAGATGATCTTGGATCCAATTTTCATGGTAGCTGATAGGAACATTAGCGATTTCCTTGACCTTTCTGTCCACGGGCACAGACAGGGTCTGCAGACCATGCGGACCGTGGATTAACATTCTCGAACGATAACTCTGCTTTTGAAAACGCTCACAGGCCTCCAAACTGTATTGTTCTGATTGCACAATGTGTGCAAGCCAGATAGTAGGGGGGAAGTAGGCCGTAGAAAGCAATACGTGCATTAGGCTGCTTTTTTACGGCGGATGAATTGGACAACCTGGTACACACCTACCAATGCGATGAAGTACCAGAAGTAACTTCTGCGTTCGCCTTCACCTCCGACAGTGGTAAATACCCGATCGGTACGAATTTTATCCATTCCTTTTCCGTGCTTATCGTAGCTCATCCAGATGAATACAGGCTTTCCTACGATATGATCTTCAGGAACATAGCCCCATTTCCTTGAGTCCAAACTATTGTGACGGTTATCACCCATCATCCAGTAGTAATTCTTTTCAAAGGTGTAATCACTTGCTGGTTCTCCATCGATTTCGATGCTTCCGTCTTGTGATTTTCTCAAATCATGTCCCTCATATTCTCCGATTATTCTACGATAGCTGTCGAAATTTTTGGGCGTCAACTTCACTGTCACGCCTGCCTTCGGGATAAAAATTGGTCCGAAATTATCCCAAGTATCCTCGTACGGGCGCTCGCCATGACCTGTATCTGGATTCGGGAACAATATTTCTTTTGCTTGGCCTTCTTGAATTTCTAGTAAACCAGCAGGTAACGACTCATCGGTCTTTACATCAGAACGATGCGCAATCACAGGCCAAATATTAACCACATTAGGCATGGACTTCATTTGCTCGATATGGCGCTCTTGTAAGAACATGATGTATTCATCCGCTGTGCGCTGATAAACATCCTGATCCGTAGGGTAGACGCGTTGTTCTTCAGAGGTCAAATAGTTAATGTCGAAATCTCGTTTGAGTTGCTTCTTATTGAAGCCTTGTCCATTCGTCTTGACGTAATACAAGAATTGAGGATATGCGCGATCAGGGAAGTCAAAGGCATTGCCATTCACAAAAACCTTGGTATCGACAATCTCCAAGCTATCTCCCGGGGTACCTACGCAACGCTTCACGTAGTTTTCCTTTTTATCCGTAGGCATGTTATCCATAGGATAGTTGAAAACGACTGGATCACCAACCTCGACAGGATCAAAAGCCGGTAGTCTCAAATAAGGAATCTGTGGCCAAGTAACATAGCTCGGTACCCCTAAAAACGGCACCTTATTGTGAACCAGTGGTAACGAAAGCTGCGTCATTGGAACACGAACTCCATAGTGCATTTTCGAAACGAATAAGAAGTCACCAACCATTAAGCTCTTTTCCATAGAACTCGTTGGGATTGTGTACGCCTCAAATGTTGTAGAACGAATCACTGTAGCAACGACGATCGCAAAAAAGATACTGTTGACACCTTCACCTAGGTTTTTCTTAATATATGCATCATCACGGCCCCAGTATTTCAAACTTTCCTTGTAATTCAAATATCCCAAGTACAGTCCCATGGAACCCATTACCGCAGCTGTTTGCCAGGTCTTTCTAAACTTGAAGACATGCAATAATTCGTAGATCATAATGATTCCCATGACTACACCAACGACTGGAATGCAATACAAAACGACCCAGTAGACTGGACGTTGCGTGATTTTAACGAGAACAAAGGTGTTGTAGACGGGGACAAAGGCTTCCCATGCTTTGCGATCAGCGGCTACAAAAAATTTCCAAGAAATGGCTCCGAACCAAACGGCTTGGGCAATGATAAATACGATAAATTCCATGTGGGAAAACTACAGTTAAAATTGGGTCAAAGTTGTTATAATAGTGTGAAAGCCTATAGCCCTAATACGTCGCGCATGCTAAAACTGCCTTCTTTACCGGGTACCCATTCTGCAGCGATAACAGCGCCGAGGGCAAAACCAGTTCTGTTATGAGCTTCGTGGGCAAGTGTGATCGTATCAATCTCGCTTTCATAGCTCACAACATGTGTTCCGCAGTAAGGGTCTTTACGTTCTGCGGAAATCGCTAATGAGTTCTCATCATTTTCCATAGTCCATCCAGATAGTTCTGGGTACTTAAGTAAGATACCTTCGGCCGCAGTGATCGCCGTTCCTGATGGTGCATCCTTTTTGCCGGTGTGATGAATCTCATGAACTTTGGGTACATATGCCTTGTGAGCGTTCATTAATGATGCAAGTTTCTCATTTGCAATGAAAAACAGGTTTACACCTAAACTGAAATTGGAAGCGTAAATAAACCCTGTACTGTTCGCGACGGCGGTTTCATCTGCTATAGATTTATGCGCTAGCCATCCTGTCGTTCCGCTCACTACGGGGACGCCTAGTTGTAGAATGGTGGTAATGTTTGAAAAGGCCACTTCAGGTCTACTGAATTCGATCGCCACATCGCAAGCAGATAGTTGCTCCGAATCTAAAGGGGTGCCGTTGTTGATGTATGTGATAGTATGTCCACGCTCTAGGGCAATACTTTCTATAGCTTTACCCATGCGGCCGTATCCGACGATTGCAATATTCATGGTAGTGTTAGTGTAAGTTTCAGTCCAGGGGTGGCAACCGGAATGTTTGGTGTCCATGCGGGACTGGTGAAAACGGGTTGAAACGATAAGTCATCGCTCACGTCAAAATCAAAGAGGTGCGCGTCTATATTGGCATCTAGAATACTAAGACCATACACAGCAAAAATTGCAAAAAAGGCATATTCTCGTTGCGTGCGTAGCTGATCCATATAGCCAATTGCTTCATTTGCCACACCATTTCTTGTCGTTTGATAAAAGGGGGAGGGCACAGCACTGAACAACTCAGGAGCAGCAGATTCTAGAGCGTCTTTAGTCTCTAGGTCAGGTCGTTCGATGATAAATTCTAATACGGACTTGTACTCACGAAAATTCCCATTGAGCATCGTGTAGTAATACCCCGTACCTCCGATAGCGCCCCAAACAATGGGCACTTTCCAATATTTGCGATTGTAAACTTGCCCACCTCCTGGGATCAGTGCGAGTGTGGTGGCCAATTTTATATTGTGCTTTGCTTTCGTATCAAGATGAACATCAACGTGCTCTTCCGATAAGGACTGCGCATTCATTGAAAAAAGCGCTGCACAGCAAACGAAAACAAGCCACAATCTATTCATTCAGTTTTGTGATTATTTCTTCAAGCTGCTCATCAGAAGCAAACGAAATTTGAATCTTCCCTTTACCGTGGGCGTTCCGTTGTATCGCTACTGGGGCTTTAAAGAATCCTTTTAGCTGACGTTCTAGCGTCTCGAGTGCTTCAGGCTTCTCAACGGCAACAGGCTTTGGCGTGGGGTTTTTCAGTGCCTTCGCTAACTTCTCAGTCTGACGCACGCTTAGTCCATCCTTCAGTACTTTCTTATAAAGCTCAAGCTGCATACTTTCTTCAGGAACATTCAAAAGAGCACGAGCATGCCCCATGGTGAATAGGGCGGTTGACGAACCGTCACCATTCTCATCCATAGATTCGTGTCTATGTATGTCGCGTAGTTCTGCTTGTATAAGCGCTGGAAGCTTTAGTAAACGCAAGAAATTGGTAATGGTGGAGCGGCCTTTGCCTAGGCGTTGCGCTACATTTTCTTGCGTAAGCCCTAGCTCTTCCATCATTCTTTTACAAGAATACGCCATCTCGATAGGGTCTAAATCTTCACGCTGAAGATTCTCTACGATCGCTAATTCTAGAAGTTGACGGTCATCGGCCAAGCGGACATAGGCAGGTATTTCAGTAAGTCCTGCGATTTGAGAAGCTCTGAAACGGCGTTCACCAGAAATGAGCTCAAAATTCAAACCATTTTTACGTACTGTAATAGGCTGGATAATACCGACTTCTGATATGCTTTGTGCGAGTTCAACCAGTGCGTCATTATCGAAGTGTGACCTCGGTTGGAATGGATTGGTGGAGATCGCTTCAACAGGAATCATGGCGATAGTTCCTACAAGCTTTTCAGCGCCAGAATCAGTGACTTTATTCACCTTAGCTACTTCGTCTCCTAAAATAGCCGACAGGCCTTTACCCATTGCTCTTTTCGCCATAATTAGCCTTGTTTAGCGATTAATTCCTGCGCTAAAGTAAGATAATTCTCTGCGCCTGTACTACCTGCATCGTAAGCGATAATATTTTCTCCATGTGAAGGGGCCTCACTTAATTTTATATTACGGTGGATGATGGTGTCGAAGACAATCCCATCAAAGTGATTTTTAACCTCATCAGCCACCTGATTGGATAAGCGCAACCTACGATCGAACATCGTCAGCAGCAGCCCTTGTATTTCAAGATCATCATTGTGAATCTCTTGTACCTTTTTAATGGTATTTAGTAGCTTTCCCAAACCTTCAAGTGCATAGTACTCGCATTGAATAGGAACAAGAACGCCATGCGCAGCAGTAAGTGCATTCAAAGTAATTAAGCCTAATGAAGGAGCACAGTCGATAATAATATAGTCGTAATCGTCTACAACATCCGCCAGTGCGCGCGCAAGAAAAGACTCACGCTTAGGTTGGTCAATGATCTCTAGTTCCACGGCAACTAAATCTAGTTGTGCTGGGATGATACTTACATTTGTAGCAGTGGTTTCACGGATGAGCTCTTTTGCTGAAACTGCACCTTCAATAAGCTCATACGTCCCTTGAGTAGCATTATCATAATCTATACCGAGACCACTAGTAGCGTTCGCTTGCGGGTCGGCATCGATCAATAAGACTTTCTTTTCTAAAACTCCAAGAGCAGCACTTAGATTGACTGCAGTTGTTGTTTTTCCTACACCACCTTTTTGGTTGGCAATCGCAATAATTCTCCCCATCGTGAAACCTTCATTTTACAACTCAAAAGTACGAGAAGGAAAGGTGAATAGCTAAAAAAGTAATTAACAAAGGACAGTGTGCTAGTCCTCAGTGAAGTTCGCATCTATTTGTAGGGCAATGAGCTCAGAATAATGCCCTCCAGCAGACTCTAGTTCCTCGTGTGTACCACTTTCAATCATTCGTCCGTCTTCGAGACAAATGATTTGTTCGCAGTGCTTGACCGAAGAAATTCTGTGGGCTACAATCAATGAACTTACGGATGCAGTTGCTTTTTTGATGTTGGATAAGATGAGTTCTTCTGTTTCTGTATCTACGGCACTCAAGCAATCATCAAAAACCATCAGTTTAGGCGATTTTACTAGAGCTCGAGCAATGCTTACACGCTGCTTTTGCCCTCCACTCAGGGTAATCCCACGTTCTCCAACTCTAGTGTCGTATTGTTTCGGGAACTCGATTATATTCTCATGGACCCCGGCGGCCATAGATGCTTTTTGTACTTGGTCCATATCGGTACGCTCCATTCCGAAGGCAATGTTATTTGCAATGGTATCGCTAAACAAGAATGCTTCTTGGGGAACCCACCCTAGATAAGACTTCAGGGTTGGTAGATGCCAATCTTTTAAATCTACACCATCTATCAAAATTGTACCTTCTGAAGGGTCGTATTGACGCACCACTAGTGCAGCGATAGTACTTTTTCCCGAACCGGTCTTGCCTAAGATACCCAGGCTTTGACCGGGCAACACCTCAAAACTTACGTTGTCAAGTGCTTGTATTCCGCTGTTTGGGTAGGTGAAACTAACATTCTGAAAGGCAATGTGCCCTTTAAAAGTGTCCGGTTTGTACTCTCCGGAGGTGAAATCAGGTTCTTCATGTAGGAATTCGTCCAAGCGTTGCATGGATGCTGCTGCACTTTGTACTAGACTGGTTACCCACCCAATAGAAGCAATAGGCCAAGTCAGTAGGTTCACATAGTAAATGAACTCTGTGATGTTCCCTGCGGATACTTCTCCAGCGAAATACAGACGTCCTCCTACGAATATGGTGATCAAGGTACTTAGACCCACCATCAAAATCATAAGTGGTTGAAAGGTTGCGTTTACACGGAATAGCTTTTCGTTTACTGAACGATATTCCAAAGCTTGCTCTTTAAAATTGGCAGCGAACCACGGCCACTTGTGGTATGCCTTAATGACTCTGTTCCCCGCAAACGATTCTTGCGCGAACGTACTTAAGTCGGACAATTGCTCTTGTACTCGTTTCGAGCGGCGGTTGATTAGATTCGCAACTTTATACACCAAGAATGCCAGGAAGGGTAGAGGGATCAGTGTTAAAAGGGTTAGCTTTGGACTTACGCTGATCATTATAGAGATGACGAGTATGATCGTAAACCCGGTATTCAGAGCATACATGATGGCGGGACCAACATACATTCTTACTTTGCTTACATCTTCAGAAATTCGATTCATCAAATCTCCAGTATTGTTTCTTTTGAAGAAGCTCGCCGTGAGCTTCTGATATTGATCAAACACTACGTTTTTCAGATCGTATTCAATATGTCTTGACATCACGACGATGGTTTGGCGCATAAAATACATGAAGGTTCCTTGTAATATGGCTGAGGCGATGATGTAAAGTCCATAGCGAATCAGTTCCCATCGAACAGCATCATTCTGCACGTTACCCAGTTTGTAGTCCTCTATAACAGTGGCAATAGTGTCAAAGCTATTTCTGATTAAAAGAGCCGGAAAGAGCTTGAAAATCACCGATATAATCACAAAGAATGCACCCGCTCCGAGCAGTCCCTTGTATTTTAGAAGATATGGATTGAGATTTTTTAGAGCGTTCATTTAAGGATATGCGTCAAGACGTGTGTATATTTGCAGCAAGAATAAAGCTCTTTGCATGCGGTATCCCAAAAATAACACCAGTTTGATGAAACTAGTTCGGTTTTCCCGGGAACTGTATGATTTACCCTCAATTTTATGATTACAAGAAGACACATAAGAATCAAAGTGTTGCACCACCTCTATGCCCATGCTCTTGATAACGAGATAGGTGCAGCGTCACTTTTGAAAAATTTACAGAAATCAATCGAGGAGGTACATGTGCTATTTGCATGGGACATCAGTGCTTTCTTACGTCTTCACAAGCTAGCTAAGGAGAAATTAGAGTTCGTCCAAAAGCGCAATATGGCTGATGAGGAGCATGCGGCACGTCTAGAGAAGTTTGTAAACATTCCCTTCTTTGAAATGTGTGAGCTCAATGGAGCTCTTTCCACCTTGATCGAAGGATCTAACGTCGATTGGTCAGATTATGGTCAGCATTTCTCGAAACTTTGGGATCAGATTTACAATAGTGAACGTTTTGACCAATTCATACAAGACGGTAATTCACAACCTAGCCAGAAGCGCTTCTTAAAAGAGTTGTACCAAGAGTACATTGCTGAAAATGAATTCATCCATGATATTTACGAGGACATTCATGCACAATGGAGCGATGATTTAGATGCTGCACAGATGATGTCGGCTAAAGTAATTTCAAGTTGGAGTGAAGAAAAGTCAGAATTGGTCATTCCAAGATTGTTTAAAGATGAGGATGATGCAGCCTTTGGCCCATATTTGATGCGTAAATACTTTGAATACGCAGAGGATAGCGTTGCAAGAATCAAGGAAAAGAGTAAGAATTGGGAAAGTGATCGTATCGCTCGAACTGATGTATTACTCATGAAACTATGTATCGCTGAGTGGCGTGGAATGGATGAGATTCCAGTCAAAGTTTCCTTGAACGAGTACTTAGATCTTGCTAAGCAATACAGCACACCTAAAAGTTCTTCCTTTATCAATGGTATACTTGATAAAATCGTTGCTAATTTGCGGGAAGAAGGCTTACTTCAAAAAGTAGGTCGCGGAATGATTGAATAACACAAAACAATTCGAACAATGAAAAAAGTTTGGTTAGCAGCAGTAGTCGCTTTAACTATGGTCGCTTGTAATGATGCAGCGGATCGTATCGAAACCACACAGCCAGAGGCTGCAGGTGAAGAAATGATGGAGTCACTTCCAGTTATTTCATTCGATTCTAACTTCCACGATTTTGGTGAAATCACTGAAGGCGTAGTTGCAGAACACGTATTTACCTTTAAGAATGAAGGTGAAGGACCATTGATCATCTCGAATGCACAAGGTTCGTGCGGATGTACAGTTCCCGTTTGGCCACGTCAACCTATTGCACCGGGTGAGACAGGCGAGATTAAAGTGAGTTTCAACTCTTCTGGTCGCGCTGGTAAGCAAGACAAGCGAGTTACACTTACTACAAATGCAGTTCCACAAACGAAAGTGTTGAATATTACTTCACAAGTAATCGCAAAAGCTAAATAATGACATTATTTCTACAAGCTGCACCAGGCGGCGGCATCATGAGTTTCCTCCCATTTATCATGATCTTATTGGTCATGTATCTATTTTTCTTCCGTCCTCAGATGAAGAAGCAAAAAGAGGAGGCGAAGTTTCGCACCGAGGTTAAAAAAGGATCTCGTATTGTAACTACAAGCGGTATTCACGCAAAGATTCTAGAGGTTGGCGACAACTTCCTAATCATCGAAAGTGAAAATAGCCGACTGAAAATTGAGAAAAGCTCTGTGAGTAAAGAGCTTAGTGCTCAATACCAGAAAGCAGATAAGTAGTACTTTTAAACCGGCCCAAGTGGCCGGTTTTTTTATGTCTAGATTTAAATCCATACTTCGACCTGACGCGCTGTTGTTCATTGCACTAGCCGCCGTATTCTGGTTAGTAATGACAGTAAGTAATGCAGACACAGCACGTGTAGTGAATGTCACAGTCGTTTCTAATGTTCGCATTGTCGATGATCTTTGGCTTTTAGATACCAATGCTACCATGCAGGTTCGTGTTGCTGCTCAGGGAATTAACATATTAGGTCTGCGAAAACTTAACAACACCGTGCTCAGAGTTCCTTCTGATCTTTGGAATACCGAACAGGGTGTAGTTCGCGTCAAGGGTTCTGATTTACTCCCGTCTATTTCAGATGCATTTGGAAATTCGTCGATACAAGTCATCGATGAGTATGTTACTTTTCCAAGTACTGAAGCGATCTCAATTTTAAAACCAGTTGATGTAAAAGGTCTAAATAAACTCACCCTCCCTAAGGGGTGGAAGTGGCTGGAATACCCGCACATTGAGCCTTTAGTGGTGGAGATAAAAGGATCTCAAGGTGTGATTGAAAGCGCTGACCCATTTATTCGAATAGATGATCGGGAATGGACAGGTGCGATGGGCTTGACCTTTCCCATGCAAGGGGTACCTCATGGGGCACAAACTTCAACTGATGAGATTATTCTTCTTGGCCAATCATCGGTTTGGGCTGATAAAAAGATAACATTTGAACAGCGTGAAGGCCCTCGCGTTTATACCATAGAGGTTTGGTTAAGTGGTCCGGCAGATGAATTAAAGGCATCTACAGCGGATGAATTAGGGGAGGTGTCTATTCGCTATTTAGATCAGCAGGTGTTTGTAGACTTCACTCCAAACTCCAAAAATATTCAGGTATTACGCATAAACCCTTCGAATTATCCTATTTTCAAGTTCTAGATGGAAACGAAAGTAATTTGTATAACAGGAGGAATAGGCTCGGGGAAGTCTACGCTATGCGAATCGCTTGAAAGGCGTTCATTTCCTGTGTATTACAGTGATGTTCGAGCCAAACAACTTATGGAGACAGATGAAGGTATCATTTCTGAATTGAAGGAATTATTCTCTGATCAGGCCTATAGTAATGGCCAATTAAACAGGTCCTACCTGTCCCAACAAATCTTTAGCCATCCACATCTTAAGGCACAGCTGGAAGCTGTTGTGCATCCGGCAGTTCGAAATGATTTTCATACATGGCTAGGTGAACAAAATGCACCAGTGGTATTCAAAGAAAGTGCTTTGGCCATAGAGACCAGAGACCCTAGCTGTGATTCTATTGTTAGTGTAGTTGCAGACAAGCAATTACGTATTGCCCGAGTCTTGTGCAGAAATACAGACTGGTCATTAGAGCAAGTCTTAGAACGCATGAAGCATCAAATAACCGACACCGAAAGATCAAAGGTGTCCGATTACCTGGTACAAAACGATGGAGATACTGAGGATCTAGAACATCAGATTGATCAGCTTTTGTCCAAGCTTAGCGTCATTTGAACAAGTCCATTCGGATAGCTACGTGTAGCGGTATTCTTCCAAGCGTAAGTAGATGAATTAGCTCTAAAAAGAGGCACTCCTTCACCTAACGTTATCGGAATGTAAGTGAGAATAAGCTCGTCAATCAACCCTTCTTCATGTAGACGTGCATTTGTTGCTCCACCTCCAATAATCCAAATGTTCGTATGCTCTTTCTGAAGTTCTCGAACAACATCAGCCGTTGCTTCCGTGCGGATTTCAACACCTTCGTCTACACTAGGAACCGCAGTGTCATTACTGAGTACGATACTACGTTTGCCATGATAAGGATACGCTCCTTCAAACTCAGATACCTGCTTATATGTATTATAGCCCATAACTACGACATCTACAGATTTATAGAATGCTGCATAGCCATAGTCCTCCTCAGGTATAGCGTAATTCTTGTTGTCTAGGAAAGCGACGCTTCCATCTTTTGCAGCAATGTAGCCGTCTAAAGTTACGGCAGTGTAGAGGATAGTTTTTGACATGGTGTGATCAGGTTTATTGGATATTTGCTATCAAAAATTGTGCCGATATTTTAAACTTAAAGTAATTCACTTGCAAGATTAGCTAACTCTGATCGCTCGCCTTTTTCTAAAGTAACATGAGCGTAGATGGCACTTCCCTTGAGTTTGTCTACGAGGTAACTGAGTCCATTTGACTGTTCATCTAAATATGGCGTATCAATTTGACGAATATCACCTGTGAAAATAAATTTTGCTCCATCACCTGCACGAGTAATAATCGTCTTCACTTCATGCGGCGTTAAATTTTGGCTTTCGTCCACAATGAAAATGATATCAGCTAAAGAGCGACCACGGATATAGGCTAGAGGAGTGATGAGAATCTTCTCTTTTTCAACCATTTCCTCGAGTTGCTTATATTCCTTGTCTCGATCAGAAAATTGGTTCTTTATCAATTTTAAGTTATCCCATAGGGGCTGCATGTATGGGCTAATCTTATCAGATGCATCTCCAGGAAGAAACCCTAGATCTCTATTAGATAAAGGAACTATCGGACGAGCCAAGTAGATCTGTTTGAATTCTCTACGCTGTTCGATAGAGGCCGCCAAGGCAATCAAAGTTTTACCTGTACCCGCGATTCCGGTAATAGTAACTAGCTTTATGTCAGGGTTTAATATAGCGTGAATTGCAAAAGCTTGCTCTGCATTTCGAGGTTTAATGCCATAGACACTGCGCTTATCAATATGGTCTAAAGTTCCATGAACGGCATTGTAGTAAGCCAGCCCACTGCTTTGTTCAGTCTTTAAGATGTAGTAGCTGTTTGGAAAAAAATGTAAATCTGGATTTTGCTCCTGAACGTGCTCGATTTCTAGCCGTTTCTTATCATATAAATTACTCAAGGTATCAGGGTGGATATCCACAGTCGATTTCCCGTGAAACAACGCATCGACATCCTTTATTTTTCCTGTCAAATAGTCTTCGGCCTCTAAATTAAGGGCCTTGGCTTTGAGCCTTAGGTTGATGTCTTTAGAGACGAGAATAGTCTGTCTTCCACCTTCGTCCTCGCGAATATTGAGCGCTGCATTGATGATTTTATGGTCCATTTTACGACCTAGAATCTTCTCAGCATCTGTTCCTCCACTTCGAGAGGTGTCCATAACAATCTGTATCCGTCCGTCTCTATGTTCAGAGATTGGGAGCCAATTTGTAAAATCGCCACCTTCGGTAATCTTATCCAGCGTTCGAATGAATTCACGAGCCTCATAATTCTTCGAGTCGTGCCCTTTCTTAAATTCATCAAGTTCCTCCAGAACAGATATAGGCAAAACCACGTCGTGTTCCTCGAAATGATAAATAGAATTATGATCATAAAGAATCACGGAAGTGTCAAGTACGAATATTTTTCTCGTCGCTTCGGTGCTAGTATCTACAGTAGTCATAAAAGAGGTTTTTGTACTGTATAAAATAAGGATTTTATCCAAGCTAATTCGTTACGCTAGGATGAACAATCCACATATTTTAGATTAAATGAATATCCGATCAGCTAGCCAATGCATAAAAAAAATCCCAGGCACCATTAAGATACCTGGGAATGTATTGCTGAAATAACTTTTAGTTATTTGCTCATCGCTAGAACTCTAGGAGCACCAGCAAGTATTTCATCACTAGCCTCAGCCTTGAATTGTTCGAAGTTTTCTGCAAATTTCTGAGCCAATTCCATCGCAGCCTCATCATAGTCCTTAGCGTCAGACCAGGTTGGTTTTGGATCTAATAATTCAGAAGGAACACCCGCACAACTTGTTGGCATTTGTAAACCAAAAACAGGGTGTTCAATAAAGTCTACTTGATCGAGCTCACCATTCATAGCTGCTGTGATCATCGCTCGGGTATAACTGAGCTTCATGCGCTTTCCAGTACCGTAACCGCCACCGCTCCAGCCTGTATTCACAAGCCAAACATTAACACCCGCTTTGGTCATCTTCTCGCTTAGCATGCTGGCATACTTCGTAGGATGCAAAGGCATAAAAGGAGCACCAAAGCATGCACTGAATACTGCCTTAGGCTCTGTCACACCTTCCTCTGTACCAGCTACTTTTGCTGTGTAACCGCTAATAAAGTGGTACGCTGCTTGTCCTGGAGTCAACTTTGAGATAGGAGGGAGTACACCGTAGGCATCTGCCGTTAGGAAGAATATGTTTTTCGGGTTGTGCGCTAAAGAGCCTTCTTGAATATTGCGAATGTGCTCAATAGGGTAGCTTACTCGGGTATTTTGAGTGATCGATGCGTCTTCAAAAGCGATGGTATTATCATCATTTAAAATGACGTTTTCAAGAATCGCATGCGGTTTGATCGCATTGAAAATATCCGGCTCTTTTTCTGCACTTAAATCGATGACCTTTGCGTAACAACCGCCTTCAAAATTGAAAATGGTATCGTCTGCACACCAACCGTGTTCATCGTCACCTATTAATTTACGGTTAGGATCGGCACTTAATGTAGTTTTTCCTGTTCCTGAAAGCCCAAAGAAAATACTGGTATCTCCTTGTTCACCAACATTCGCTGAACAGTGCATGCTTAGTACGTTCTTCTGGTGGGGTAAGATGTAATTTAAGGCACTGAAAATACCTTTTTTAATCTCCCCTGTGTAGCCCGTTCCACCAATGATAATGGTCTTTTCAGTGAAAGAAAGGATGGCAAAATTAGATTGACGCGTACCGTCACGTTCGGCATCGGCCATGAAACCGGGTGCATTAATGACCGTCCAATCATTAACAAAATTGGCCAATTCCTCTTCGGATGGACGCAAAAACATATTGTAAGCAAACTGATTGCTCCAAGGATACTCATTAATCACACGAAGTGATAAACGGTACTTTTCGTGTGCACCTGCATAGGCGTCACGTACATACACTTCTTTGTCGTTCAAATAAGCACAAACACGATCTTTAAGCGCAGAAAAATTATCTGCATCAAATGGTTTGTTGATTGGTCCCCACCAAACAGAGTCTTTGGTCAAATCATCTTTGACTATAAAACGATCCTCAGGGGAACGTCCAGTATACTTTCCGGTGTTTACGGTGATGGCACCGTGAGCTGTGCGAGTTGCCATTCCTTTGGCGATGCTATGCTCTTCGAGTGTTGTTGGGTCAAGGTTGCTAAATACAACACTTGCCTTGATGCCTAGGGCGCTCAAGGATTCCAGGTGGTTCTTGGAATTCATGTTTAAAGTGGTTGGTTCTATAAATAGGTTAGTACAAAGTTACATTTACGATTTACTTTGGACCTATTCCTCTCTAAGAATTCCACATAGATAATCAGCTTTTATCCACAAGTGTCTCGTTTGGTGCACTTTTTAACAAAAGAGTTCCCCAGCCAGCGATAAAAAATAGTCCACCAATAGGAGTGATGGGACCTAAAAACGAAAGGTCCAATCCCATTAGTTCGTCGAGTGTCAGCAAATAAATACTTCCACTAAACAGTACAATTCCAATGATAAAGAGCTGTGCCATACGTTTAAACTCTTTTCGAAATAGTACAGGCAAGAGCGCCACGGTATGTACAATATGGTAAAACGTACCAGTCTTAAACGAAGCTAAGCTTTGTGGATCCAGGAGCTCTTTTAATGAATGTGCACCGAGCGCACCGAGAATGACTGCAATTGCGCCAAGCGCACCTATTGTTTTCTTCATCGGCGAAAATTAAGCAATCTTTCTAGAACGCAGAATGTTGAGAATTAAACAAAAACTAGTGAGTAAGTTATATTACGAACAATGCAGAATTGTAGTATTTTACGTAACCACAGAAATTAAAATCCTATGAAGCGCATATTACTTATCGGAGCTGGACTCAGTACTAAAAGTTTAGTCCCATATCTCAAAGAACGGCTCCAAAGTGAAAATTGGTATTTGACGGTTCTTGATCGGGATATCCAAGTTGCCAAGCGTAGATTGGGTGCTGAAAACGATCGTTGTACAGCAGGTAGTTTGGACATTACGGATCATTCAAGCCTCTCAAGGGCTATGGACGGTGCCTTTCTAGTAATTTCTATGGTGCCAGCGCACATGCATATGTCGGTAGCGAAAATGGCCCTAGAAAAAGGTATTCATTTGCTAACGGCGAGTTATTTGACAGAAGAAATGTCTGAGTTAAATGATGACGTTCTTGACAAGGGACTGATGTTTCTAAACGAGTGTGGATTAGACCCTGGGATAGATCACATGTCTGCAATGCGTCTACTAGACAGCATCCGCTCTAATGGAGGAGAGATTAAATTGTTTGAAAGCTTCACTGGCGGTTTGTTAAGTCCAGATAGTGAGGGGGATAATCCATGGAGGTATAAATTTACTTGGAACCCAAGAAACGTGGTCTTAGCGGGTCAAGGAGGTGCTGTGAAATTCATTCAAGAGGGTAAATACAAGTACATACCTCCACATATGGTGTTCCGCCGTACCGAATTCATGCACGTCGAAGGATATGGAAGGTTCGAAGGATTAGCAAATAGAGATAGCCTGAAGTACAGAAAGGCGTATGGATTAGAAAGTGTAGACACGTTATATCGAGGTACACTTCGTCGCCCTGGTTTTGCAAGAGCATGGGATTGTTTTGTAAAGCTCGGTATGACTGACGATAGTTATGTGATTCAGAACACGGATAAACTGTCCTTTAGAGATTTCACGAACTTGTTTTTGGCATATAATCCGAACGACAGTGTAGAGCTTAAACTAAAGCACTATTTGAGTATACCTCAGGATTCTGATATCATGGATAAACTCATCTGGTCAGGAATCTTCAAACAGGACCAATTCCCCTTTGAAAGTGCAACACCTGCCCAATGCTTGGAACACATCTTACGTCAGGTATGGAGCCTTCATCCGACCGACAAAGATTTGATCGTGATGTTCCACAAAGTAGGGTGGGAAAAAGACGGTGTACTTCGCATGATAGAAAGTTCTATGGGTGTAGAAGGAGAGAGTGCGCAGCATACTGCTATGGCTACTACCGTGGGTTTGCCTTTGGGTATAGCAGCCAAAAACATTTTAAATGGGATAATCAATGCACCAGGCGTTCACATGCCGACTACTCCAGAATGGTACAATCCGATTTTAAATGAACTCGAAGCAGATTTTGGGGTGAAATTCACAGACATCGAAGTACCCTACAAAGGATATTAAAGACTTGCGTAAAAAGGCGATAGCAGTGAAAGGGCAGTGGGAGTATAGCGGTTTTCATCCGTGTAAAGGACAATATCTTCTTTTACTGGTTCTTTTGTACTGTCTTTACCAAGGCCAATTATAATTCGGTTCGCGGTCCTATTGTCTTTCGGTTTAATGTAAATCAACGAATACGGGAACAAACCCTCGTCAATTGCTTCTTCTAGAAATATCTTCATTCGGTCTACTGGAAGAATGCACCAAAACTCTCCGTCTTCTTTTAGCAATTTAGCGCTTTTCTCAATCAAGCTTTTAAAGTCTAATGTCAATGCATGACGTGCAGAAGCAATTCCTTGATCGGCCTTTGTTGGCCCATCCTCAAAGTAAGGAGGATTGCTAACGATCAAATCGTAATGGAGGTTGAGCTCAAAGTCTTGTATGGGCTCGTGATAACATATCATTCTACCATTAAATGGACTATTCTTGAAGTTATCGGTGGCTTGACGTGCACTTGGGCCATGGATATCGACCGCGTCAACATAAGCTTTCTCAAAGCGTTGTGCGAGCTGCAAAGCTATGACGCCACTGCCTGTACCCACGTCTAATGCTGCATTCAATTTGGCTGCATCGAAGTTCTTACCTGCAATAGCCCCTAGTAGGCAACCATCCGTATTTACCCGCATCGCACATTTGTCGTGTGCAACACTGAATTGTTTCATTTGAAAGGGCTCCGTATGCTTCATACACCTCCTGTTAAGCTGAAAATTTTCGGGCGCAAGGTGAAGAAATAGATGATATTGACCAAGCTAAAGATGAAATAATAGAAATTGGCTTCCACCAGAGTGAAGGTGAGTAAAAGAATTGTACCAAACTGCACCAATGCCCATTGATAAATATGAATTTTGGTAAGCAGTTCTAACTTATCGTTGATTTCCTCTGTCTTAGAAATCTTGTCCATTCCATTCCGCCATATACTTCTGCCCATGAGCGCTAAGAGTAATGACATTATTGGAACTGATATAGGAGATAAAAGTCGATTAAAATCGAATGAGATTCCTACGCTGTCTCCCGCCACATAAATCACTACTAAAGTCAGCATAAGCTGCATAAGTAGAAGCACCGTATAAATCAAGTGCAATGATCTCGGATCGTATGGATAGCGCTCATTCATCTAAAATTAATCCTGAAGCTCTAACAGCCCTTCAGGTAATTCAAGATAAATGATTTTTTCTTTGTGATCGATGTTTTTGATAAAAGCGTCAACAGCAGGAATTAAAAATTCCTTTTCACCGTGTTCCACTACGAATAGATTCTGAGCAGTGTTTTCAATGACTTCGCTAATGGTGCCAATTTCATCGACACCGTTTTTAACGGCAAATCCAACAATCGCTTTATCATAGTAACCTTCCTGAGGAGCAGGAAGCATTTCTTTTGGAAGGTAAGCCTCTGAACCTATCAAACGTGATGCTTGATCTGCACCGACATCTTCAAATTTGATAATGAGCTTTTTTCCGTTGAGCTTACCGCGCTCCGAAAAAAAGAAAGGAACCAGTTCCGAACCTATTTCTAGGAGAACTGATTCCAAATTCTTGAAGTATTGTGGAGTAGTAGAGTCAATGTGTAATACCATTGCCCCCTTGTACCCATGGAGTTTAGTAATCTTTCCTAATGAAAAGCACGTCTCCTTCTGCACAATTACTCAGCGCTTTCTTCTGCAGGAGCTTCTTCAACAGCAGCTTCAGTTTCTTCAGCTGGTGCTTCTTCAACTACAGGAGCGTTTGCCGCAGCAATAGCAGCTTGACGAGCCTTGTTTACTTCAGTTTCCTTAGCTAGACGTGCAGATTTCGCTGCCGTTTTAGCCTCGTTGATTGCCTGAACATTTCCGCTAATCTTGTTTTCTTTGTCCGAAGACCAAGCTTCAAATTTAGCTTCTGCTTGCTCCTCAGTCAAAGCGCCTTTGCGTACACCCTCTAACAAGTGCTTCTTCATCATTACACCTTTGTAAGAAAGAATAGCACGTGCAGTATCTGTAGGCTGAGCACCTTTCATGACCCAAGTCAAAGTAGAGTCAAAGTTCAGATCGATTGTTGCTGGGTTGGTGTTCGGGTTGTACGTACCTAATTTCTCGATGAAACGACCATCACGCTTAGCACGTGAATCTGCTACGACGATAGAGTAGATAGGACGAGCCTTGCGACCACCTCTTTGCAAACGAATCTTAGTTGCCATAATTAATTGTTTTAAAAGGGTCCGAAACCCCGTTAATTAATAAAAATTGAGCTGCAAAAGTACGTAAAAATTGTAGTACAACACCTTAGCGGAGTTTATCTTTCAATATGAATGACCTTACTGCCATCCGATTCCATGGAAAATTCAAAAGGCTCAGCATCTAATAAGCTCATTGCATTGTCCACATCAGTATGTTTATCATAAGGAACATAGAACAGCATAAATCCACCACCACCAGCACCGAGAAGTTTTCCACCTAGCGCTCCAGCTTCCCTTGCTGCTTCGTACAATGTGTTAATTCTAGGATTGGTTATACCTGCCGCTAAACTTTGCTTGAGCATCCAATTTTCATGTAGCATTTCGCCAAAGGCATTCAAATTACCCTCAATCAAGGCTTGTTTAAGTTCATAGACAAGGTCTACCATTCGAGAGAGTGCATTGAATTTGACTTCATCTGAAGTGTTTTTCTTCTGCTCTGCTAAAATTGCACTAGCACTTCTTTGATTCCCAATGTAATACAGCTTCAGATTAGCGTCTAAATCATCACGAACATCCGGGCTCAAGTAAACGGGATCCACGGAAACACTTCCGTCCGGGTGAAATTCAATTACATTTAACCCTCCATAGGCTGCAGCATACTGATCCTGCTTACCGATAGGCTCTTGTAATAAGTCAATCTCAACACGACATGCACCTGCACCCAAATCTTCCTTAGTTACATACTTTCCTGTATAAGCGCTCAGGTTGTGCAACAGCCCCACTGTAAAGCTAGAACTACTTCCCATGCCTGTGCCGCCAGGAATATCTGCAATAGAACTCACTTCAATACCGTTTACATTGTAATCTTTTAAAACGGTTTTCAGGATAGGATGTTGTAAATCCTCTACATGGTCTACGGTTTCCGTCTGCGAATATTTACAGCGAATCTTATCCTTCTCGAAAAACTTATGAGAACTGATGTACATGTACTTATCAATGGTTGTACTGAGCACGGCACCTTTTCGTTTGGAAAAGAAAGCTTCTAAGTCGCTTCCGCCACCTACAAAGGATATTCTAAAAGGGGTTTTAGTAATAATCATGTTTCAAAGGTAGCATATGTTAATAATCTAAAGTTTTCCAAATGCATAATATAATTATCACATAAGCGTAAGTTATTAAGTGTAAAAACTCAATGAAACCTATGTTTATGAAAATTTTAATGTCAATTACTCTCGTGATGTTTCTCAACGTACAATTAAATGCACAGCGTCGTACGATTATAGTACCAGCTCCTCAACCGCCCGGTGTGCCGGTGGATGGTGGACTCATTGCATTGATTATAAGTGGAGGAGCGTTAGCGAAAAAACAGTACGAATCTAAAAAAAACTAAAGTGATATGTTTACTAGCACAGCAAGCATACAAAGCAAAACCTCTTTTGTTATTCAAGAGTATACGCATCGTATTCTTACCAAGTTAAAATTGAAGTCAGATCCGACCTACTATACATTACTAGATTGTCAGCGTACCATGTGTAGTACCATGACTTCTTATCATGAACTAACAAGGTTAGAAGATCAGATAGCTGCTTACGATTCTTATGCCTTTGCATTGGCAAGGAGTACGGCTATTACAGAGCAAATTTCGAATGAAATCGATGTGTATCCACCCGTAAGTGAGTTCAATAAGACAACCCAGAAGTACTATCAAAATTTGGTGTATGAGTCAGCCAAAAAGCGTGAGCACCTAAATAAGATCCAGTTACTTGATTAAAATATCCCCCATAACAATGAGCCAATCCAAGCATCTAAATTATAGGCTAAGCCCCAGTAGACGTATTGTTCCAATAATTATGCCTCCTTCAAAGCACCACATTATGAAAATTCCGACTTCTACTATTCCTGTAATACCTGTAACACTAAATCAATTCATAAAAACTCAATCTATGAAGACCTCAGTATCTCAACCAATCTACCAAGAAGCCATGGCAATTAATAGAACAATCCAGCAACTTACGCGAGGATATCATAGCAATGGTACGTTTAATTTGGCATTTAAAATCAAAGACGACATTCTAGACATTTGCAACAACCTAGACCAAGGCGTTGCAGCACGTTTTGAACATACGTTCGAAGAATATTACCGCAAAGCAATCAAGGTAGTAGAGTTGCTACTTGAGCACATGAGAATTGCTAATGCGTCAAGAATGATTCGTGGCGGATTCCCACAAGAGTTATTCGATCGTGTTCAGTTACTGAAATTGAAACTTATCTTGCTACTTGAAATGTACAGATCGGATATGGTTTTAGATTATGTGACTCTATCCAACTGGGCTAGACAAAAATTATCACAAGCATAGATATTCAATGAATAATCAGGAAATACAGCATTTGGTGTGGTGGGCAAAAGATCGAGTCCGAGGATTCATGACGGGCCTTCACCGCAGCCCTGATTTCGGGTTTAGCCTAGATTTTGCGCAGCACCGTGCTTATGTTCCTGGAGATGCACCAAAATTTATTGATTGGTCTGTACTTGCTCGTCAAGATAAAGTGCTCACTAAACAATACGAAGCTGAAAGTAATCTTAGAGCATATTTTGTTTTAGACTCTTCATCAAGCATGTTTGTTGAGTTTGAAGGGAGAAGCAAATGGGACTATACTGTCAAATTATTCACGCTTATATCCTCTGTCTTACAAAAGCAGAGGGATGCATTGGGTTTGATGGAAGTTAGTGAAGGTGCTCATCACTTTTTCGAGGCGAAAAATACTTCGGAACAGATAGCTTCTATGCTAAGTCATCTAAAAGGTAAATCACTGATTTCAAATAAGAATGCTGATTTTAGTGCGGCTTTTGATGAATTATTATCAAGGGTCCCTGCCCGTAGTCAGGTTATCTTAATGATGGATGTATTTGATATGAATTTGGACTTGTTAGAACAAAGTCTTTCAAAGGCCCGCACCAGTAAGCATCAAATGATTGTTATTGCACTAGATGATCCCATAGAAAGTAATGCAGAGCATTTGAAAGGTAGAGAGGTAGTAGATTCAGAAACAGGAGATCGATTGTTCTTTACTTCTGATATGCAAGAAGGGTACAAGGGTTTCCAAAAAGGTCAGCTCAAATCTATCGAAGAACTTTGCGGGAAAGTGGGAGGACATTTCTTTCGAATTAGTATCGACGACGATCTAATGGTTTCACTTGGAAAGCTACTAACCGCATAAAAAGAGCCCAACTATTCAATAGTTGGGCTCTTTATTAATGGTTATACCAAATGGGATTATTTCCCGTCCTGGTTTGTTTCAGACTCCTTGACAGGAGCTGTTTCTACTGATTTAGCTGTAGCCGCCTTCTTTGATTCACGGTCTAGCTTTCGAGCATCCTTCTCTTTTTTGAATCTGCTGTCAAAGAGCGTGAAGCTAACCCCAGCACTTACATTAACACCTCTAGTATTAGACCCAAGAGTAAGTTCTCCAGAGTTCTGAAATCCGTTTGCTATAGTGGCAATATCACTAACTCCGTTAGAACCCACATAGATCTGAAGGAGAGGGGTGACTCGAGCTTGGACAGCGATGTTAACCATATCAACATTCACATCATCCATAGCAAAGTAGTACCCGCCTTTTAATTGTAAATTCCTTCCTAAGAATAATAGAGAGTTGAATCCTAAATAACTGTAATCGTTGAAAGAATTCGTTCTATTCGCATAGTGGATACCCACATAAGAACGCTTTGTAAGGTATGCATTCACTATGGCATTCGTATTTTGAGCTACATTGAATTCTTGCTGGTAATTTCCGTCTGTTAACTCGGTAGAAAATCCACTCGCAATATCATTCGTGTATTGATCTAGTGCATCTCCAATTTTTACAGATACACTATCTCCAGGAGCACTAGTGTAGTTAAAGCCATCTACTGTGCCTGATCCGCTCCATACACTAGAATTATCGGCACTGAATCGTATTGAATTTCCTCCAAGTCCTGTCATGCTTAAAGAAGCTTCTAGGAAGTCTAATGGACGGTAGGTTACCCCAAATCCAAATGTGTTTAGCGTGATATCAGAAGCTAATGCAGCTTGAGGATCATTTTGAATGCGATCTATTATTGTGAGATTATCAGTATTTAGATCGGCAAGACTATCCAAAGACGCACCGGTAAACAGATTCGTAGAGGCAATGTCCAAATCATATCCAAAAGACAGTGTATTCCCTACGGTGCTCGAAGCAGAGCTGTTTAGATCAAATCTTGAGGTCTCTAAATTGAAACCACCAGAATAACTAGAGCTCGTATAGGTGACACCCACTCTAAGTTTCTCGTCCATAAAGGTGCGTTGATATCCTACGTAAGAATTGGTAGATAGTGCAAAGCGAACACGGGTATCAGAAAAATCTCCCGAATAGTTGCCATTAAAATCTCCGTTCGCATCTGCCATTCCATATTTGGCAAAACTTAAAAGATCCGTGTCAAATTCTGCTCCTAGATCAGCTTGAACGCTGGCACCAGCAAAGATATAGTTCTTACCTAATTTAAATCCAAGATGAGGTAAAACGACATTAACGTCACCGTTAACTCCTACACTGTTTTTACCAGCATCGATGATGTTGCCGAGCAGATCATTTGTTGCAAATAATTCACCAGCAGTATGAGTTGAATTATAGGTGGTTTGAAGCCCAGCGTAGCGCAGCTGGAACCTAGTCATAGGATCGGCGCCAGGATTTTGAACGATATTTTCTGGGTTGCTAGATAACCCAAACGTGGTAAAGTTTTGAGCAGATAAAAGCGTTGTGCCTAGAATCGCCGCAAGTAATGTTAATTTTCTCATGACGTTATAGTATTTCGATGTTAGCACCAACTTTGATTTCAACATTAAGAGCGATTCCTATTGTGGCATCGGTTCTAAGTTTAACCGGAACGTTTCCTCCGTCAAAGGTTTCCATAGACGCTTCAACAACAACGTTGTGACTTGCGAGTACAGCTTCAAGAGCAGCACCTTTTAATGCTAATTCAGTTGATATAGAGTTAGCAGCTGTTACTATACCATTACTGTTTGGGATACCGCTTTCAAGAAGAGATACGGTTTCACTATGAACGAGAACCCAGTTTTCATCATAGAACTTTAGTTCAATGTTAGCATTCAAGGGTAGGGTAGTAGTGTTCGTCATATATAACTTCACTTCTTCTACCTCCATTGAATCAGGTATAGATTGAGTAAGATCTAGATCTTGAGCGAGTGTATCGCCAAAGGTTAGTCCTGAAGCAGTGATGGCAAACGGTAACTCCATGAGAAGATTACCGCTAATTGCACTCGTGTTTGTAACAAAGTTCTCTGTTCCAAAAGTAACCGTGTCGTGATTAATGTTCACCGCACCACCGTAGCTAATACTATCCTTTGGAAGTGTGAACACATCTACGATTTGAGAGTTCGTATTGTCATAGACCAATGTACCCGTTTCGGTGCTCCCTAAAACCGAAGGGTAAGGAAGCACATAGTCAGGCCCGTTCAATGGAAATGATGTGCCATCACCAAAAGAAGTAAAGTCTAACGCTAATTCAATAGGTAGTCCAATCGAATTCGTGATGTCCATACTGATGGAAGGCTCACTGAATGAAATAGAACCCTCAAAGTTTTCTAAAAAGTCAACAGACAAAGGAACATTTCCCGGATCAATAACAATTTGTTGAGAACCAAAGAACCCTTTCATATGACCAAACTGTAAGTTGGTCATTTCAAATTGCATAGCTAAAGCGTCAGAGCTATCTACAGTAACAAGGTTTCCAGAACCAATGAGTTTTGCAGAAACAGCAACAGGTAGTTTACTATGTGCTTGCGACGGATCCGTTGTCAAATCAAGGATTGTATTGTTTAGGTTAATGCTTCCTGTAGTCGTCGCACCACTAGCGATAGTGATCACAGTATCTACCTCAATTCCATTTTTGTCAGAACCGGGAAAGCCAAGTGTAAGCTCCATGTCCTCGGCTAGTGAAGAAGTGAATTCGAAGTCAAAACTCGCGGTCTGAAATCTCAACTCTCTTAATTCCTCAGAACCACCAGTACTTAAATTTACATACTGTGTATCTGAAGATATATCCTGTGTGGAGATCTGAGTTACTGCGCTGTAAACTTCTAAGTCTTGTGAAGAAATCTGTAAGTTGAGTGCGTCTGTGGTGTCGATTAAAGTCGAAGAGCTTGAGCCTGACGTTAATGAAGTAATGCTAAATCCAATGTTATTGGGAAGCGTTTTACCCGTCAAATCTCCAGGCGCAGAAGCGGTACCACCTGCTGGAACATTAGAGAGTGTGTATGACAAAATAGTAGCATTGCTATTGGTCTTGTCAACAAGGTCAATATTCATCGTTACACTGACTGGCCAGTTATTCGTTAGGCTCAAATCAAGGGATCCTTTTGAAAAACTTGCTGTTGAGAAAGAACCAAAACCACCTCCGCCAAACACACCGAGGTTCGTTTCGTTAATCGCAGGGAAGGGAGCGGTCATATTGTGAGCAGAAGCAATCCCAGATAGATTTGCACTGTTAGCAACTGTACCAAGAGTAATACCACTTGAAACCGCAACGTTAGCAACAGCAATGGTTCCCATAGAGATATTACTGGTTGCCGGAGACTGTGCTGGTAAACTGATTAAATCATTTACGCTGATGCCAAAAACACTATCCTGAGCAACCACTAATTTGTAGGTGGTGTTGTCGTCAAAAATGAGACTATCGTCAGGAGTTAATAAATGATCCATGGTAAGGTTGATCTCACCGATAGGAACTGCGATTAGGGGGTTTGCAACGATGTCAACATCACTCACGCCAACTGTATCTGATTGGCAGCTAAATAATACTGTACCAAGCGCAAACATCAAAAGGATTCTTTTCATGGTAGCTTAACTTGTTTTTATGGTGCAAAAGTACTAAAAAGCAGTGGTTAGCGAAGTGTAATGGAGTGCTTTAAATGCAAAGAATCTTTCATTGCACTAATCTGCTGGCTCATGATGTATCCTGTATACATCTGTTGCAAACCTCTTAAATACAGCACGATAACAATAATGGATAGCGTGGTGTTTGACGGAAAATAAGCGTGGTTGAGGTATATTGATATGATCAGTGTAGATATGACCACGAATTCACGCATATTTTTATTGATACTGTCCCACTTGGCAGCTGATATTCTACGAACGCGCCAAAGTTGCTTATCACTCCTATCTAGATCCGATTCTAGTTTAGGTACAAGACTGTGCTTTTTATCTTGAACGGACTTGATGGAACGAATTATAAAAATCCAAGGCAAGAGAATAGCTATAGTTGTAATGCCAAATGTTGGAGCTAGGTAAAGCCCAGAAAGAGTGAATAGTATTCCTGGCATCGCTTGAGACCAACCGTTAAAAAAGAAGTTGATACTCTGAACACATTGGTTTAGTGAGATTCGTTCAGGTTTGGTTAGTACCTCCTTCGGTATTTGATTGATTTTATCGAGTAATGTAATACGAGCTTTAGCATTTTCATGTTGACTCCATGATCCTAGTACGAAGCGGAAAATCAACAATCCTACCAGACTAATGGTATATGTTGAGAATCCAATGTTGAGTCCTTGAAGGCTCACAGCAGGTAATTCTAGATAGATACTACGAATTAAGGGCAGGGCAAGTAGTATCGGTAAGGTCTCTAAAGCACCAGATACACCAGTTAAAATGAGCATTTGCCAAAGCGGTGTAATCCCGTTTTGATTGCGATAGAATCGCACACACATTGTAATGGCGTTGCTGCTCATTAGAGGAGTTCTGAATTGGTCTTAATTTCTAAACCGTATCCACTTACACCGATTCTTTTGATCGGATTATTGGTGATAAGATCGATGTTTCTAATACCTAGATGGTGAATGATTTGAGCGCCAATTCCGAAGTCACGAGTATCTTTATTAAAGCTAACCCCTTCGTTGACAGAGCTCGCCTTGAAGTTCTTGATACGATTCAATAGGGTCGTGCCATTCGGTTCTTGGTTCATGTAGATAATCGCTCCGCTTCCTCTCTCTGAGATGGTTTTAAGTGCGCGCTGTAGCTTCGAATTTTCATTACTGGTAAGCAGGTGGAAAATATCATTTGCGACACCAGCACTGTGTATTCTAACAGGAACGGTATCGTCAATACTCCATAAGCCTTTGGTTAATGCCAAATGAACTTGATGGTTTGTTTTTTGATCGAAAGCATGTAATGTGAATGGCCCATAAGGGGTTTCTATTTCAATGCGCTCTTCCAATTCAATCAAGCTTTCTTTAGCCATTCTGTAGGCTACCAAGTCTTCGATAGATATGATTTTGAGATCGTGTTTTTTTGCGATTTCAAGAAGTTGAGGCAGTCTTGCCATAGTCCCATCTTCGTTCATGATCTCTACGATTACACCCGCAGGAGCCAATCCTGCTAGACGTGCTAAATCCACGGCAGCCTCCGTATGGCCTACACGTCGAAGAACTCCGCCTTCCTTTGCAATAAGTGGGAAAATATGGCCTGGACGGGCGAGGTCGGTAGGTTGAATAGCTGGATCCACAAGTGCTTTAACCGTCATGTATCTGTCATACGCTGATATACCAGTCGTACAGCCCTCGCCAAGACGATCAATACTTACAGTAAACGCCGTTTTATTGGGGTCTGTATTGTCGGTTACCATTGGAGGTAGCTCGAGTTCTGAAGCTCGGGAAGGTAATATCGGTGTACAGATCAGTCCGCGTCCTTCAGTCGCCATGAAATTGATCATTTCAGGAGATACGCATTGGGCAGCAGCAACAAAGTCTCCTTCATTCTCGCGATCCTCGTCGTCAACTACGATAACCACTTTTCCTGCGGCGATATCTTCTAATGCTTCTTCAATTCTATTCAGACTCATATTGCTTTCTCTTGGTAGGTTGCCAGACGCTAGATCTCACACCTCTTAAATATTTTATTAACCCCACAAGTAACCCGAGGTTCATTATGCAAAAGTACGCCAAAGCATTTGGAGGAAATAGCTTAACCCACAAGAACTGTGACAGCGGAATAAGGATAAAGGCGACGAGAGTAATAGGCCAATACGGTGTAAAGAGACTTGCAGCTGTTGCAAGCAATGCTAATACAGGAGTGATCCAGCGCAAAACTTTGTGTAGTAGGAATGCATAGCCTAGAGGTGTCCAAGGAGTATAGAGCACAGATTTGAATCGTTTCAGGTTTTGGAAATTCCCTATTGAAATCCTGATTTTACGTTTGTATTCCTCTTCAATAGAGGTACTTATATCTTCGAGGCCAATCGCTTTTTCATTGAAAACAATTTGTTTTCCATTTAGCGTTACACACATAGTTTGGAAAAAGTCTTCCATAAAGGTGTTGGCTGGAATTGGAGTCCATGCGCTTTTTCGAATCGCGTATAGACCACCTTCCATTCCAAGACAGAACCCGAATTTATTACTTTCTGCTTTGCGGATTTTATTCTCTAAACTAAGATAATTTGTTTCACTTTTCGAGGTGGAATTGGCTACGGCTCCTTGATAGGAGAGTGCGCCAGCGACTGCGCCGACGGATTCATTTGACAACGGCGCTACTAACTCTTTGATCGTAGATGTTTGGAAAATGATATTCGCATCAGTTCCAATAATCACTTCACCAGAAGCTTGCTCAGCGAGCATATTCATTATGGCCGACTTCCCACTTCGTTTAGACGTCCTAAAGAGCTTGATATTAGGATGGCTCGCATGAAACCGCTGGACTATCTCGTCTGTCCCATCCGTACTTTGGTCACTACCGACTATGACTTCCAATTTTGAATTGGGATAATCAGTTTTTAAGATAGAGTCTAGCTTTTCCTCGAGAATACCAGCTTCGTTATAGGCCGCAAACAAAACAGAGACTTTCGGAAATTCCTTAAGCTCAGTAAAAATTGGCTCCTTACCGGGAAAAAGCAATTGGTATGCAGGATAAAGCATATAGGTAGCGACTATACCTAAAACAGTAATACAAAGTATAAATAGTGCTATTAACTCGGCCATGCTTCCTTCATCATTTCTACTGCCTGTTCGAAACCGAATCGCTCCAGAATATCCTTACGTATATCTTTACCGAGTTGCAAAGATTTAGCCGGATCGTCGAGGAGATTAACTAGTTTCTTCGCAAAATCTGCCGGGAAGTCACTCAGTGGGATAAGAGGGTTGTGTTCATCGTAAACTCCCTCTGCACCAATCCTTGTACTAATTATCGGAATTCCACTTCTCCCGTTTTCCAACAATTTAATTCGAATACCTGATCCAGAGAGTAACGGAATAACAGATATGCCATGAGAAGAAGCAAAGGCTTCCGCACTTGGTACTCGTCCATGAACAAAAACGTTTTTTGTTGGATCGCTCTTTATTCTGGCCGGTGTATTGTTACCTGCGATATGAAATTCAGCTTGCGGGCGAGATTTCAACACCCTCGGCCAAACTTGATTTAAAAACCAATCGAGTCCTATAAGATTTGGCTTCCAGTCTAAAGCTCCTAAATGAAAACATTTCATTGGAACAACCTCTTGGAGAGGCTCCGCTGGTGAAACTGCAACAGGAACATGGTACGTATTGCTATTGAGGGCTTTGAACCAGAATGCATCAACTGGCGAAATACTCCATATTGCATCAGATAACTGGGTAATTCTTTCCTCGAAATTGTGTAAACGGTTGGACTGAATTTTAAGGTAGAACCTCCTTAATGGGTCATTCATATTGCTTGCTGTACGCGCCCAGATGATGTGCTCTAAGTTGTGCGTTCTCAGCACGACCTTTTTGCCTTTAACTTTAGCAAGAGGAAGATAATACCCCATAAATGCGCCTTCAATAATGACTACATCAAAGTGACCATCATCGAAGCTGTATAGCCATTCTCGCATGGAGTGTACTAAAAATCGTGAGGCATTGTACGGTTTGCTGGTAAGAAGGAGATTGTAAAGGCCTGTAAATGTATTCGGTGATGTATCCTCTTCAAAGGTTTTTAGCTCAATCTGGGATTTAATCTGATGTGGGAAATCTTCGACATGTTTGCGGTGTTTCAATGTATTGATCGCACCATAGGTTACATGAATGTTTGGAAGCTCCAATATGCATTCTAAAGTGCGTGCCATAGCAATGGAACTTCCGTCTTTAGAAGGGTAGGGGATTTTATTTGCTAGAATTAGAACCTTCTTCATCCTTTGGTTTTGTCAATTTTGAGACCAACTTATTGTATGCTTCTCCTGACAGGAGTGTCGTGTCTGTCGAAGCACTGTAAGTCAGCCAAAAAGCTATTGGGGCGAGAATAAGGGATGGAAGCCAAATGGCAAGTTTTACATCCATGAGCATCTCTCTTCCCATTTTCTCAAATGTGGTGTTTAATATGTGAAAGACCAAGAAAGCGACGGTAGATATTACTAACGGTAAGCCGATTCCACCTTTCCTGATAATACTGCCTAAGGGAGCTCCGATAAAAAACATGATGAGTACAGAAACTCCAAGAGCGAATTTCTTGTAGTATTCAATCCAATGACGCATTCGCTGCTCCTCTCGCCATTCCAATTCCCGTTGCATGGTCTTCAAATAATCAAGATTACTTTTCGCAAGTCGAATAGCGTTTTGTGAGGCTCTTAGGCGCATTCCACTAACTAAGTTTTTCAACAGGTTATCTCGTAAAACTGAATCATGCTTGGCCGAAGTTTGGTCAATGAAGTCGAACTTGTATTTGCCCTTTAAGTTCTTTTTAAATTTTGCTTCGCTTTTCGCGGTACGCTGCGCGAGAGTATCTGCTTTCTTTCGAAGCTGACTAATATTCAACATCATAAAATCACGACGTCTGTTCTTATACAGATCTTTCTCACTCAGACCGTTCAAAGGAAAGCGTATATAAGCGGTGTCGAAGTCACTGTGGGCCCAAGGCATTTTAAGACGCTCCTTACGGTCTTTCTTAACCACATCTTCATAGGTCGCGCCTTGATGAAGCTCGATTTCTAAATAACGATCGTGATCAATGGTGCGCATGATACCTGATGAGGCTGTCAAGACCTTGTGATTGCCTTTTTTATTTTCTTTGTGATCGTAGATGTAGATGTCCGAAAGTACTTGCTGGTCGTCCCCAGTTTTTTCGCCAATTTTAATGCTGTACCCCTCGAAACCTCGATAAAATATTCCGGGTGTAATATGAAACGCGGGTTTACTTTTAGAAATGTTAATAAGGAGACTTTGGCCTTTTAAATTGGCTACAGGAATCACATTATTGTAGAAATAAAAGGATCCAAAAGCTATGAATATGTTCAAGATGATCAATGATCGAATGCCTCGAAACAAACTTATTCCAGAACCCTTCATGGCTGCCAATTCGTAGTGCTCACCGAAGTTCCCAAAAGTAAGTAATGACGCAAAAAGAACGCTTACAGGCAATGCGAAGGGGACGACACTCGCAGCCCAGTACATCATAAGTTCTAGCAGAACATACCACTCAATGCCTTTGCCTGCTAGATCACCAATGTATTTCCAAACCATCTGCATCAAAAAGAAAAAGACCATAATACCAAGCGTCGGTATTAGTGGCCTTATAAAACTCTTTAAGACGTAGCGATCTAGCTTGGTCATGAGGTGGTCTACAATCGGTAGTAGTCTTTGAATTCGTCGGAATTAATATCAAACAAGCTTTCAGAGAGTGGAGTGTTTGTTATGTAGGAATTCACCTTGAAAACATTGTTAGAACCATTAGTTCCAAACTGCGTATAGTTATCTAATAAGAGGGTAGACATATTTACACCAATTAAGATTTCCTTGATGTCTTCACTACTTACCGGCTTTAGACGTATGTATTGAATGGATTTACCTTGTTCATTTGACTTACCAGCCATTTTATAGCTGTAACCGCTTTGATAGTTTTTTAAGATATCTGCGGGACTTAAACTTGTTTCTTCGCCAGAAGCGGCAATTTCAATCTCCTCGTCTTCAGGGTAGATGAGGTAGGCCGTAGTTCCGTCTGAAAGAAAAGTGAATGCATCGGTTACCACGCGTACTTTTTCACCGAGAGCATAGAGTTCACCAATGCTAGAGCGTTCTTTCATCCCACCATTAGAAGGGACTTCCATGGTGTTTGTAAATGAAATATGCTGGGTCTCTAGGGCAAGCGTACTTTCGTAAACTTGGTTCAATAAAGACTTTGCTTGCTCATGGCTTTGTGCAAAGGTGATCAGGGGTAGAAGTAGTAGTGCAATAATTCTCATGAGGCGCAATTTACGTATCTCCATTCAATTTCTGTTCCAATGCATACTCATCAGGCACTAAAACTTGCCTAGCCTTGGATCCTTCGAACGGTCCTAATATACCTGCAGCCTCGAGCTGGTCTACGATTCGGCCTGCACGATTGTATCCTAATTTCAACTTACGCTGAATCATAGAAGTCGATCCTTGTTGTGTAGCCACTACTAATCTTGCAGCATCTTCAAAGAGTTTATCCCGGTCTGAAGGATCAATTTCGCCTACGCCACCACCTTCTTCTCCGACAAATTCAGGAAGCTGATATGCCATAGGGTAAGCCTGCTGGTTACCTATGAAATCACAGATGTCTTCTACTTCTGGCGTGTCAACGAACGCACATTGCAAGCGAATGAGATCAGAACCTTGTGAAAAGAGCATATCACCTTTCCCGATGAGCTGGTCTGCACCACCGGCATCTAGAATGGTTCTGGAGTCAATTTTAGAAGTTACTCTGAAGGCTGCGCGCGCCGGGAAATTCGCTTTAATGATCCCTGTAATTACATTCACGGAAGGACGTTGTGTCGCGACGATCAAATGAATTCCGATTGCGCGGGCAAGCTGAGCTAGTCGAGCGATTGGCATTTCCACTTCTTTACCTGCGGTCATGATCAGGTCGGCAAACTCATCGATGACAAGCACGATATAAGGTAAGAACTTATGGCCTTCCTCGGGATTTAGTTTGCGTGCAACGAATTTAGCATTGTACTCTTTAATGTTACGTACCATAGCGCCCTTTAGTAGTTCGTAGCGATTGTCCATCTCAATACACAAACTGTTGAGTGTATTTACCACCTTAGCAGTGTCTGTGATAATGGCCTCGTCTGAGTCCGGAAGCACGGCTAAATAATGACGCTCTATTTTATTGTACAACGTCAATTCTACCTTCTTGGGATCAACTAAAACGAATTTCAGCTGACTTGGGTGCTTTTTGTAAAGTAAAGAGGTTAGAATGGCATTAAGACCAACAGATTTACCTTGCCCCGTGGCACCCGCCATCAACAGGTGAGGCATCTTCGCTAAATCAAAAACGAAGTTGTCATTGGTAATGGTTCGTCCCATTGCTACTGGGAGCTCCATATCTGAATCTTGGAATTTCTTGCTTGCTATGACCTGCTTCATGCTGACCATTTGAGGCTTTGCATTTGGCACTTCAATACCGATGGTTCCCTTGCCAGGAATTGGTGCGATAATACGAATACCTAGAGCTGCCAGACTCAATGCAATGTCATCCTCTAGGTTTTTGATTTTCGAAATACGAATACCGGCAGCAGGAACGATTTCATACAAAGTGACTGTTGGGCCTATTGTTGCTTTGATTTCCTTGATCTCAATATTGTAGTTGCGTAGTGTGTCTACAATGTTGTTTTTATTCTGCTCAATTTCATCTTTGTCAAATTTTATCTGGCCATCGCCATATTGTCTAAGTAGATCAATTTTTGGTAATTGGAATTTACTTAAATCGAGGGTGGGGTCATACTCGCCGAAGTCCTTGACCTTCTTATTAATGGAACGGTCGTCTTCGACTTTCTCCTCGTGAATCTCCACCTTAACGTCAAGCTCTGGTTCTGGACTACTTTCGTTTGAAACCTTCACCTTAGGTGCCGCCGCAGGGACCTCTAAGGGTACTTCTTGCTGTGTTTCTGGTTCAAGCGCTACCTCTGGTGTTATTTCTTCGGGAGTATTATGTATTTGAATTTCAGTTTCAACAGGCTCTGGTTCTGGTGTGATTTCTGTTGATAAGGTGATGTTCAAAGTTTCATCTTCTTCCTCGTCAAGTGACGTATTTACAACATTGGAAAAGGAATTTTCATCTTGAACGGTCACTTCTAAAGGCTCTTGTTCAGGGACAATGTCGGTTCCCTGGGCTTCAATTTCTTCGTTCGAATCGGTAGAAGGTGTACTCGAAAGATGTGTAGGCATTTTAGGAAGCGCTACAGATCTCACCTGGAATGCTATGATACTGTATAAAACGCTTGAACCGACTAATAATAAAAGAACGCCCATGTGTCCAAGACGTACGGCAAGTGTCTCATACAGATAGTAACCCGTTAATCCCCCATACACTGTGGGGTGGTCGGATACAATCCAAGATATCAATACGCTGGTTATAAGAGTAATTACGAGGCCGTGGTTGAATAGATACAATGGACGAATACGGCGAAACCCGAAAGCACCACGGGCAGCCACAGACATGATCCAAATTGGAAAAAGAATGGTTGCAATACCAAATCCATTCATTACGAGGGTCCAGCCAAAAAAATGACCCAGGGTTCCGAATATGTTTCCCACTGAACGAAAATCGATTTCGTTTGCCGTGTTTAATGAGTAGTCAGAAGGCCAATGAGTCAAAAAACTCAATGAAGAGATGAATATGAACAAGCCGACAAATAGAGCTCCAAAGGACAGGAATACTTTGGTGGTAGGGTCAGAGGTGATTTCCTTAGTACTCGCCGTAAAACGCTTAAAGTTCGTAGCCAGATTATTCGGCTTCGAGGCAGTGTTTTTCTTCTTTGATTTCGCCATTCTTGTAGATTGTGCTTTATCTATCAAAAATAAGTAGATAGGCGTTAGTAAAGTACCTGCCATTTATAGCGTTATCAACACTTTTCCTTCTATTTTTGCGTTTCAACTCATTGCTATGCAGATTCTACCTCATATCCAAAATGAATATGCCCCGCTTAATACGGTGGTAGTCGGTGTCGCCCGAAATATGGGTGGCGTTCCAACGATTGAATCGTGCTATGACGCGAGAAGTAGATCTTCTGTTGAAGAAGGAGTATATCCTTCCGAGGAAGATTGTATGGTTGAAGTCAAAGGTTTAATTGAAGCCCTTGAGTCGTTTGATGTAGAGGTACTTAGGCCTTCTTCCATTCCATCTCTCAATCAAGTTTTTGCAAGGGACATTGCCTTTGTAATAGAGGATCAATTCATACTACCCAACGTGATAGAAGATCGAGCAGATGAGGCCTTAGCCATTAACGATATAGAAGGAAAAATACCCTCCGCAAACATCATTATGATGCCTTCGGGTTGTTTTGCAGAAGGAGGCGATGTTCTCGTTCACAACCATCATGTTTTCGTTGGTGTGAGCAATGATGCCACATTTGACGCTTACAAAACAGCTCGGACAAACATCGCAGGAATGGAATACCTAGCAGATGAATTTCCTGCAAAGGAGTTTAAAGGGTTCGAATTGCTCAAGAGTGACATTGATCCTAAAGCAGGTTCCTTGCATCTGGATTGCGCATTTCAACCTGTAGGCTGTGGAGCTATTATTGCACCACATCTGTTTAAAAACCAGGCAGATGTAGTGTGGCTGGAATCATTTTTCGGCAAAGGCAACTTGTATTACTGCACCAGAGAGGAGGCGTTCGATTTGACCACTAATGTGTTTAGCGTAAGCCCTTCCAAGATTATTGTCGCAGATGCGTTTACTCAGCTATCAAAATGGTTGGAAGAGCGCGGGATGGAGGTAAAGCAGGTTCCTTATAATGAGATTGTTAAGATGGGCGGACTACTTCGTTGTAGTACCATGCCTTTAAACAGAAGTTAAATGACACAGAACGCTTCCAATCACTTATTGATGATTCGACCAGCTCGTTTTGGTATGAATGCACAAACTGCTGTAGATAATTTTTACCAGCAGCAAGATGCAGCTACAACCGCGGAACAAGACAATGCAAACGCTCAGGCTGAGTTTGATCGTTTCGTGGAGAAGTTAAGAGGTGTAGGGGTACATGTGCACGTTATTCAAGATACTGAAACTCCGCATACACCTGATAGCATTTTTCCAAACAACTGGATCAGTATGCATGGTGATGGACGCATCGTATTGTACCCAATGAAAGCTGAAAACCGCCGATTAGAGCGTATTGTTGGCATAGAAGATAAGCTGCGCCAGTTTGGGTTCGAGGTGGATGCAACCATTGACTATTCGCAAGCTGAGGAAAACGGCATCTATTTAGAAGGTACGGGTAGCATCATTTTTGACCACGACTCAAAGACTGCCTACATGGCCAGGAGTCAACGGGCTGACGAGTTTTTATTGAAAGAATTGTGTTCTGAATTTGGTTACACTCCGGTGGTTTTTAGTGCGTTTCAAGACACCCCAGAGGGACGTAAGCCTATTTACCATACGAATGTATTGATGTGTATGACGGACCGTTATGCCGTGATTTGTTTAGATACTATCGATGACGTTAGTGAACGTGCCATGGTAGTGGATGCATTGGAGGAATCAGGCCGATTTATTATCGAGATCTCTGAAGAGCAAAAGCATCAGTTTGCTGGGAATATGTTGCTAGTGAAGGGCGCTGAAGAGGCGCTATACCTGGTAATGAGCAGTAGTGCACATACTGCGCTAACAGCGGAGCAGGTATCGAAAATCGAACAATACCACACGATTCTGCACAGTGATTTAACAACCATTGAAACCTTAGGTGGCGGCAGTGCACGTTGCATGCTCGCTGAAATATATTTGCCAAAACAAGCCCACTAGATGAGTTTAGAAGCTAGTATTCAAGTAGTATTGAAAGCATTGTATGACGTTGATGTCGTACCAGATTTACAGGAAACGCGTAAAGAATTTGAGGGTGATGTCACCTTGGTAGTTTTTCCATTTGTACGGGTCGCTAAAAAGGCACCTGAAGCTGTAGCGAATGAAATTGGCCAGAAGCTAAAGGAGGAAGGAGCTATCGCTGCATTTAATGTGGTCAAAGGGTTTCTAAATCTCAGCCTAGAACGTGGCAGCTATGTAGAGGCAATCAAGGCGTTCGAAGCAGCTGGAGATTTAGGTCTACCTGCAGCAGGTTCAAAGGGAAGCTATATTGTTGAGTATAGCTCGCCAAACACGAACAAGCCGTTACATCTTGGACACATTCGCAACAATCTTTTAGGGTACGCTGTGAGTGAAATCTTGAAGGCAGATGGAGTAGATGTCGTTAAAGTTCAGATCATCAATGATAGGGGAATACACATTTGTAAATCCATGCTTGCCTGGTTGGAGTACGGAAATGGTGAGACTCCGGAGAGCGCCGGGATTAAAGGAGACCATTTGGTCGGTAAGTATTACGTTAAGTTCGATCAGGTTTACAAAACCGAGATCGCGGCACTGATGTCCGATGGTATGAGCGAAGACGATGCGAAGAAGGCAGCACCTTCTTTGGTGAAAGCTCAAGAAATGCTCTTGAAATGGGAGCATGGGGATTCAGAAGTAGCAGCGCTTTGGAAAAAGATGAACGCTTGGGTATATGAAGGCTTTGGAGCTACCTATGCTAAAATGGGTGTTGACTTTGATAAAAACTATTACGAGAGTGAGACCTATGTATTAGGAAAGGACGATATCCTGAAAGGTTTGGCGAACGGGGTTTTCTACAAGAAGGAAGACGGTTCGGTTTGGATCGATTTAGAGGGAGAAGGGTTGGATCATAAATTGGTCCTAAGAAAAGATGGTACTTCCGTGTACATGACCCAAGATATCGGTACTGCTATTCAGCGTTTCAAAGATTTTGCAGCTGGTGGGATGACTTATGTTGTTGGTAACGAGCAGGATTATCATTTCAAAGTGTTGTTCATTATCCTCAAAAAATTAGGGTATGAGTGGGCTGAGAAGTTGCATCACCTAAGCTATGGTATGGTAGATTTACCAAGCGGAAAGATGAAGAGTCGTGAGGGAACTGTGGTAGATGCCGATGATTTGATGCAGACCATGGTTGAAGATGCGGGTAAGATCTCTAAAGAATTAGGTAAAATCGAAGGGTTGAGCGAGGAGGAACAAGATGAACTCTTTAGCACGCTTGGATTGGGTGCTTTGAAATACTTCATTTTAAAGGTCGATCCGAAAAAGCGCATGTTGTTCAATCCTGCGGAAAGCATTGACTTTTCTGGAAATACGGGGCCATTCATTCAATATGCCTACGCAAGAATTCAAAGCCTACAAGCTAAATCTCCTAAGGATTTAAAGGTGGACTGGTCGTCGGTGACGATCAACGAAGAAGAGACGACGCTTATTAAAGCCTTGCTTCAGTTCCCTGAAGTGGTTTCGAGCGCAGCGCAGTCTTTCTCGCCGGCATTATTGGCCAATTACACCTATGAATTGGTTAAGAAGTACAATGGCTTCTATCAAAACAATAGTATTTTGAAAGCCGAGGATAAGAATACAATTGCCTTTAGACTTACTTTGAGCCGCTTAGTCGGTGAAGTGGTTAAAAAAGGCATGAATTGCTTGGGTATCCAAGTACCAAATAGAATG
Organism: uncultured Schleiferiaceae bacterium; assembly: GCA_965656315.1. GTDB lineage: Bacteria > Bacteroidota > Bacteroidia > Flavobacteriales > Schleiferiaceae > UBA10364. The sequence continues at coordinate 82,776 of CBFHKC010000003.1, read as the reverse complement.
TAAGATGAGTAAAGAAGTAAGAGCATTAGCACCAAATAACGTTTGGAATCATTTTGCGGATTTAAACGCCGTTCCTCGTCCTTCCAAGAAAGAAGAGCGCGTGATTCAATTCATGGTCGACTTTGGAAATTCTTTAGGGTTACCTACAGAAGTAGACGAGATAGGTAATGTGTTTATCCGTAAAGCTGCATCTGCAGGTATGGAAGATCGCACACCAGTTGTACTTCAAGCCCATTTAGATATGGTGCACCAAAAAAACAACGACACCGTATTTGACTTTGATACGCAAGGTATCGAGATGACGGTGGACGGTGATTGGGTCAAAGCAAATGGAACTACACTGGGTGCCGATAATGGTATGGGTGTTGCTTTTATCATGGCAGTTTTAGCTTCGAATGACATTGCACATCCTGCGATCGATGCACTTTTCACCATAGACGAGGAGACCGGAATGACCGGTGCTTTGGAGCTTAAGGGTGGTAAGCTGAACGGTAAAATCTTATTGAATATCGATACGGAGGACGACGACGAGTTAACGATCGGTTGTGCTGGAGGTATTGATGTGACGGCATCACGCGAGGTTCGTTTGGAACCTTCTAAAGAGGGGAGTAAAGGGTATCAAATCACCGTGAAAGGACTAAGTGGTGGACATAGTGGTATGGACATTCACAAAGGATTAGGAAATGCCAATAAGTTAATGAACCGCGTGTTGGACCGCGTTGGGGATTTGGTCCAATTGGCAACGCTTGATGGCGGCTCGTTACGCAATGCAATTCCACGAGAAAGTGTAGCAGAGGTTGCTATTCTTGAAGCAGATGAAGCGCGTTTAGATGAGATTTTGCAAGAAGTTAGTGCTGAATTGGTTGCAGAACATGGAACTACAGATCCTGAGCTTGAAGTGAGTTGGGAAGCAATTGATGACCCAATCGAAGTGGTTTCGCCGGAATTCCAACAAGCACTAATTACTGCTATTTATGCAAATCCAAATGGTATTTACCGCATGAGTCCAGATATCGAAGGTCTTGTTCAAACCTCGAACAACACGGCTCGTGTTGAACTCAAGGAAGGTAAATTGACCGTTATGTGTTTGACGCGTAGCTCTGTTGAATCAGAGAAATTTGATCTAGCTCGCGCTATTGCACGTAATTTCGAAGCAATCGGATGTAAGGTAGATTTAGCAGGAAATTATCCTGGTTGGACGCCGAATCCAAAGAGCAATATTTTAACCACCATGTCCGGATTGTACCGCGAGCTGTTTCAGGAAGAGCCGCGCGTGAATGCCTGTCATGCGGGACTAGAATGTGGGATTCTTGGAACCAATTACCCAGAAATGGAGTTAATTTCATTTGGACCGAACATTCGCGGAGCACACAGCCCGGATGAAAAATGTCAAATTTCATCCGTACAGAAGAGCTGGAAGTTCTTTTTAGCCACATTAGAAAACATTCCAAACGTAGGATAAGATGTTTCAAAGTTTAAGCGACAGATTAGAAGGTGCCTTTGACGTACTCAAAGGGAATCACAAAATTACCGAGCTCAATATCGCGGATAGCGTTAAGCAAATCCGTAGAGCGCTCGTAGAAGCCGATGTAAGCTTCAAAATTGCCAAAGACTTCACCAACAAAGTGAAGGATAAAGCGATCGGATCAGGAGTGATCACTGCAGTGAAACCAGGTCAGGCTATGGTGAAGATCGTTCGCGATGAGATGGCTGAACTTATGGGAGGTCAGGCCGCAGAGGTCAACATCACAGGTAGTCCAGCGGTGATTTTAATGGCCGGTTTACAGGGGTCAGGTAAAACAACGCATAGTGCGAAGCTTGCCAACCACCTTAAGCGCAAAAAAACGAGAAAGCCGCTACTTGTAGCTTGTGATGTATATCGCCCTGCAGCAATCAATCAGCTTCATGTCTTGGGTGAGCAGCTCGATATCGAGGTGTACTCTGAAAAAGAGAACCAGGATCCTGTGAGCATTGCAACTAATGCTGTTGCACATGCAAAAGCGAACGGGTTTAATGTGGTCATTGTGGATACTGCAGGTCGTTTGGCGGTAGATGAGGCAATGATGCAGGAAATTGGAAATATTCATAAAGCGATCACTCCGTCAGAAACACTCTTTGTAGTGGATTCGATGACAGGTCAAGATGCTGTGAATACTGCGAAAGCCTTTAATGACGTGCTCAATTTCGATGGTGTAATTCTCACCAAGCTCGACGGGGATACCCGTGGTGGTGCGGCATTGACCATTCGTTCTGTTGTAGATAAGCCGATTAAATTTATCGGTACAGGTGAAAAGATGGAAGCGCTAGATGTGTTCCATCCTGATCGTATGGCAGATCGTATCCTAGGAATGGGTGACGTGGTATCTCTTGTAGAACGCGCTCAAGAGCAATTTGACGAGGAGAATGCTCGTAAGATGAGCAAGAAGATTGCTCAAGATGCTTTTGGTTTTGATGATTTCATGGATCAAATCCAACAAATCAAGAAAATGGGGAACATGAAGGACCTCATGGGAATGATTCCGGGTATGGGTAAGGCGATGAAAAATATAGATATTGATGATGATGCATTTAAGCACATCGAAGCAATGATCAATTCAATGACTTTAAAAGAACGTCAAAACCCCGATATCATAAACGGTTCTCGTCGTAAACGTATAGCGACAGGCTCTGGTAGAACGGTACAAGACGTTAATAATCTCTTGAAGCAGTTTACAGACATGCGCAAGATGATGAAGATGATGCAAAGCGGCGGCGGTCGTCGTGGTATGATGAACATGATGCGCGGCATGCGCTAAACAATAGAAAAGATGGTAGTACTCGACGGTAAAGCGACTTCGGCAAAGATTCGTCAGGAATTGGCAGAGAAGGTAAAAGGATTAAAGTCTGAAGGGAAGAAAATCCCTCATTTGGCTGCGATTCTCGTAGGTGACGATGGTGCATCTCGAACGTATGTAAATGCCAAAGTTCGTGATTGTGAAGAAGTTGGATTTGGTTCAACGCTCATCAAACTGCCTAGTGAAACGACAGAAGAGGAGTTATTAAAGGCTATTACGAAGTTGAACAACGATGAGGATATCGACGGATATATTGTACAGCTCCCATTGCCAAAGCACATCGATGAGACTAAGGTATTACTCGCTGTAGATCCTAAGAAAGATGTAGATGGTTTCCATCCTGAAAACGTAGGCAAGATGACCCTGAATCTACCTACCTACATTCCTGCAACACCTCAAGGTATTGTCGAAATACTTCGTAGATATAACGTTCCAACAGAAGGAAAGGACTGTGTAGTCATAGGACGTTCTCATATTGTAGGTTCACCAATGTCGATACTCTTGAGTCAGCACAATTATCCAGGAAACTGTACGGTGACACTATGTCATTCAAGAACTAAGAACCTTAAAGAGGTGTGTCAAAAAGCTGATATCGTTGTGGCTGCACTTGGACGTCCAGGTTTCGTGACCGCAGATATGGTTAAGGATGGTGCTTGTGTGATTGATGTAGGTATTACTCGCGTAGATGATGACACCAAGAAAAGTGGATTTAGACTTATCGGCGATGTTGATTACGAAAATGTTGCTCCAAAGTGTAGCTTCATAACTCCTGTTCCAGGAGGAGTAGGGCCCATGACACGCGCTGCACTTATGATGAATACAATGAAGGTAACCGAATTAGGAGAAGCGTAAATTGGAAGATATCACCACCTCTAAGAGCTATGAACAACAACTTATCCGAAAGGGTGAAGTAGTTCCTCTTATGGAAGATTTCTACACCATTCAAGGTGAAGGTTTTCATAGTGGCAAAGCTGCATATTTCGTGCGTATAGGAGGCTGCGATGTAGGATGCCACTGGTGCGACGTGAAAGAAAGTTGGAATCCAGATACGCATCCACCTACTGGTATTGAGGAGATCATTCATAAGGCCAAGGAGTATTCAGATACGATAGTTGTCACAGGTGGTGAGCCTATGACTTGGGACATGGGGCCACTTACTCAAGGCTTAAAAGCTCAGGGCATGTCGGTTCATGTCGAGACGTCTGGTGCCTATCCGTTTTCCGGAGTATGGGATTGGGTGTGTTTGAGTCCAAAAAAGACGGCGCCACCAAAAGAAGCTTATTACCGAGAAGCACATGAGCTTAAGGTGATTGTGTTTAATCAGAACGATTTTAAATGGGCGGAGGAGCATGCAGCCAAAGTAGGGCCGCATTGTGAATTGTTTTTGCAGCCCGAATGGAGCAAGCGCGAGCAAATGACACCGCACATCGTAGATTACGTAATGAAGCACCCGAAATGGAAGGTGAGTTTACAGACGCATAAATATTTGAACATTCCTTAAATGGCCGTTTTCAAGGAGATTCAAACTGCCGTAGGGCGCTTACTCGATGGTGAGTTAGTGGCACTGCCTACGGAAACGGTGTACGGTTTGGGAGGCAATGCCCTTGATGTACAGGTCGTTGCAAAAATCTTCGAGGCAAAAAACAGACCAAGTTTTGATCCACTGATTGTTCATGTGGATACGATAGATCGGGTGGAACAAATCGCAGAATTAACTCCCCAAGCACGTGCGCTCTTTGAGGCTTTCAGTCCTGGGCCGCTTACCCTTGTTCTTAAGAAAAAGTCGTGCGTTCCTGATCTAGTGACCTCTGGACATACGACGGTTGCTGTACGTATTCCTAATCATCCCTTGACTTTAAAAGTGCTTGAGAAGAGTGGTCTTTGTATTGCGGCCCCTAGTGCTAACCCATTCGGGTACACATCACCGACTACTGCCGCTCATGTTGAAAGTCAACTCGGGACTCGCATTGGTGGAGTCTTAGATGGTGGACCTTGTACGGTAGGTCTAGAAAGTACCATAGTTGATGCTAGTGGTCCGGAGTTGCGTGTCTTGCGTTTAGGTGGACTACCGTATGAACAATTGGTCGAAGTAGTAGGGCATGATATCCCAATTCAAACAAGTTCTTCCGCACCAAACGCGCCAGGAATGCTTTCTTCACACTACAATCCTGGCAAGAGCGTTCGTTTGTTCGAGACGGAGGAGGAGATGTGGACAGAATTGGCCAGGTGTGAAGGAAACATAGGGGTGCTCTACGATGGAGAAACAAAACCGTTAGTGTTTGGGTTAAATTTAAGCGCGTCCAAAGACTTGCGTGAAATAGCCGCTGGATTGTTCGCTGGGTTGCGCAGCATTTCGGCCTTGCCCGTAGATGAGATTTGGACCTACAACAGACCTGAATCGGGTTTAGGTAGGGCGATAAATGATAGACTAAAACGTGCTGCCGTTCGAGGGCAGAAATAAGCTATGGTAAATTTTAATGGTACTGTCGTAGAGCGCGACGAACTAAGATTCGAGGATTTTGCTCGTGCAACGATGTACGGAGATGCCGTTTTCGAAACCATTCGCATGCGCGAGGGCAAACTACTCTTCTTAGAAGATCATTATTTCCGCTTGATGGCAAGTATGCGCATTTTACGCATGCCCATTCCTATGGACTTTACGCCGGAGTTTTTTGTGGAAGAAGCCGAAAAATTGGCCGAAGAGGAAGCTGTAGAAAATGGTCGTTTGCGTTTGCAAGTGACACGTGTTGCTCAGGGAAAGTACACTCCGAGCAATGAGCAAAGCACCGCATGGTGGATGGAGCTCGAAGAGTTAGAGGAGTATGAGTATGTTTGGAAGGATCGTGGCTTGACCGTGGATTTGTTTAAAGACCACTATATACAGGCAGGGTTGCTGTCATCGATCAAGAGTTCGAACAGTTTACCTTATGTCTTAGGAGGTATTTATGCGAAGGAGAACGGTTTGGATGCGGTATTGATGGTCAATGACAAAAAGATGCTGGTTGAGGCGAATGCAGCGAATGTATTTGTTTTGAAAGGCAATGTGTTGCGTACGGCACCTTTAGAGGACGGTGCCCTGCGTGGCGTATTCCGTAAGAATGTATTGGGCTGGGCGAAAGAAATTGGTTTGGAAATCAAGGAGGAAAGTATCAACCCTTTTGATCTTCAGAAAGCCGATGAGATTTGGTTAACTAATACTATTACCGGCGTGCAATGGGTCGAAAACTACCGTAAGCGCACGTATACCGGGGATAAAGCCAAAGAGCTCGTCGGATTGCTTCAGCGTAAACTGAATGTTCTCGGTACGTTGTAATGCGTTAGTTTAAGAGCGGGTCCTCGGGAGCATTAGCCCATAGTGCGAATTCTCCACCGAGTCTGGTCATCATCTCTCGCCATGCTTCGTCCTGAATTTCGAGCGGGTGCAGATCTAGCGGTGGTGGAACAACGATCCAAGTATCCTGACGCAGTTCTTGTTCTAGCTGACCAGCCGACCAACCGCTGTAGCCCAAGAACAATTTTGGCGCAGGGGAATCTTCAGATAAAATACGAGCGGTGCGCAGAGCTTGCTGAAAGAGTTCAAAATCGCCACCTAAAAACAAACCGTTACCTACAGGTGTAGCTCCTGGAATATTCTCGTATGCATGCAAATAGAACAGTCCATCTTGCTCAACAGGGCCGCCGTAGTAGATGGGGTCTCTACCTTCTAAATCATCGATAACATCCGCTGCAATAAGGCTGCTGCTTTTATTCAATGTAAACCCGAGAGAACCTTCTTGATCGTGTGACGTTAAATACACCACACTTTGTTCGAAAAAACCATCTCCAATCAAAGGTTTGGAGATTAAAAGAGAACCGGCGGTAAGTGTTTTCTTTTCCTTCATTACACTAAATTAGTACAATGGATTTACATAATATCAGAGAAACATATAAGTTCGACTCTTTGGACGAGCAAAATGTTTTAAAAGAGCCCGGAAGTCAATTTAAAAATTGGCTTGAGGCCTATCAAAAACTAGGTGTTAAGGATTATAATGCTATGGCAATTGCCACCGTTAACCAACAAGGAATACCGGAGAATAGAATAGTATTATTGAAGGAGGTCCGTGACGAGGGCTTAGTCTTTTTTACGAATTACAATAGTGCTAAAGGAAAAAGTATAGCTTCTTCGGATGTAGTCTCTGCATTATTTTTTTGGAGAGAGCAGGAGCGTCAAGTTCGTGTTACAGGTGTCGTAGAGAAAATTAGCAAAGCAGAGAGCGAAGCGTATTTCAATACCCGACCTTATCTGTCGCAGATTGGTGCGGCAGCTTCAGAACAAAGTGAACCTATTGAATCAAGGGAGGCACTTGAAGCGAAGTTCGAGTCCTTTATTTCTAAACACCCTGAAGGAGACGCTGTGCCTATGCCAACCGACTGGGGTGGTTATATTATTCGACCAACTAGTTATGAGTTTTGGCAGGGCAGGGAAGGTCGTTTGCATGACCGGTTAGTATACACCCAGACGGATGGGGTTTGGAGTACACATCGAATACAGCCCTAAAGTAGAGGGCAAAAAAAATGCCTTCCATTTGGAAGGCATTTCTTTTACTCTTAAAGTAATCGTATGATTAGAGCTTACCGTTAAGATCAGCGCCAGCTTTAAACTTAGCTACTTTCTTAGCAGCAATCTTGATCACTGCGCCTGTTTGTGGGTTACGACCGTCACGAGCAGCACGCTCAGAAACAGAGAAAGAACCGAATCCTACTAAAGAAACACGGTCTCCCTTTGCAAGTGTACCACCTACGTTATCAGTGAAAGAATCTAAAGCTGCTTTAGCTTGTGCTTTAGAGATGCCAGCGTCAGCTGCCATAGCGTCGATCAATTGTGCTTTGTTCATTGCAATTAGTTTTAAATAGTTGATTAATTAACGAATGCTTTTCAAATATAGCTGAAAATCTCATGTATGCAAGTGTTTTCGGGCTTTCCGCATAAAAAAGTTACTCTAAATGATGTAATATTTGAACAATATTCATTTTTAGAGTGTAAAAACTTAATATTTACAGCTCAATCTCTTCAGTTTTCATACCATTGATAAAGTCCGTAGCACTCATAAGTCGCTTGCCGCTTGGCTTTAACTCACGTATTTCAACACTTCCTTTTTTATAATCGAGCATTAATAGCTTGTTTCGAACGTCAAGTTTCGGTGTTTCACTTGGTCTTTGCACTTCAGTTAGAGCCGCTCTAAAGAATTTGATGTCCCCAAAATAAGCCCCGGGAAACGGGTTTAATCCATGTATTTGCGCGATCAATTCTTTCGGGCTCTTTGTAAAATCTAAACGAGAATTCTCTTTATTCAACTTTGGCGCATGACTCACCATACTCTCATCTTGTGGTAAAGCAGTAAAGGTTCCTTCAGAGATTTTGTTAGCCGTCTCTAGTACCATGTCTGCACCCAAGGGTAAAAGTGCGTCATGAAGCTCGCCAGTGGTCATATCCGGTAAAATTTCCTGTTCGCGTTGCAGAACAATATTACCCGTATCAATCTTCTCGTCGAGCAAGAATGTCGTCAACCCAGTTTTCTCATCACCATTAATGATGGCCCAATGAATCGGTGCAGCACCCCGGTATTTTGGCAGTAGTGATCCGTGCAGGTTAAACGTGCCCAATTCCGGCATCGCCCAAACTATTTTCGGCAGCATTCGAAAGGCAACCACCACGAACAGATCTGCTTGTAGGTCGCTAAGCTCGGAAATAAATTCGTCGTCCTTGAGGTTGGTCGGCTGTAGAATCTTAAACCCGTGCACCTTCGCTGCTTTTTTAACGGCACTCTCTTGAATCTTTCGTCCTCGCCCCGCAGGCTTATCAGCCACAGTCACCACACCTACGATCTCATGCTGAGAAGCCGCCAAGGCCTCAAGAGGAGGTACCGCAAACTCTGGGGTACCCATGTAAACGATTTTTAAACTTCTAGGATTTGAGCTCATCAGGGGAACAATTTAAATCAAACCAAATATCATCAAGTGTCGCACCCTCTTTCTGCATACGCTCTACTTGAACTTGGTCTGGATAATGGTTTCTAGTACAATTTGAACAGGTACCGCACGGTGCACCTTTTGCTTGGCCAAAGTACATTTCGATTTCTTGAAACAGGCAAGAGTCGCTCTTCAAGAAGGTAAGCATTCCTTCTGTACGTTCCTCTTTACTTTTGACCCAAGCATCGATAAACTTTGTAGGAAATTTCAACGCCTTAGTCCGAGGACGTGGCTGGGTGAAGAGCAATGCACTTGCTGACTGCTCAGGCGCAAATTCCAATATGCCTTTTTCATGCAACAACTCTAGACGTTTTTCGAAGTCTGCCTTGGTTTGTTGCATCATACCCGCAAAGCGTGCCAAATCTATACGGACAAAATCATCAGCTGCATGCGGATACAGCCGGTACATGGCGATCAACAACTCATAATCTTTGATAGGAAGTCGTTCCCAGACATGTAACTGGGAAGTCAATTTTATTTTCGGAACGCTTCTCTCGGACTCTATAAACTGCCAAAGGCCTCGATGTTGAATCAGACGTATGTAGGAGAGGAGTTGTGCTATAGGAAGCTGGTGTTTTTTCGCCAATTCCAATATCGAAAAACTCACCTTGTGGCCTTCTCCGCTTCCGTATGCGATCTGCTCACGGGAGCAAAACTTGTTGTAAAAACTTTCGACGGCACGTACGTCGGGAAGCTCTTCGATGGCTTTTCTTAATCGGGCAACATCGTACTGGTGAAACAACAAAAACGTCGTGGAAACCGATCCATCTCGACCTGCGCGACCAACTTCTTGGTAGTAGCCTTCCAGCGTATCTGGTGCATCCCAGTGAATCACCCACTTAACGTCGCCTTTGTCTATACCCATTCCAAAAGCGGTGGTTGCCACCATCGCCTTAACTTGGTTGTTCAACCACGCCTTGGAGTGTGCCGACTTTTGATCGTCTTCGAGCCCCGCATGGTAATAGCTGCTGGGGTGGCCCTCTTCGGACAACAACTCGGAAAGCTTCTCGCAGGTACGGCGA
>CBFHKC010000003.1:63935-72812 GCA_965656315.1 uncultured Schleiferiaceae bacterium | reverse complement strand
GTTTTCGCATAAATGATTCCCGTTCCTGGTAAAGTGCCAATCAAACGAAGGAGCTGCCGTTCTTTATTCGGGGTGAATCGAGCTTGTAGATGCAGGTTAGGTCTTCGAATAGATCCTTCAAACACCTCGGCATCTGCGATAAGAAGCTGCTCTATCATGTCGCGCTTTACCCGTGTAGTGGCTGAGGCTGTCAATGCAATCACGGGAACCTCAGGCAAGGTCTCTCGCAATAGTTTTACATTCAAATACGAAGGACGAAAGTCAAAACCCCACTGAGAAATGCAATGCGCTTCGTCGATAGCGAGCAGCGAAATGTCAGCATGACTCAAATATTCTAGGAATAGCGGGTTGGAAATCCGTTCCGGAGCGAAAAAAGCAAATTTGTAGTTCCCATAGCGCAGGTTTCGGAATGCCTCGTCCAATTTCCTGGGGGTGTATGAACCTTTAAAATGATAAGACTTAACACCCCGAGCTACTAACCCATTGTGTTGGTCCTCCATCAAAGCTACGAGCGGGGAGATGACAATGGTAAGACCTGGGTATAATAATCCTGGAATCTGATAACAGATAGATTTTCCGCCACCTGTAGGCAACAAACCTACAGTGTTTACGCCACTGACTGCCGTGCGTATGATGTCTGCTTGAAGGCCACGAAAATCATCGTAACCCCAGTATTGCTTTAAAACTTTTTTTGCGTCGTCGATATTCATATTGAACTTAAAATGAAGGAAATGCGTTCCTCCACTGTTCCTATAGGGACTTCGGTTATTTCGTAACCCAATTCTGTATAGGCCTGTCGTATGTAGCTATCGACCTCATGACAGTCTTCCAAGGTTTCCATTCTCTCTTTATCTATAGAGTGAATTTCTGGCCATACCGGAAGAATGAATACTTTATCAAATCGCATCTGCTCCATATCTGTGTGCTGGGCGTCTGTGGCGGAAACATTTCCCTTGATAAGGTATGCATAAGAGTCAAGAATGGTACGATCGTAGAAATTAATAGTTTTCAACTTCGCACGGTTAAATTGCTCATTTCGAAGCTTCCAAACGACCTCAGTAAAACCATCTAGGTCTTTCCATGGCAGAACATCAGAGCCTGAAGCCAGACTTTGAGCAATGATTTCACGTGCTTGTTCATGAAAAACGGTATATCCTTTGCGCTCTAACTCAAGGCTTAAGGTGGTTTTTCCAGTTGCTGGAGCACCGGTTAGTACAATTCTCTGCGTATTCAATGGGTATGAGATATCTTCGTAAATGACAAAATTAGTCTCTATGCGCCACTTTCTATATACGTTATCCTTACTTCTTCTGATTTCATTTTCAGGTGTTGCTCAAAATAAATCTGCAGTCAAAAGTTTTCAGAAGGCAGTCAATGCTTTTGCCGTAAATAAACCCGACGAAGGTTGGCGTTTTCTCGAGCGTGCCATTGAAAAAAGTGATGACGACTACTATCAACCCATCATATACGCCGGTGACAGAGCTTCGAAAGAAGGAGATTTGAAAAAGGCGCTGAAGTACTACAATCTCGCTATCGCTCGCCAACCGTTGTCCAGCCTGTATCTAAAGAAAGCCAGAATACATAAATATTTCTTCGAGTGGGACGAGTCAATTGCTAATTATGAGATCTTTTTAGAGCAGGCTCGCTTAAGCGAAGAACGCAGAAAAGTCGCGCAACAGGAATTAAGTAATTTGAAATTTGCTGAAGAGAAGTATGCTGAATTTCAGTTAGAAGGGAGCAAGGTGGCCATAGAAAAATTAGTCTTTAGTGATGATAAAATGGAATATTTTCCGTGCATCACTGGTGATGGAGAGTCCCTCATGTTTACGGCGCGTGATTTGGATGCCATTGCCACAGATGAGAACATGTGGGTGGGAGAACGTACAGGAAATGGTTGGAGCAGTAAAGCGGTTCCAATGAAGGGCTATATTAATAGTCGCGGTAATGAAGGTGCGGCTACTATTAGCGCAGACGGTACTTTAATGATATTTACAGCATGTGATCGGCCGGATGGTAAGGGAAGTTGTGATTTGTATCAAAGCAACTATGTACCCGGTAGAGGATGGGATAGGCCACAGCCTTTGCTCGGTAAGGTGAACACTAGAGACTGGGAGTCTCAGCCCTCACTAGGTCCAGATGGAAGAACATTATTTTTTGTTCGAGGAAAACACAGTCAAAGTACCAATCTCGATATCTACACGGCGAGTTTAACGGAGGAAGGCGAGTGGACGAACGTTGCACCTCTACCTAGTCCTGTGAATACGGGTAAACGAGAAAGCAGCCCTTTCATTCATTTTGATGGCAAAACCTTGTACTTTACTTCGGAACGAACTCCTAGTATAGGCGGATCGGACTTCTTTATGACACGCCGATCAGGGGACACTGCATGGACTACACCTGAAAACCTCGGATTCCCATTAAATGGTTTTAGAGATGAGTTCTCATTTATAGTCGACCACACCGGGAAGAAGGGGTATTTTGCTTCAAACAGGTCCAAATGGAACGCGCCCAATTCCTCTTTTACCGATGGACTTGATTTGTATTCTTTTGAGCTTCCTCAACGCATTCGTCCAGAAGTTACCGCCTTTGTAAATGGTGTTGTACTCAATTCAGCCAATCAGCAAAAATTATCCGGTGCGAAGATATCAGTTTACGACCTCGAAGATGGCCGCGTTCTTTTTGAAGGTTTTAGTGCTGCACATTCAGGATTGTTTCGCCCTATGCTAATGCCAGGCAAGGTGTATGGTTTTACAGGAGAGAAGCCTGGTTTTCTACCGTTTTCGGAGCGTATTGAGTTAACCGATGATGCAACAAGAATCGTTGAGATTGCTATGCGACCATTGAAGAGTGGAAGCTCATTTGTATTGAAAAACATCTATTTTGAATTGGACAAAAGTGAACTCCTCGTTCAAAGTACTCGAGAGTTAGAGGCGCTTTATGAAGTATTGCGAACGAATCAAGAATTAAAAGCGACGATTATCGGCCATACCGACAATCAAGGTAGCGCGGGTTACAATGATAAGCTGAGCACTCAGCGTGCAGCATCTGTGGTGCGCTACCTTGAGGAGCTTGGAATAGACGCTTCGAGACTCAAGGCAGAAGGTAAAGGTATGCGCGAACCCATAGCAACGAATGAAACAGAGGAGGGGAGAGCAAAGAATCGTCGAACAGAGGTGCTTCTACGTTAAGCACCATATTTATCCTTCCACATGGACTTTTGCTGTTGGCCCAGCTGCTGTTCTTTTGCACTAGCATGCGACGGCTGCCAAAACGTCGTACCTCTTAGTTCATCGGGCAAATATTCTTGATTGATGAAACCACCTGCATGGTCATGTGGATATTGATAATGTTTGCCGTGTCCTAGATCTTTGGCGAGTGCCGAGCTTGCATTCTTTAAATGGGCAGGAACATCTAATGCGCCTGTCTTTTGAACCACTTGTTGAGCTTTACCGATGGCCAAGTAAGCACTGTTTGACTTCGGCGAGGTGGCTAAATAAATAGTACACTGGCTCAAAATCATGCGACTTTCAGGCCAGCCCACACGCTCTACTGCACTGAAGGTTTCATTGGCTAACATCAGTGCATTTGGGTTGGCTAATCCGATGTCTTCTGCCGCTGATATGATAAGTCTTCGGGCGATGAACTTCACGTCTTCGCCGCCTTCAATCATACGTGCTAAATAGTACACAGCAGCTTGCGGATCAGAGCCGCGAATGGATTTGATCAGGGCAGAGATGATGTTATAATGCTCGTCACCGCCTTTGTCGTAGCGGATTTGTGCATTACTTAGAATTTCCTGAGCAAACGCTTCATCTACGGTTTGTCCTTGATCGCTTTGGCCGAAACAGAGTTCGATCAGGTTGTATAATTTCCTCGCATCCCCACCAGATTGGCGAATAAGAAAATCGTGTGCGGTGATTTGAATGGACTTAGTTTTGGCAAACTCGGTGGAATTGGCCAATTCAATCATCTTATGTAAATCCTCTGCACTGTGCGAATTGAGAACATAGACCTGCATTCGTGAAAGTAAGGCAGCATTAATCTCAAAGCTTGGATTTTCGGTAGTGGCACCGATAAGGGTGATGTAACCGCGCTCCACAGCATGTAATAGACTGTCTTGTTGTCCTTTATTGAAACGGTGGATTTCATCAATAAATAAAATCGGTCGTTTGGTATCAAAAAGGCTTTTCTTTTCCGCAGTAGCAAGTACTTCACGAACATCTTTAACACCCGCACTTACTGCACTGAGTTGATATAGTGGGGCGTCTAATGCTTTAGCCAATAATAGACCTAACGTGGTTTTTCCTACACCAGGAGGGCCCCACAAAATGATAGACGGCAATCTGCCAATGTCTAGGCTTTTGCGCAATGCGCCATTTTGACCTATTAAATGTTCTTGGCCTAAATATTGGTCTAAGTCCTGTGGACGGAGCTGTTCTGCTAACGGTTTCATGTCGTGAAAGTAACTATCTTTTTGCTATGTCAGATTGGAGTAAATACGGAATTCACAAAGGACTTTTTCTATGGCCTGTGCTATGGACCATTGTGATTTGGTCTGTGTTTGCCATAGAGTGGGTCTTACATGCCAATTTTGGGGCTTACGGATTGCTCCCCGGCAGCACATCGCAGTGGTACGGTGTTGTGCTTTTTCCTTTTCTTCATGGCGATTTGAACCATATCACTAGTAATACCATAAGCTTATTTTTTGTCGGAGTACTCATCCGGTACAGTTTCCCAAGAATATTTGATAGCGTGTGGTTGCTGAGTATGCTACTACCCGGAATTGGACTATGGTTTATAGGTAGATCTAACATTCACATCGGTGCGAGTGCATGGCTTTATGCGTTAGTTGCATTTGTATTTTTCAGCGGAATACTTCGTATGCACATCAAACTTCTCGCACAAAGTATGTTGATGGTCTTCTTGTATGGTTCCTTTTTATGGGGAGTTTTACCTCACGATCCGACCATTAGTTATGAAGGGCACTTGAGTGGTGCCATTATAGGTTTTACTCTAGCGGTATATTTCCGAAAAGAAGAGCCTATCCTAGAGCTTAAAAATCAAGAGTATCGTCTTGCAGAAACAGAAGTGGAATGGGAAGACTGGAAGCATCCTTTAGACAGGACACTTGAATTTGAAGAAGTTACAGCCCGTACTGATACATCATCGACACAGCCACCAGTGCAGCGGTTTCGGTACGAAGACGGCTCGTCCCCAGATGAACTGGCGTGATTCCAGCGGTCAAAGCGGCTTGAATTTCCTTGCTCGAAAAATCTCCCTCAGGGCCAATCATGATTGTGAGACTCGTCCCTTTTTGAGCGATAGCGTCTTTGAAACTAGTTTTGTCCAAGGGTTCGCAATGCGCAATACAGGTGGTAGAAGGGTCGACGCTTTGTAGGAAATCGGAGAACTTGGTAATTGGCGCCAATTCAACCAAAGACCCTTTTAGACTTTGCTTCGTGGCGCTTAGCGCAATCTTCTCTAACCTGCCAGGCTTCACTATTTTACGTTCGCTATGATCACAGAGGAGGGGGACGACCTTGGTGACTCCCATCTCAATAGCTTTTTCTAAAAACCACTCCAGGCGGTCCATGTTTTTGGTCGGGGCAACAGCAACAGTCAGTGAATAGGGAACCTTGCCAAATTCTTCTTGTACTCTTGTGAAACTACCTTCAACCACTTTTTTTGTAATCAGCTCAATCGTTCCTTTATACAAGGATCCGTCGCCAGTGATAAAATGGATGCGATCACCCATCTGTTTGCGTAACACTTTACTGCAGTGGATGGCTTCACTCTGTTCTAGGGTGAATCTTTCTTGGTCGATATGTCCGTAGAATAATTGCATGCCTTTAGACGCCTACTTTATCTTTTGTTTTTGTGATCGGTCTTTCGACCTGTTTCTCAACGAATTCGATGATGGTTCCGGCGACATCCACACCGGTTACTTTTTCTACACCTTCGAATCCCGGCGAGCTGTTTACCTCTAGCACTAACGGTCCGCGCTCACTGCGCAACATGTCTACACCAGCGATATTCAGACCTAAGGCTTTAGTCGCTGCGATAGCGGTTTTCTTCTCTGCAGAGGAGAGTTTCACCTTCGTGCCCTGGCCACCGCGGTGCAAGTTCGATCTGAATTCGCCTTCCTGACCTTGTCGTTTGTAGGCGGCGATCACTTTTCCGCCCACCACGAGCGCACGAATATCTGAACCGCCGGCCTCTTTAATAAATTCTTGGACCAAAATATTCGCATTCAGCCCATAAAAAGCTTCAATCACACTTTTTGCGGCGGTTTTTGTTTCCGCTAAAACGACTCCTAAACCTTGTGTTCCCTCGAGTAATTTTACGATCAGCGGTGGACCTCCGACGGTATTGATGAGGTTTTGAACATCACGTGGCTGCTTCGCAAAGACGGTTTTAGGAATGCCTATGCCGTGTTTTGCTAAAACTTGCGTTGCGCGGAGCTTATCTCTCGAGCGCACAAGGGCAAGAGAGCTCAGTGTGGTATAGACATGCTTGACTTCAAAACCGCGAATGATAGAACTCCCGTAGAAGGTCACCGAAGCGCCAATTCTTGGGATAATCGCCTCGTAATCGGTCAACTCAGTATCGCCGAGATAGATATTGTTATTGCCTGTTTCCATCGCAACATAGCAATGGTTGTGGTTGAGCACATCCACCTGATGTCCACGTTCACGTGCGGCTTCCGCTAGGCGGGTAGTGCTGTAGAGGTTCTCATTTGCGCTTAGGATTCCAATTTTCATAACGGGGTCATCTATTATTTTGAAACGTCGACGACAAATCCTTGCTCAAGCAAATTTCGGCCGATCAACATGTCATAAGTTAGTTTGGTTCGGTCAGAAAATCCTACCAACACCTCAAAAGTTTCTTTCGCAAGAGTCACTTTAGTTTTGACCATTGGACGTGACATTCGTTTTCCGAAGGAGTTTCGCACGTTGCGTACTACAAAATCTGTAAATACGTGCTCCTGTCCAGTATAGAAATCGCTGTCTGGATCAAAAAGTATGACTTTCAGAACGGACTCTTGTTCGTCAAACTCAATAGAAGAGGCATGCAACGCGCAGGTTGCGGCTCCAGTATCGACTCTAGCTTGAAGTCCTTTAATACAGAAGTCGGGTAGACTTACGACTGTCGTAGCACCTACCGTGATAAAAGTTTTCATTCCGCAAATGAAGCCCGTTTTTCAATACGTACGACGCTACAGAAAAAAATGATTAAAATTTAACTTTTGCCGCCGCAGCAACGGACAGATCCGCTTGTTCTCCAGCAAGATAGTTGTAATATCCTGCGATCCCAATCATGGCAGCGTTATCGGTGGTGTATTCAAACGGTGGGATGTACACGCTAAGATGTTTTTCGGTGCCCAATTTCTTTAAGCGTGCGCGTATACCAGAATTGGCACTAACGCCACCAGCAATAGCTACATGCTTGATCGAATAATCCGAAATGGCCAATTCAAGTTTTTTGAAAAGGACATCTAGCAAAGCATGCTGGTAACTGGCGCAAATGTCGGCAAGGTGGTGTTCCAAAAAATCAGGTTCAGCTTTCATGCGTTTTTGTAGGTTGTACAAAAAGCTGGTCTTCATTCCTGAGAAACTGAAGTTGTATCCATCAACTTGACTCCTTCCAAACTTCATGAAAGTAGCATCGCCTTCCTTCGCTAAACGGTCGACATGCGGACCGCCAGGGTAGGGCAACCCCATAATTTTCGCTGCCTTATCAAAGGCTTCACCTACGGCATCGTCTATAGTCTCGCCAAGTACCTCCATGTTCTTTGGTGACTTCACCAAAACAAGCTGCGTATGGCCTCCGCTTACTGTCAAACAAATAAATGGAAACCCAACTTCCTGCTCGTGCGCATCTTCTATGAGGTGCGCTAAGATGTGCGCATGCATATGGTGGACGGGGATGAGCGGAATATCTAAAGCAAGTGACATACTCTTTGCAAAAGAGGTTCCTACCAACAATGAACCCATTAGTCCTGGTCCATTTGTAAAAGCTATGGCATTTAGCTCCGAAGGCGTGATATTTGCTACCTTTAGTGCACGGTCGATGACCGGAACAATATTTTGCTGATGTGCCCTTGAGGCCAATTCAGGAACTACACCACCAAAAGCCGTATGTACCTCTTGAGATGCCACTTCATTCGACAGTACTTTTCGACCGTGCAACACGGCCGCAGAGGTATCGTCACAACTGCTTTCAATGGCTAATATGTAAGGCGTCTGCTTCATGGAGGAATCAAAATTACCACAAAGAAAATACAAATACATACGCCGCACTGCTGTGTTTGCACTTGTTGTGCTCATTCTGTTGTGCACTAGCATTGTTCTGGTTCTAAATTCTATTCCAACACAGCAATATCTATTTAAGACCTACGTTGCACCAGTGTTAGCGGATTATGAGCTCGAAATTGATTTTGAAGGCGTGCATTATTTGTTTCCTTCTACTGTTTTAGTTCCTGGCATAGAGATCGCCTACCAAGGTAAACCTCTTGCAAGGACCGGCGAACTCAGTTTTCAAGAGTTCATTTGGGAAGACCGTCTCGAAGGAAGAAAAGTATTGTTAGATGAACTTCAAATAGTGCGACCCGTAGACAGTGCACTTCTTGCAGATCTAAGTCAGAGTTTTGGCGGAGACGACTCCGTTGCTACAACGGGGTTTACATTGCCTTTCCCAATGCTTATCGGGGATATTGAGGTTCAGAATGTATCTCTTAAACTCTTCGATAATGAAGTCATTAGTAGTATGGTTTTTAAAAACCTTACTGCTGATCAAGACCTCTTTGTGGACAGAACGACCTTCGATATCGTATTAAATAACGAATCTGTACGCCTACAGTTGGACACTCTGAATTAT
>CBFHKC010000003.1:22560-63837 GCA_965656315.1 uncultured Schleiferiaceae bacterium | reverse complement strand
TAGGCTACTATCGAAGGTGTTCAGCTCGCATGTACAAGTTACTTACGATGGATTGGGCGCTGTAGATGGCCATTTGCAGTACCAAGTAGATAGCATCGCTTCCACAGGTAAGATTGTAACCGTACAAAGACCTGAAGCCCAATTCCTAAAAGAAACATTTTGGAACGCATTTTTAAGCAATACAGTCTTGGAGTATCAATTAACCTCTGTCAACGATTTATTACTTTTCGAATACAGTATATTTTCTCCGGAAATAGAAGGATTTGGACATGCAGAATACATCACGAGCACGACATCGTTAAACTTGTATTCAGATTTTTATCCGGCTCTGGGGCTCTATAATACAGAACTGTTAGCGGCATACGACAGGGTATGGGACGTTGTGACCCCTGAAGAAATTGGTTTTACACTTCAAACGGATCTTAAAGACCGATTTGAGTTTGAATTTAAGCTCATTGACGGGGCCAATTCACTGAAAATCAGTGCCGAAAAATTTTCTCAGCCCGCTAGGTTAACGGCAAACCTACCGGAACTGGATCTCGGCCCGCTCAAAGGCGTTCAGCTCAAAACAGCCCTAGTTCCAAGCATCAATGCAGTACTGAATAATGAGCCCTTTGAGCTGCGCGGCGTGATGCCAACCATTTGGATGGAAGAAACTTCGGTCAAAGGGTTGAGCTTTTCTTACCGCCATGCTCGCAATGATTCGATATGGTTGAGTTGTCTGGATCCCAATTTTGATATTGACGGACACCTTACCCTCGAAGACCAACAAATCACTTCCAAAATACAGCTCAACAGTGCAGGGCTTTACCTCTTTGATGCACTTGACACCGGTCAGGTACTTTCGGGAGAATTTTCTACCCATTTCAATCTTGAAGGAGAGGGAACTCTTGCGCTGAAAAACGTTCTCTTACAACGACCTAATGACGTTGTGTTTTTAAGAAACGTTGAGCTTCGCCATGAAACGGAGGCTCAACAACGCGAGGTATCCATTCAAAGCGATGTACTCAATGCATCTATCACAGGAACTTGGGATTTTGAAAATCTTAGTGGAATAGGCGAGCAGGTCATTCAGCATGTAATCGCTCAAGAGACCATGCCCTGGCAACCTGCCAAAATAGATTTCCAGCTAGATGCAGGGAATATCAGTTGGATCACCGATTTACTTCATCTCGATGCACAGCTAAGTGAGAAGTCACACGTTTTCGGTCAATACAATGGCTTAAAAGAACGCTGGTCCTTTACCGCTGATATACCTGAATTGAAAATTGAAGACGTGCAGTCTAATCAATTGTATATCAATTCATATCATTACGACAAAACGCATAAAACCGTTGCCTCTTTAGGGCTTCTCGAATACGAAGGATATGAGCTAGACACCCTCCATGTTGACATTTCAGGCGATGGAATTCAGAGGACCATTAGCTCTAATCTTACACTAAAAGATAGCATTCCCACGAAACTGCAGCTCCATGCCGATTACGGACCTGGTTTATGGAAATTTAACCAAGGGAAGTTTAATATAGGTACTGCTCCATTTGAGTTCCTTCCGAAAGGAACCTTAGTTTGGGCAGGAGAGGAACTTGAAGTAAATACACTAGGATTTGAAGGGCCAGACGGAAGGGTTGCGGCCAATGGAAAGTTGCTCAACGATGGCAGGAATGTCTTACGACTCAAGCTAGAACACATCGATTCGAAAGTATTAAACTATGTGCTTCGCATTCCTGACCTTGAGTTGGGAGGTAAATTTGAAGGGACCGTAAATATTAAGAATACCCTAAGCGATCCGGAAATATTTAGTGAGTTTGCATACACTGATTTTGGACTCAATGGTTATACCTACGGTAGGCTAAATGCCGGACTACGTTATCAGAAAGATGGAGATGTTTTTGCCCAAGGTTTCCTAAGAAATAAGGGAACGGCTTTAATGAATTTTGGGGGGCATTACGATGCCCAAAGCACAGATCTTGATGTTCGAATTGGGCTAGATCAGCTAGAAATCAGCCCATTGAACCCATTGCTTGGCGGAGTGCTCGATCAACTTGAAGGTCGTCTGCAAGGCGGAGTGAGTGTATACGGACCTGTCGATGATTGGTCTATAGGAGGCTCTTTTGCACTTTCTAAAGGACATTTTACCGTACCTGTGATTGGGGCGGAATTGGCCACAATGAACGATGCAGAGATTACTATTTCGAACGATAAAATTATCCTCGACAGTACGAAGTTTTATGTACCAAAAGACAGTACCACGGCGGTTGCTTGGGGAGAGATTTCCCACGATAAATTCGATGATATAGTTTTCGATTTAAGATTTCACACCGATAGTATGCGTGCTGTCGATATGGGTAGAGCGATCGACGGATATTTTTACGGCACTGCAATAGCTGCAGGGGACATGGTCTTGGAAGGTCCTTTAGAGCAGCTTCATTTAGACCTTGCACTTGCGACTAAAGACGGAACCAATTTTAAAATTCCATTGGATAACCCAACGGCTGTTGAAACCCCAAATTTTCTGCGCTTCGTAACTCTTGAGGCTAATGACACCTTAAAAACCACTAAGAAACAGCTCGAGTATTTCACTACTGACATGGCTATTGAAGCGACCAAGGCGGCGAAATTGGAATTGGTTTTGGATGAAGTGCTCGGTGATGTCATCAAGGCTCAAGGGTCTGGGAATTTGCGATTAAAGCTGCTCGATGATGAGAGCATGGAGCTCTTTGGGTTATACACTGTTTCTAGCGGTTCCTATTTATTCACCCTTCAAAACATCATCAACAAGCCATTTACGTTGATTCCCGGTGGTACCATTTTATGGAGTGGAGATCTTTATGAAGCCGATGTACAGTTAGAAGCGAAGTATTCATTGTCGACAGATCTTGAAGGCTTAGTATCGAGTGCTAGTTACAACAATGAGAACGTCGATGTAGACTTGATTATCGAACTTTCTGGAGCATTAATGTCGCCTGAGATCTCATTTCGCATTGAACTCCCTGAATCTCCTTCTAGCTACGTAGAGGAACTTGAACGACACTTTTTGACAGATGATGCTATGAATTACCAGGCATTTTCTCTGCTTATGCTGGGTGAGTTTTTCAAGCAGGATTTAGGAATACAAGAAAACATACATCTTGGAACTTCGGTGAGCAAAACCACCTCAGAATTATTAGTGAGCGAATTCGGGAGTTGGCTCGCTGCTGGGATTGGCTCTTATGTGGATATCGAATTAGACTACACCTCGGGTGCGAATCCTTACAATTCCTTGGAGACAACAGGTGATCAGTTAAATCTAGGTGTAAGTAAAGATTTCTTCGAAGGAAGACTTCGCGTAAATTCTTCGCTTGATATTCCTATCGCTCAAGGCGGTACATCCACCTTGATGCTAGGAGATACGGAGGTCGCCTACTCATTAACCAAAGACGGTCGTATCGTGTTACGCGCATTTAATCGCAGTAACAGAAATGACCCGTTGCTACAAAGCAGCGGACCTTACACTCAAGGGGTGGGTATTCTCTTTCAAAAAGAGTTTGAGCGTGTCACAAAGAAAGATTCTAGCTCTTTGAAACAATAAGATCAACCGCCTCAATCAAGGAGTCTACGTAATGCTCAGGAATGGCCGTATGAGGTTTCATCCCGTGACCTGTTTTTACGCGAATTGTCGTAACACCTGCAGCTTCTCCAGCTTCGATATCACGAGGACTATCTCCGATAAGGTAACTCTGCGACAGATCTATGTTAAAACGCTCCTTAGCGTCTAATAGCATGCCGGGAGAAGGCTTTCGGCAAGTACAAGGAATCTTAAACTCTTGTACTTCTCCTTCAAAACCGCCATGTGGATGATGAGGACAGAAATAGATAGCCTCAACAAAAGCGCCATCAGCACCCAGCTCTGTTTCCATTTTTTTGTGAATTTCTCCTAGCTCGGCAATTGTACATAAGCCGCGAGCAATCACACTCTGATTGGTAACCACAACGACGAGATACCCCAATTTATTCAATATCTTGATACATGCACTTGCATAAGGATACAATTCAAAATCCTCTGGGCGGTGTATTAAATCGGTATCAATATTGATTACACCGTCGCGATCGAGAAATACACATTTCTGAGGTTGGTTTAAGTTTCGTGCGGCAACCTTACCTGACGTGATAGCTTCTTCCACCTTTGTCAGTCTATCTGGGGTGCCCATGTCTTTCAAATACTCTGGTGTATTGTAGGCATAAACTCTGGCATTTTGGTGCAGGGTGGGGAATATGTCTTTACCAAAATCGGCTTTGACGTCTTTTTCCAAAAATGCTAAAATTTCAGGTTCAAAAACATACGCAGCGGCGTTTACTAGATTCCTGTAGCGTAAGCCTTCGGGATGAGGCTTTGGATAAAACGAAATCACACGATCTTCTTCGTCTACATCTAACAAATCGCTATCGTAGGGATGGTCATTGGGGTGAACTACTAAAGTAGCTTGTGCATTCTTTTCGTTATGAAATCGGATTAATCTACTCAAATCCATGTCCATTAACACATCCCCATAGAGTACGACAAACGTTTCTTTTAACTCTGCTTCAAGTGCCTTTACGCCACCAACAGTACCTAGGGGTTTAGGCTCGATGTAATACTTGATCTCAATACCAAATTCAGCCCCATCCTTAAAATAGTCCTCAATCTGTTTATACAGGTGATTTACGATGAGCCATACGGTACTAAAGCCATGCTTCTTTAGCAATAAGATCTGGTATTCAAGTAATGGCTTGTCTAAAACAGGCATCATCGGCTTTGGTATATCACTACGCAGTTTGGACAAACGCGTACCTTTTCCACCTGCAAGAATCACTGCTGTATTCATTTTCTTAAATTTGTGTCAAACCTAGGGAAACTACTTAGGTAAAGCAAAGACACTATGGAAGAATCAAAAGGTCGTGAAGAGTTCTATAATGAACTCAATGAATGGAAGAATGAAATGGTCAAGGATATTGACTTAATTACTGAAGGATTAAAATTTCAAGAAGAAAAAGGCCAAGCTGAACTTTTGAGGTTTTACCGTGGATTATCCTATAAGATCCTGAAATGGAAGAAGTTCGTGAGCGAATCAAACGCCTCGAATCTGAACCGAGAAAAATAATTTGATTTTTTTTCTCGTAAGTACTTGCAATAGTCAAAAAAGTGCCTAGATTTGCAACCGCAATTGAAACACGGTCCGGTAGTTCAGTTGGTTAGAATACAAGCCTGTCACGCTTGGGGTCGCGAGTTCGAGTCTCGTCCGGATCGCAAAAAGCCCTCCACATTAGTGGGGGGCTTTTTTGTGTTACACGGTTTGAAAAAGAAGTTTAACGACGTGGTTTTCGAGCTCTACTTTTATGAAGGTCACAATATCTATTATCCTTTGAGGCAGGTTTAGAGCACTTCGCCCCACTTTTAGTCTTAAAAACACACTTTCTATAGACGACTTTTCTTTCCTGCTTTTCTTCAGTTCGCAATGCGTTTAAAAATGAGGTGCGCTCAGGCAAACAAATACTACAGGGAAGTAAACCGCGCTGAAGGGCAACGCGCTCATCTATATGAATCTGTCCGTTCTTTAAGTATCTACATCCGTCTAAATGATACCGTGCTCCTGACGCATTAATCCCGCGTGTGGTAAACACGACAATTTCCTTGATATCCAAGGAGTCTTTTTTAGATTGTGCAGTAGCTTTGGATGGTAACGAACCAACCATCAATATCCACAAAATGACGTTTAGAAATGTTTTCATAGCTACAAAGCTATTCATAATAGCCTTCATTTTCGCCAACACAAGGTTAACTGCTCAAAAGACGGCCGTAAACTTCGATTATTTAATGGTAGATGAAGCACCGTTGGGACCAATTGGTTTTTTAGGAACCGGAGTATCGATGTATCATCCGCACGCACCTATTTATGTTGGCATCCGTCTCAATAATGCTCTAATAGGAACACGTGCTGGATATTACACATTTGGCTATCATGTTGGAGCACATGTGTCTCTAACTAATAAGCTTTCGCTACAGCCTAAACTCATGTTTACAGCAGGAGGTGGGGCCGAGAGCAATGACGGATCTGGTGGTTTTGGTACAGCAGGATTATCCTTGGATTACGCCTACAATGATTGGACTTTAGGAGCGGGCGCACAATATAGTTACGTCAGTACAGGAGTTATTCAAGGCGCATCATCTTATTTAACTCTTCAACGTTCATTAGAATTTTCATCACCTAGATTAAAACCTACGAAAACTCAACTCTTCACAAATGCATTATTATCTACCTGGAACGAACATGAGCGTTCAACAGGCTTTATTGGTATAGGTGGACGTATATTCGATAAGTACACATTTAAAAGTGTGTATTTAACAGCTGCAGTCACGGATTTAGGCGGATATATGGATGTGTATGGGGGATATGGCGTATACAAGGACGTATCTAAATTCAGATTTATCGTTGAAGCCAATGCAGGTACAGGAGGAGGAGGACGTGCCCCAGCAGGAGGTGGTGCGTTGTATGGTGGCCAAGGTGAGATTCAATATCGGTTCTCTGATCTATTTATGGGAATCTCCTCAGGTCTCTTATCAAGCTTAAATGAACCGTTTTACTTTCATTACACCGCGTTACGGCTTGGTACTGAATTTCAATTCAATTCTAAAGTGTATAAGCATCCTGATTTTAGCCTACGGCATTTAAATATTGAAAGTAGTATTCGAACCTACTTAGGATCTCAAGGGTTTTCGAACCTTGGGATTGCCTTCCAATTATATAAAAAGGGTCATGTATCCTTCCGCGGTGAGAGTTATTGGGCGTTTACCGATGGTAGAGGGGCCTATGCCGAGGGACTATTTGGATTTCGATACCAGCCTAATGCATTTTATGTGGAGTCCCAGATTGGTGCAGGAGCCGGAGGCGGTATCAATCTCTGGAATGGGGCTGGATTGGCATTTGTTAATGCAGGCTTAGACCTGCCTTTAGGATCACTGGCAAGTCTAAATGTAAAATACATTTACAACGTGTACTCTACAACACCGTTCCCAAGGCACGGACTTCAATACGGCCTTGGTTTCAAAATTCCTTTCACAAAAGCGTAAGATTTATTAATTAGTATTAAGTCTTAATATTGCTCGTATATCTTTGAGTTCAAACAAGTTTATAATACTATATAAGTCATGAAAAAAATTCTACTTACCCTTACATTAACGCTTACAGCAATTTCGGCCAGCGCACAATCAGTCAATATTCCTACTGAATACGAATTAGGCTATTACTTTGGCTTTCACTCTCATCAGCTTACTGCTGCCGCAGAGTTTGATATGGGTGTGGGTATCGAAGGTTTCGCTCAAACAGATATTGCTCACTTCGGTAATACTACAGATAAATTCTATGTTGGACTTCGCTATTTGTGGAGAGGTGTTGAAACTCCTGACTGGGAAGGTACGGTCTCTGCTGGTGCATGGACTACTGGTCTGATTTATAATGCTCCAGTCTACCCACTTCATATCGGTTCTAGAGCGTCATTACGTTATAAAATTACTGAAAAGCTTACTGTTGGACCTCAAGTGTTTGTAACGCCGGTTCCTAATGATAGTGAGGTAAGTATCGGTTTAATGTATAAACTTTACTAAGAGCTCCATACCCAAAAACCTAAAGCTATATAAATTAAAAGCTCGCCTAATGGCGGGCTTTTATATTTTTACAGCATGACATATGCTCGGATTAAGATATTCATACTCCTATTAATTTGTTCACAAACCGGTTTCTCTCAAAACGCGAGTGTTGAACACCAGTTCGAGTATCTGCAAGGGCAAATACCAATGACCTGGGTTACTCAACGTTTTTTGGTGCATAAGCAGTTGGATAGAATCTCAGTTGCTGGTGGACTTGAAACTCAAAGCGCAGTATTTGGTGACTATGGCGGGTTTTATGTTTTTGGCCTTCACGGCAGACTTGTTTCAGGTTTTGGGCCTTGGAACGTGCACTCAGGAGTAAGTATGGCTACCGGAGGCGGGGCAGGAGCTCCTGATGGAGATGGTCTTATGTATCGATTCGAAGCCGGTTTAGGAAGGTCTTTAACATCTCGCAGTCGCCTGGGGATTACTTACAGTATCTTAGATTTTCCGACAGGGGACATTGCATCCAAGCATGCTGCATTGAATTTTAGTTATCAGCTACCTTACCAATGGCAGTCGACATCAAATTCAATTAAAATATTTCCAGGAGCCGTTTCTGTGATTGGCGGGTTTTTCTTGTTCGATGCTGCAGATGCTTCACGTATTACCGACACTGGCAAAAGTTTATATACCGGTGTCCGCTTTACCCAGCAAATAAGAAATACTCTTGAGTTAGATCTTCAGCTCGGTGCATCTGCCGTGGGTTCAACGGATGGTTTTATGGACTACAAGGCAGGTATGACTAAATTGTTTGGACCTGGTAGTTACCAATTTTTTCTTCGAGGGCAAATCGGTTCTGGCGGGGGTGGCTCTGTAGAGACCGGTGGAGGAATTGCAACTGCTTTAAGTGGTGGTATACGCCTTATGGAAAGACTTGAATTATCCTATGCCTACTGGGATGCTTGGCAGACTGAAATGCAAGCTCCCTTGTTGGAAGTCTCGTATCGCATCCCTTTTGAGACCAATTTTGGATTCGTGGCCTCTAACTTTAGTACAGAAGCGGGCAAGAACAAATTGGTACCGGTTGCATTACCACTAATTATAGGCTCTCGTTGGAATTTAAAAGAAGGTTTAGATCGTAATGGTCTCGCCTATCAGCCTATGGGGTCTATCTTTTTAGGAACAAAATATGAGGCTTTCCAAGGATTTTGGTTTAGTGGCGAGACCCTGTGGGCGGCTACTGGTGGCTATGGTGCCTATGCGGAAGGAATGTTTGGTGTCTACCATGATGTGTGGGCCAGTAAACTTTCATTAGTCGGTTGGAATGCATCCTTAGTTGCCGCTGGAGGAGGGGGGATCGAGACGAATAAGGGCTTAGCGTTGGCCGCGGGGTTCCACTATTCATTAAAAACAGCCTCTAAGAACAGATGGACAATCCTAGCGCGTAAAAAATACTTTGGTGTAGACGCCTATAATCCTTGGGTTTTGGGTGTACAATACGAGCCGACCTTTACCATCTTAACTCGGTAAAAGACAATATCTTTGTAGTATGAGACAATTCTTTTCTTTTGCAGCGATGCTGCTTTGCTTTGTGGGCTTTGCTCAAAACAATCATCTGGATTCCAGGGGGTTAAAACAAGGCAAATGGCAGAAAACTTACGATAGCGGAAAAATTAGATACACGGGAACGTTTAAAAATGACATTCCTGTGGGCAAGTTCACGTACTACTTTGAGCGTGAAGGTGGTATTATGTCGGAGATTGAATACAGAGGCGAAAGCGGAATTGGCTATGCTATTGCGTATCACAATACAGGTATAAAACAAGCTGAAGGGCTCTATAACAAGCAGTTAAAAGATAGCGTTTGGACCTACTATTCTAGAAAGGGTCTATTAACCCAACGCGAATCCTACCGTGTAGGAACGCTTAATGGACCGCGTATAACCTATTGGGAAAACGGTAAGGTTGCTGAAATAGTTGACTTTGTGAATGATCTCGAGCATGGTCGTTGGATCCGCAAATGGGATAACGGCAGCCTACGTACTAAAGGAGGTTATACGAATGGTATGCTAGAGGGTGAATGTGTCTATTATGACGAGTCTGCGAAAATGATTGCAAAAGGATCTTATCATAAAAGTAAAAAGCATGGTGTTTGGTACTACTTCGAGGACAATAAAGTAACCTCAAAGGAGACGTATCGTTATGGAGTATTAGAAAGTGAAACGACCTACAGTGATGAGCAAACCGAAGAATGAGACAACCGTAGTTGTAGGTCTTAGCGGTGGAGTCGATTCATCGGTCACCGCTTATCTATTGCAGAAAGAAGGGTACCAGGTAATTGGACTCTTTATGCGCAATTGGGTGGATGAGACCGTTACCATTCACGACGAATGTCCTTGGGTAGAGGACAGTAATGACGCTATGCAGGTCGCAAATAAACTGGGGATTCCTTTCCAAGTGATCGATATGAGTGCATCTTATCAAGAGCGTATCGTTGACTATATGTTCAGTGAATATGAACGTGGTAGAACGCCGAATCCTGATGTGCTCTGTAACCGTGAGATCAAATTTGACTTGTTTTTAAAAACGGCCTTATCATTAGGGGCAGACTATGTAGCTACTGGGCATTACGTGCGTAAATCAACGACCTTCCTTGAGGATGGAACAGAAGTACATCATCTGTTAAGCGGGTTAGACCCGAATAAGGATCAAAGTTATTTTCTATGCCAGCTTAGTCAACAGCAACTTTCCAAGGCCTTGTTCCCGATAGGTCACCTTCAAAAATCAGAGGTTCGTGAGATTGCGAGAGAAGCAGATTTAGTAACTGCCGAAAAAAAGGACTCACAAGGACTTTGTTTTATTGGCAAAGTTCGTTTACCCGATTTTCTTCAGCAGAAATTGGAGCCAAAACCAGGTGCAGTCTGGGAAATCCCTCGAGATGCGGCAATTTTGGACCTATCTCGTGACGGTCTAGAGGAAGAGGCTAAGCCGTTTGACTTTCACCCAAAACATGGCTTTAAACGAGGCAAACACAACGGCGCCCATTATTACACGGTCGGTCAGCGTAAAGGACTTCATATTGGAGGAAGCCCATTACCATTGTTTGTACTTGGAGTAAATACTGAATATAACGCTATATATGTAGGTCAGGGCGAAGACCATAAGGGGCTCTATCGCAACGCGTTGAGAATTAAATCTAGTGAGGTTCATTGGGTGCGTCCAGACTTAACGCTTCAAGAAGGGGCATCTGCCAGATACATGGCTCGCATCCGTTATCGCCAACCGCTCGTACCTGTGACCGTTCACCACCAAAATGGTTCGATTTTTGTAAGATTTGACTCTCCTGAAAAGGCCATAACACCAGGTCAATTTGCTGCTTGGTATGACGGGGAGGAATTGATCGGATCAGGAACCATAGCTGAATAATATGAAAAACGTTACGCTCACCGTTGTATTCCTTTTGCTCTGTCTAACTTCAAGAGCACAAGAACTAACGGCAGCGTATAGCATACATTTTACAGCAAAGGAGAATACAGCAGAACTTGCCAACCCTTCTAACTTTCTATCCCAACGTGCAATATCAAGGCGATTAGCCCAATCTATCGCCATTGATAAAACAGATTTACCTGTTTCAACGCCACGAATAACGGCCGTTTCAACCCTTGTAACCAAAACAGGACATGCTTCGAAGTGGCTCAATTCTATCTACGTTGAAGCGACCAACGACGAACTGCTTGCCGTTTTGGAACTCCCATTTGTTCAGGGGTTTACGAGAATTAATGGTGCAACTACTGCACATACTAGCGTCGACTTGCCCCCTAAGAATTATGGAAACGCTGAAGACCAGTTATCTCAAATCAATCTGATTGCAGGACCACATACCCAGAAACATTATGGACGCTCTAAACTTATCGCTGTTTTAGATGCTGGATTTGCTGGAGCGAATACTGTTGCATTTTCTGATGAGTTCAATCTTATAAGTACAAAGAATTTCGTAACCGGTGGGGCAGATGTGTACACAGGGAATGGTTCACATGGTTTTAGTGTACTTTCCTGCATGGCAGGTAACATCGACGGTGTCTATGTCGGTAGTGCCCCTGAAGCGTCCTATGCCCTCATTACTACTGAAGATGTTTGGAGCGAAACACCTCAGGAAATGTATAACTGGGTGGCCGGCGCTGAATATGCCGATTCATTAGGTGCAGATATCATCAACAGTTCACTTGGTTATTATGAGTTCGATGATCCAGCAGATAGCTATACTATCGGCGACCTCGACGGAAGAACTAGCGTAATCACCTTAGGAGCTTTAGCCGCTGCATGCAAGGGTATTTTAGTAGTGACCAGCGCCGGTAATGCCGGTGGTGGCGCATGGAATAAACTTACTTTTCCAGCCGATGCTGACTCGATATTAACCGTAGGCGCAGTGACTTCTTATGGAACAGCGGCAGACTTTACTTCGAGGGGATATACGGTGGACGGTCGCGTAAAACCTAATGTAAGTGCACGCGGTGTGAATGCATATGTATATCGTTCTGATGGCGAAATCACACAGGCGAACGGAACTAGCTTTTCTTCCCCTATTATAGCTGGAGCCTCGGCATCACTATGGGATGCTGTACCAGGAGCTACAGCACAGCAAATAATTAAAGCACTAGAAGTCAGTAGTTCACATTACTACGGTCACAACGAAAAAATTGGGTATGGCGTGCCTAATCTCGCCTTTGCAGAGCGCTATTTAGAAACTGTTGTAAAGGGATCTGATCCCGAAATAGTGGTTTATCCAAACCCGTTCCCGGACTATATTGAGCTGTTTTTGCCGGATGCGGAAATCCTCGATATAAGATTGGAGCTTCGTGATATACACAATAGGACCGTGGTACAAACGGTATTGAAAAACAAGAGATTTCAAACGATCTGGGCCCCCGGAGATTATATTCCGGCTGGAACTTATTTCTTATTTATAGAGCGTGGAGCTTACACCAGTATTCAACGTATAATCAAGCTCCAATAAACCTGTCGAAAACTGGTTAATCGTTAAAGAATCCTTTCATGACTTTTCGAAGCCCCATGACTGCCATACCGGCACCTGTTGCCATAATAGCGATAGAAATGAGTGTCCAATACCAAGCACCTGAAGTTCCTTTTCCTACATAAAGGGCTGGTCCGATAAATATAAAAGGGAAGGCCCAGGCCAATCTAAATAGCCCGGCTACGATGAGATCTTGATTACTTTTTGGCATCATTCATAGTGTTTACAGCAGCACGAACACTACCCTCTGAGAGTAAGGTTGATTTTGCTAGATCATAACTTGCTCCTGTTTCTTCCATAATCATACGGGTTCCACGATCGATCAGTTTATCATTCGACAATTGCATATCAACCATCTTATTTCCTTGTACATGACCCATTTTGATCATCAAAGAGGTCGATATCATATTTAGCACCATTTTCTGAGCGGTACCTGACTTCATTCGAGTACTTCCTGTAACAAATTCGGGACCAACTACTGCGGCTAGCTCATGTTGAACTGCTTTCCCTAATGGGCTGCCTTGATTACAAGCTATCGCTGCAGTAAGCAAACCATGCTCTCGTGCCTTTTCTACGCCACCAATCACGTACGGAGTAGTGCCGGATGCAGCGATGCCGACAACAATATCATTGGCATTTATTTCATACTCTTTAAGGTCATTCCAAGCTTGTGTAGCGTCATCTTCAGCGTTTTCTACAGCTTTGCGGATTGCGCTATCTCCACCTGCAATCAGTCCTACTACAACTCCGTGATCCACTCCAAAGGTAGGCGGACATTCACTTGCATCAAGAATGCCTAGTCTTCCTGAAGTTCCAGCACCGATGTAAAACAAACGACCTCCTTGCTTCATTTGAAGAAATGCTGCATCTACAAACGCCCCAATTTGGGGCAATATCTGTTTTACCGCTGAGGCAACCTTGTGGTCCTCAGAATTAATTCCAAGGAGTAGTTCCTCGGTAGACTTAGTTTCTAAGCTATCGTGTAGTGATGAGGACTCGGTTGTGCGCATTACGTATTCTTAATAAGTTTCGCCATGTAAAAACCATCATTATTTTCAGCAGGATCTACAGTGCGCTCTTGCTCTAGTTTGAACTCTGGATGATTCTTTAAAAAGAGTTGAACTTGGTTTGAATTCTCCATAGGAAGGATGCTACAAGTTGCATATACCAGAGTCCCACCAGGTTTCAGCATACTTGGATAGCGATGTAGAATATCAGCTTGAACCTCTTCCAATCGATCTAAATGCTCTTTAGCCAATTTCCATTTGGTATCCGGCTCACGCTTAATAACACCGGTACCAGAACACGGGACATCGAGCAGTAAATAATCTGCTGTTTCTTCTAGTTCCTGCAAAACACCCGCTTCTTCCCAAGCACGTGTTTCCACAATATGTAAACCGCTGCGTTGGGTGCGCTTTTTCAATTCTCCGAGCTTGCGTCCTTCAACATCCATGGCGATTAGCTTTCCCTGATTGTCCATCAGTGCCCCCAAAAGTAGCGTCTTTCCACCTGCACCAGCGCACGCATCGATAGTAGTACTCCCTGGAGAAGGATTTAAAAAGTGGCCAATTTCCGCTGAGCCAGCATCTTGAACTTCAAACCAACCTAGCTTAAATGCAGGAATGTTATTCAATTTTGGTCGTCCTTTTAAACAAATAGCATTGGGAAATACCGGGTGATCATACGTCTCAATACCGGCATCCGCCAATGCGTCAATTACGGACTGTCTATCGGATTTAAGTGGGTTGACACGGATGTTGACAGTATTCGGAGTATTCATTGCTGCTGCAATCACCGGCCATTGGTTTCCTAACTGTTCGCTTGCTAATGCATCGAACCAAGTAGCGTAGCTCTCTTTTTGAGCAACTGTGCTTAAAGCATCAGCGGCCTTAGCAACATCAAAATCACGTACCGCATCAAACTTTGGCCATTCAGGTAATTCATAACCACGCCAAAGCCAATACACGCCAAATAGTTTTTGTAAATCCTTTCTTTTAGTTGATGGCTCTTTATCGAGAAGTGCCCACAAAAAGCCCCACCAACGTACCATTTCATAGGTATGTTCAGCTACGAAACTTCGATCACGTGATCCCCATTTCTTGTTCTGGCGCAAAAGACGTTCAACTACTTTATCTGCATAAATGCCTTTTCCAAAGGCCATCTCTAGCGCTTCTAAAACACCTGCAACAGTGTTAGGAAACAAGCGGGGGGAAGGTGTACTCATTAAATAGCAGGGTAGGTATTAGGGTCTTTTTCATGCATCACAGCGTAAATCTGTTCTACCATATCATCTAGAGAAGGCTTACTGAAGTAATCGCCATCAGATGCAAAGGCAGGACGATGATCTTTAGAGCTAATCGTAACAGGCGCACTATCTAAATAGCGGTAACCATCTTGGTCTTCAAGAATATTTTGAAGCAAAAATGCGCTACCACCTCCACGAACGTCTTCATCAATGATGATCAATGTATTGGTCTTCTTCAAACTCTCGCTAACCTCCATAGTAATATCAAATGGAATCAACGATTGTGCATCGATCAGTTCAACATCTACACCAAGGTTGGCCAATTCTGCAACGGCAGCTTCCGCTATCGTACAGTTAGAACCATAAGTAAGTACAGTTACATCAGAACCCTCGCGCATGATGTCTACTTTTCCGATTGGGGTTGTAAATGCGCCAAGATTGTTGGGCAGCATTTCCTTTCTACGGTACCCATTCAAGCATTCTATGACTAGAGCAGGGGTATCAAGCTCCATAAGTTTATTGTAGAAACCTGCAGCCTTGGTCATGTTTCTAGGCACTAGGACATACATTCCTTTGATCGTATTAATGATGGTCCCCATTGGAGATCCACTATGCCAAATACCTTCTAGGCGGTGTCCACGAGTACGTACGATTGTAGGTGCTTTTTGTCCACCTGCAGTTCTGTAATGAACCGTTGCTAAATCATCAGACATGATTTGAAGCGCATAGAGCAGATAATCGAGGTATTGAATCTCTGCGATTGGGCGTAAACCGCGCATCGCCATTCCAATCCCTTGCCCCATGATTGTAGCTTCACGAATACCGGCATCTGAGACGCGGGTTTCGCCATATTTAACCTGCATTCCTTCGAGTCCTTGGTTCACATCTCCGATTTTACCTGAATCCTCTCCGAAAACAAGTAGCTCAGGATGGTCGCCGAACAATTGGTCAAAATTATCACGTATTACAATGCGTGCATCCACTTGCTCCGATCCCTGGTAATCAGCAGGGACGCTGTTCAACAGCTTCTCCGCATCGTTTGCGCTATATAAGTGTGAGCTGAAACGTTTGTTCTGTTCTTTGAATTCTTTCTCTAACCAATTCTTTATAGGTGCTGTATCAACTCTCGAGTCGCCCACCACAGTACGTAGCGCTTTGCGCATGGCTTTGAACGTATGGGCTACCTCGATATCTTCAACCGCTTCTAAATCAGTAATAATAGAGGTTACAAAGATTCCTTTTTCCCCTTGAGTTTGGAGTGCCTTAAGTAGAGGAAGCGCTTCGTTTCTGAGACGAATAGGTTGGCTCTGGTAGATCTTCCAAGCCTCTTTTTTACCTTCACGAGCCGCCTTTTTCGCGTCCTTTGTAAGTGCTTCTAATTCTCCCTCGGTGGCTATGCCTTGTGCCTGCATCCATTCACCGAACTTCAAAATACAATCGTGGTCTTTTTCCCACTGAAGGCGTTCAGGCGATTTATAACGCTCGTGTGAGCCAGAAGTGCTGTGCCCTTGAGGTTGTGTCATGCCTTTCACGTGAATCATCACAGGAACATGCTCTTCACGCGCCACCTTTGACGCCTGCATGAAGGTATTTATGAGTGCTGTGTAATCCCAAGCGTCGACCACAAAGATGTCATAGCCTTTACCTTTTTCATCACGCTGAAAACCTTTTAAGATTTCGCTGATGTCCTCTTTGGTAGTTTGGTATTCTGCTCCAACTGATATTCCATAAGCGTCATCCCATACCGAGATGACCATAGGAACTTGTAATACTCCGGCCGCATTGATGGTCTCAAAGAAGAGTCCTTCAGAGGTCGATGCATTTCCGATAGTTCCCCAAGCAACTTCATTCCCTTGTTTGGAGAATTTCTCAGATCCTTCGAAGGATACCTCTTTGTATACTTTTGATGCTTGTGCTAGTCCTAAAAGACGTGGCATTTGACCGGCGGTAGGGCTGATGTCAGAGGAGCTGTTGTATTGCTCGGTAAGATTCACCCACTGTCCATTCTCATCTAGACTACGAGTAGCAAAGTGTCCGTTCATTTGACGGCCACCAGCCATTGGCTCATGTTTCACATCAGTAACGGCGTACAATGAATTAAAAAACTTCACTGCGTCCAATTCGCCAAGAGCCATCATAAAGGTTTGATCTCGGTAATATCCACTACGGAAATCACCTTTTTCAAAAGCCTTGGCCCAAGCAATCTGTGCCAATTCTTTTCCGGCGCCGAATATTCCGAATTTTGCTTTACCGGTGAGCACTTCACGACGTCCCATCAGCGAGCACTCTCTTGATAGTACTGCCGTGTAGTAATCGTTCTTGATTTCTTCCTGGTATTCCTTGTAACTGATTTCTTTTTGCTTCTCTGTCATCTGTGGTAGGTTGATTCGAGTGGGTTAATCTCTTGTTCTACAAATATAGGGCATAGGTGGCCTACATAATGCGCTTGAAAACAAACAGCACGAACAGTGTAATCACAATCAAAAGCAATACCTGTATCCCTCCACTTTTGTAATGCACTTTATGCATACTCAGGTCCTTGCGGTAGCTGTAAAAAAGGTAAGTCAAGAAACTAACGGCGAATATGCCGGCAAAAATCCAATGTCCTGTTGTAATGTTTTCCATGCAACAAATTTACTTTCTTTGAGGTAAAGTAAAGACAGTATGAAGAAGCAAATCAAACACGTGGAAAAGTTTCACGACACATTTGGTATCCCTAATGAATATTCACCAGTTGCGGCAATCAAAGAGGAATTGATCCAGCTAAGGTTCAAGCTCATGGCTGAAGAGAATGAAGAGTACCTCGAAGCTGCTCTAGCAGGTGATAAAACGGAGGTTGCAGATGCATTAGGCGACATGCTCTACATACTTTGCGGGACTATTTTAAGCCATGGAATGCAGCACAAAATAGAAGAGGTTTTTGACGAAATACAGCGCAGCAATATGAGCAAGCTTGGATCGGATGGTCAACCAATTTATCGTGAAGACGGTAAGGTGCTCAAGGGTCCGGGCTATTTTAAGCCGAACATTGCTGCTATCTTAGACCAGCAGTAGGGCGGACGTCACTCTTAGTGATCCGCTCGTTAAAACGAGGGACACAGCCTTCGAGCGCAGGAGCCTGTTTACCACCGTTGTTCCATGGTAAATAGGTAGCTTCGACCGCCTTGGACGCTTTTACTGAGGTCACATCACCTTCATTAAAGCTCGTTGTGATTGAAGAACAAGTAGTCGTATTGATTCCGTCCGGGGTAGAACTAGAGGAGAAATTATGCATGCTACTTTGGGCATTGCCTTCCAACAGTATTTGCTTGAGGCGATTGTCATCAAAGCTTCCATAGACATATTTACCTGACGCAGCATCGAAGTAGGCCGAATCCTGTGTCTGGGAAACAATGCGCACTTGATGGTGAAGATAGAGTGAGTCGAGCTCTTTATCCTTGAGCATGAGCACAGCTGAATCACATTGAAATTGGCTTTTTTCACCCCAAAGAACGGGCGAGGGATACAATGCCAATTTTTCATTCAACTCAAAATAAGTGAAATAGGTACTCTTGCCCTGAAATTTCTCACTGTAGAACGCTGTGTTTTCTATCATTCGCACTGTTCTGTAACTAGCAGAATCCTCTCTGATCGCTAATGTATCACCACGAGCGTAGATGGTATCGCCGTCCATGCTTTGTTTGTAGTGAACTGGATACATGGCGTCTACAAAGTTTGGTGCCTTTTCATACAGAATGTAAGGAGCTTCGAGAACGAATCCTTTAGTGGAATCGGCAACAAGGGCTGCGGTAAAAAGTTCTCCCGCTTCACTGCGAAGGTTATAGCTGATAGAATCAGCCGAGATAAACGAACCTGGCGATTCGATACTTGCACCACGACCGAGGTTAAGTTGAGCATTGTCCGCCTCGTAGCTGCCCAATTTACAATTGATGATGGAACTGTCTCTGAGCAACTCACTTGGTCCTAAAAATCGATAACTATTTTGTTTTGGATAATAGAGTAGCGTATCCGTTTGGAGTTGGTACTCTGGGTCTACAGCTAGGACGTCGCCTCTAAGTCTAATCCGCTCTAAATCTGTATTATAGACTCCTTTATCTGAAGTAAGTTCAAGGTCCCTTCTATACAGTGTGCTTCTGGTGACGTAGTACGCGGTATGGTTATTTCTGTCGTACCGAAGGGATGTGGTTTTAAGCGTCGAGCTTGGTGTACGAAGCGCTACATTTTCAGAGATTGTGAAAAGACGCTCATCACCGTTGTAGTTCATTGTTTCTCCAACTATAGTAGTGGTGTCTGCTTGAATGATACGAACGTTTCCAAAAGCGTCAAACGTGTTATCCGGTTGTACGAGTATGGCAGAGTCACAATACATCTTAGCCGCATCTTGCTGCAAGCCGACATTTCCGCGTAGGTAATAAACTCGTTTACCAGATGTGCTTTTAACGATATCCGTTATGTCGCTGCTGAGTATACGAACTTTTGTTTGCGCACTGCCATAGTATGGAAGTGCGCAAAAAAGGGCCACACAAAAAAGTATGGCCCTGCGCATTATCTTAAGATCGTTTGTGCGCGGTCAGGTCCTACACTCACAAGTGTGATTGGAACACCAACGGCTTTTTCGATGTAGTCAATGTATGCCTTAAACGTAGCAGGGAACTGTGCTTCGTCAGTCATCTGAGTAAGATCTTCTTCCCAGCCTGGGAGCTCGGTTAAAATTGGCTCGATCAAATCTTCTTGTAACTTATAAGGTAGATGCTCGATCACTTCGCCTTTGTAACGGTAAGCCGTACAAATTTGGATAGGTCCTACGCCGCTAAGTACATCTGACTTCATCATCATCAACTCTGTAACGCCATTAACATCAATCGCATATTTCAGCGCAGGTAGATCTAACCAGCCACAACGACGTGGACGTCCTGTAGTTGCACCGAATTCGTGACCTTGAGCCTGAATTTTTTCTCCAGTAGCATCGCTAAGCTCAGTAGGGAATGGGCCTGAACCTACACGGGTACAGTACGCCTTGAAGATTCCATAAACGTTTTTGATACGGTTTGGGGCAACTCCGAGACCCGTACAAGCACCTGCACAAGTTGTGTTAGAGGAAGTAACGAATGGGTAGGTACCGAAATCAATGTCTAATAATGTTCCCTGAGCACCTTCTGCAAGGATCGTGCGTCCTTCACGCATAGCCGTATGCATGTATGGTTCACTATCGATAATCTGAAGCGTTCTCAAATACTCTATAGCAGCAAACCAATTTTCTTCCAACTCCTCAAGGTTGTATTCGAAATCAGGGTAACCGCTTAGGAGTTGCTTGTGCTTGTTTACTAACGCATCATACAACTCTTGGAAATTTTCCAATTGAATGTCGCCTACACGAAGACCGTTACGTCCTGTTTTGTCCATGTAGGTCGGTCCTATACCTTTTAGTGTTGAACCAATTTTTTTCTTTCCCTTTGCAGCCTCACTCGCTGCATCTAGCAATCGGTGAGATGGAAGAATCAAGTGTGCTTTACGGGAAATCTTGAGGCGTGAAAGAACATCAGGTTCTTGAGCAATAAGCTTATCTAGTTCTCCTTTGAAGATGACGGGGTCAATCACAACACCGTTTCCTACAATGTTCTCCACGTTTTCGTGAAATACACCCGATGGAATTGTGTGCAACACATGCTTCTTACCTTCGAATTCTAGTGTATGACCAGCATTTGGACCACCCTGAAAGCGTGCGATAACGTCATATTTTTTCGTCAAAACATCGACGATTTTCCCTTTTCCTTCATCTCCCCATTGGAGACCTAGAAGTACATCTACAGCCATATTAATTTTGGTTTAGGTCTTGTTTCTTTTTTGCGTAGAAATAGAGACTATGACTCTCTACTTCGACATTAAAGACCTCTTCGATTGTTTTCTTGATATTTTCGATACGTGGGTCACAAAATTCAAAAACCTCACCTGTGTCACTTAGAATGACATGATCGTGCTGTTTATTGAAGTAGGACTTCTCGTAAAAACTCTGATTCTGTCCGAACTGATGCTTTCGTATTAAGCCACAAGTGAGTAATAACTCAATGGTGTTATACAAAGTAGCTCTCGAGACGCGGTAATTCTTCTCTTTCATGGTGAGGTACAAGGTCTCTACGTCGAAATGATCGTCGCTGTCGTAGACTTCACTGAGTATTGCAAAGCGCTCTGGAGTTTTACGCTGATTGTTCTGCTCCAAATAGCGGCTAAATACCTCTTTTACCTGTTCTTGTGCCTCTGTCGTTGTGCTCATGTGAGAACTAAACCGCTAAAATACATCTATCTGTTGAATTTACCCACACGATTAACGGTGCTGATACCTTCCAGCGCCTTGATATTGTTAATAGTGTCTGTGAGCGCCACTTTATCAGCGACTTCGATGGTTAATTGGCCTGTGAATAACCCGTCGTCAACAGAGAAAGATATCGCCTTAATATTAATGTTGAGATCACTAGATATTACTTTGGTCACATCATTTACAATACCTACTCGGTCCATTCCTTGAATTTCAATATTCACGGTAGATGTAGTGGCCTTTTGATCGATCCACTTCGCCTTCATAACACGATTGGCAAACCGGCTTTGAAGTAGAACCGAGTTCGGACAATCGTCACGGTGAACTTTGAGACCATCTGCAGTGGTTACGAAGCCGAACACACGGTCTCCAGCAACTGGATTACAGCACTTTGCCAAAGTATAGTCTAAGTCTTGTTCGTCTGTTCCAAAAACCAATTCGTGATTCTCAGTAACCTCTTTCGGCCCATT
Organism: uncultured Schleiferiaceae bacterium; assembly: GCA_965656315.1. Classification (GTDB taxonomy): domain Bacteria; phylum Bacteroidota; class Bacteroidia; order Flavobacteriales; family Schleiferiaceae; genus UBA10364. Next base: position 42,175 of record CBFHKC010000003.1, on the reverse strand, counting down.
GAGTTTGGTTTTTGCGTAGTTGCTCCGAACTATGCGCTGTTTGAAATAATTGACCAAACCAGAAGTTTCTCGGGCATACTCGCGGAGCTTCTTGTTATCAATCACTCCGAGGCCTACCTTGAAGTACAGTTCATTAGGGTTCTTAAGTCCGAAATAGTTTACGAGTTTTTGAATATTACTGGCTGTAGCTTTGAGTTTAATGACCTTTAGCTTGCGTTCAAGAATCATATAACCTTGACCAGTAATAAGCTGCTTCTCCTGTTTCAAGGCACGTTTAATTCGCTGCTTAGCCTTACCGGTTTTTACAAACCTAAGCCAATCTTCTTTGGGTTCCTGTTTGATTGAAGTTAGTACCTCTACTTGATCCCCTGATTTTAACGGAGAACTAAGCGGAACCAATTTCCCATTCACTTTCGTACCTAAGCACTGTGCACCGACCTCACTATGAATTTCAAAGGCAAAATCTAATGCAGTAGCCCCCTTAGGTAAGGCAACCATTTTCCCTTTTGGTGTAAAGACAAAAATCTCAGAAGCAAAGAGGTTCATTTTGAAATTCTCAATGAAATCTTCATCGTCGTTATCCGGATCCTCTAAAAATTCTCGAATTCTTTTCAACCAATTATCCAAGGTGTTCGACCCTGAACTATCCTCTTTGTACTTCCAGTGAGCCGCGAAACCATTCTCCGCGATATCGTCCATACGACGCGTACGAATCTGCACTTCTACCCAATGACCTTCTGGCCCCATCACTGTAGTATGTAAACTTTCGTATCCGTTACTTTTCGGTGATGAGATCCAATCTCTTAAACGAAGAGGGTTGGGGCTAAAATTTTGGGTAACCAAAGAATAAGCCTTCCAGCATTCTGCCTTCTCCATGTCCAATTCTGAATCGAGTATAATACGGATCGCATACTTATCGTACACCTCATCAAAACCAACCTTTTGGTTACGCATCTTTCTGCGGATCGAAAATATACTCTTCGTACGCTTCTTGATGTCAAACTTCAATCCAGCCATTTCCAGATCGTGTGCTACTGTTGCAGTGAATTTTCTCAAATACGAAATATCGCTAGTAGCGAGGTCGTTCATTCTTGCCTTAATCTCGTTATAAACCTCAGTTTCAGTGTACTTTAACGAAGTGTCTTCTAATTCTGTTTTGATTTTATAGAGCCCTAATCGGTGGGCAAGAGGGGCATATATAAACAGTGTTTCTGATGCCTTTGTAAGTTGTTTATGAGACGGCATACCATGCATCGTACGCATATTGTGCAAACGATCAGCGAGCTTAATCAAAATGACGCGTACGTCATCTGAAATCGTAAGGAGCATCTTACGATAATTTTCTAACTGCATGCTGCTTTCCATGCTTGCCACTCCAGATATCTTAGTGAGACCGTCAATCAATCGAGCAATATGCACATTGAACATCGACTCAATATCTTCTAGAGTGTAGTCAGAATCTTCGACCACATCATGCATGAGAGCGGTTGCAATACTTGTAGGTCCTAAGCCTATTTCTGTGGCAACAATCTGAGCAACTTCAATAGGATGAGTAATATAAGGCTCACCCGTTTTTCGACGAACGCCCTTGTGAGCGTCTTTTGCAATGTTGAACGCTTTGGTAATCAGCGCTTTATCTGTCTCTTCTGTTTTGTATTCAATACTATTTAAGAGGTCCTGAAACGCACCTTCTACAAGGATCGTATCCTTTTGTTCTTGGTCTTGGTCGGTCATGGGCAAGAGATATTAGTCAATCAAGAATATGGCCGGTCGCTTATGAATATCAGGAAAGTTGCCTATCCAATTCGAAATAGTTTTCGTTTGAATAAACTCAGTTTCCAAACTAATATCAGCAGCAATACACAACTTGGTTTCGGGATGTAAGATTTTAATCAGCTCATCAAGAAGTTTACCATTACGATAAGGAGTCTCCATAAAAATCTGTGTAATTCCATCACGGATCTCTTTTTGCATGATTTGGAAGGTGCGTTTTCGGATATTACTGTCAAAGGGAAGGTATCCTCGGAATGTAAATTGTTGTCCATTAAAACCACTTGCCATTAGTGCTAACAAAATAGAGGAGGGCCCCACACATGGTTTCACGGCTATGCCTTTACGATGGGCAATACTGACAATTTCAGAACCAGGGTCGGCAACGCATGGCACACCAGCTTCAGAGATAACACCTGCGTCTTGACCATTTTCTACTGGTTTTAAGAACAACGGCAGATCTAACGGGTCCGTTTGTTTGTCAATGATTTCCATCGTGATCTCACGTTGGTTCTTATCAGGTAAAAGACGTTTTATAAACGCACGAGCTGTTCTTTCATTCTCCACAATGAAATAAGTCAACTCGTCAATTTTTGCAATGACGTCTGCTGGAAGAATTTCTGAGAAATTATCTTCACCTAATGTGTTTGGGAGTAAAAATATAGTTCCGCTCATATGTGCTTTTGTAAAAATGTATCTATGCTTTCGTCAAGCATTAAAAAAACGCTTTCAAACCCTTCCTCGCCACCAGTGTAAGGATCCGGCACTTGCCTGTTTTGTTCAGGATAAGCCTCATTCATGATGAGTCTTATTTTTTGCTTCGAACGCTCATCTGGCGCAAGCTGCATCAAATTAGAATGGTTTGAGCTGTCCATCGCGAAGATCAGATCATAGTTATAAAAATCTGACACGGTCACCTGTCTAGAACGTTGATGATCGATATCAATTCCGTGCTTACGAGCCGTTATAATGCTGCGCGTATCCGGACGTTCACCTTCATGCCAGCCCGAGGTTCCTGCTGAGTCAACCACCCAATCTTTAGGCGCCTTATGCTGCAAAATACCATGTGCAAGTGGTGAGCGACAGATATTTCCTAAACAAACCATCAATACTTTCATAATAAAAAAAGAGTCAGTACCCGAAGATACTGACTCTTTACCGCATTCATTAAAAGAAATTATGCGAGTGTAAGTCTCTTTTGTAAATCCTCGACGTAAGTCTTAAAACGTTTATCTGTTTCTTTGAGGTTATTCACTGTCCTACAGGCATGTAGCACGGTAGCGTGATCTTTGTTTCCACATTGCTGTCCGATAGAAGCAAGGCTATTTTTTGTCAATTGCTTAGAGAAATACATACTCAACTGACGTGCTTGTACGATTTCACGTTTTCTGGTTTTGCTCTTTAGCATTTCTAAAGGCATGTCAAAGTAGTCACAAACTACTTTTTGAATGAAGTCGATACTGATTTCTCGTGTTGTGCTCTTTACGAACTTATCTACCATACTCTTAACAAGTTCCATGGTAATCTGCTTCTTATTCAAAGATGCTTGAGCAAGGATGCTAATCAAAGCACCTTCTAATTCGCGAATGTTCGAATTGATAGACTGTGCGATGTATTCTACAATGTCCTGATCAATCTCGATACCGTCATTGTATAGCTTCTTCATTAAGATAGCTACACGAGTTTCTAAACCAGGCTTCTGTAAATCTGCGCTCAATCCCCACTTGAATCTAGAAAGTAGACGTTGTTCCATCCCTTGAAGCTCGACCGGAGCACGATCAGAAGATAAAATGATCTGATTTCCATTTTGATGCAAGTGATTAAAGATCTCAAAGAAGACATCTTGGGTTTTCTCCTTACCGGAGAAACTCTGTACATCATCAATGATGAGCACATCTATCATTTGATAAAAGTGAACGAAATCGTTTTTAGTGTTGTTCCTAATGCTATCGATGAACTGCTGAGTGAATTTCTCTGCACTTACGTAAAGCACCGTTTTTTCAGGGTAATTGTCCTTGATTTCAACACCTATGGCGTGTGCAAGGTGAGTTTTTCCTAAACCGACACCACCGTATAGCATAAGTGGATTGAATGAGGTGCCACCTGGATTGTTGCTTACAGCCACACCTGCGGAACGTGCTAGGCGATTACAATCTCCTTCAATAAAATTCTCGAAGGTATAATTGGGGTTGAGCTGCGAGTCAATGTTTAGCTTTTGGAGACCTGGAATCACAAAAGGATTCTTGATGCCTTTTTCTGAACCGATTTTCATCGGCATGTTGACGCTTTGAGCAGGATGTTTTTTACGTCCTGAACTCGGCAACTTCATGGTAGGAGGGTTGACATTGTCATAGGTGTTCTCTAGCACAATGCTGTATACCAATTTAGCTTCCTTTCCTAAGGGCTTGGTTATAGCAGCTTTAAGGAGAGAGATATAATTCTCCTCGAGGTATTCGTAAAAGAACTTGGAGGGAACTTGAACTGTGAGGACCGAAGCTTGAAGTTTTATGGCTTTGATGGGTTCAAACCAAGTGTTAAAGCATTGTTCGTCAACATTGTCCTTAATAAACTCTAAAGATTGATTCCAAACTGAGCTAACGCTTAAATCCATGGTCAGTATTTATTCTCCCCTGAGGTGTTCAAGCTCAAGGTTTATAGTGTGTGTATTCGTAAAATTTCAGGGTGCAGGTTGAGAGAATATTCTGCCCTCTCATCTACATCACAAATGTGTTCATAAATTCCTTGCAAAAAAAATTTTTTAACCCTTGTGTTAATAAAATGTTTTTCTAAGGAGCATTGTAATTGACTGATAATCAATACTTAGTTTAAACTACCAAATTTTTTTAGTACTACTTACTCATAAATCGACAGACTGTTAAAAAATGCTCAGGATCTGAGATTTATTTGGTTCGATTCGTAGTAAGCCAGCGCTAAATTGGCGGTTATGAAAGACTTACGAATAATAGATGAATACAAACTGAGACCTCGATATTCAGAAACGGATCAGATGGGTGTTGTGTACTATGGTAACTATGCAACTTATTTTGAGGTAGGAAGAGTGGAACTTATGCGTAAAATCGGCTTGAGTTACGCGAAGATGGAAAAAGAAGGCACCATGTTGCCAGTGGTCCACATGTCAATAGATTTTAAAAAAGGAGCGCGTTACGACGAACTAATCACGCTGGAAACTCGAATCGAGGAGCTTCCCACAAGAAAGATATCATTTTACCACCTACTGAAAAACGCAGAAGGAAAAACTTTAGTCACTGGAAAGGTCGTACTCGTATTTGTTGATTCTCAGACCTTCAAGCCAAAGTATTGTCCTGACTCCTTGAAAGAACTCTTGATTACAGCTTCCGAAGAGTCGTAATTTCTCCCAAATCATTCGTGACTTTAAGGACTAGAGGATGGTTTTCCAAAATGAAGAATTGGTGCTGAACCCTTGTTTTGGACCACAGTAGTCGTCCATCAAAACTGTAAGCTTCAATATCAAAGCTTCCGGTCTTCGGTAATGCAAGCAGCGTCATCTCGCCGTTCATTCGTAATTCTGGTCGGTTCATCTCACGAACGTAATCTGAATTGGATTGCGTAGCTAAAATGTTCCTTGGTGGTCCAAATACCTGATAAATAGCTTGTTGATGTAAACCGCCGCTGATTAAACTATCTGCCGCCAAATATTCTCGAGCTATCTGATTAAAGCTATCAAAGGGAAGGATGGAATAGAGTGATTCTAGAACAATACGATCGGCGACACTGTCAGATACTGAGGCATCGTTAGAGAGGTCGAGCATCGCGCTAACGATAAGATCTGTATGCTCGTAGATTCCACTAAAGACAATGGTCATATAATCTTTTACACCATCATGAATCAAGCTACGTCCCGACCAGAATACATTGTTGCCGTCCCAATCAAAAACACGCGTACTTGTGACGCCTTGACGTCTGCCATATCGCTCAGCAAAATAATCGCCTAAGGCTTCATCGTAAGATGCGCGTTGTGTACCAGAGTTGCTGTTTGGTGCAGCAGCGTGTGAGATGGCATGTCCTAGTTCATGTATGATGACATCCGCATCTTCAGCATCGTCAACCCCACCTTCGCCAAAATACAAACGTGGGATAGGGAAACCCCAGTTAAATAAGCTGTTGTCTTGACCGCCTAGTGCTTGCGGATCCACATGAATAGCGTAATTCATCAAGCTGTCGTATCCTAAATATGCGAGATATTCGTTTTGCTCAGTGATGTGATAGGTACACATAACCTGTTCAAAGGCAGCAAGAGCTCTTCCACTAGTCCATTCGCTAGGATCAGTACTGATTGTCGTGTAGGGAGCATCAAAGTCCATGATTTTTACGAAATCATTTTCTAATCTTAATGTATCATTTAGCGAAATAACCTCTAATGAAACATCGACAGCAAGACTATCGAGCACCGCGCCATTCTGATCGTTTTGATCCACATAAGCACCTCCATAGGTGAATTGGTTTGGTGTAAGAGGATCAGGGTTAAATACTCTGGCGGCTACTGTAGTATCACCGGCATGTACATTTAAATCTATCATCCAACTGTTTTCCTCGTTTGTCACAAGGACATAGTGCTGGCTTCCTTCTAGTATAGTGTCTACCTGAACTTGGTGCCAATTTTCATCCGCAAAATAGAGATATGGTCCAGAGACTTGCATGGGAAGTTGCTCGAGCATAGCAGAAGACAAACTTTGTCGTTGTCGAAGAAGTTGCCCCTGCTTTGAAAGAACGGCTACATGCTGGTGCTCGAGAATAGGAATGCCCTTATAGGTTAGGCTAGAGCGCTGATATACTGCGTGCGGCGAGCGGAGTGTTGAGTGAGGTACGTGTTCGAGACCTGGGTAGTCTTGAGCGGTACCAGCCAGGCTACAGAGCGCTAACGCGAAGGAGATGATTCTTTTCAAAATGCTGTATCGTTTCTTCTAATTTACTTTTTTCTACGCGTACCACGTAGCGTAATCGTGCCTCTTGAATTCTTTCGATGGTATCCAAGTTAAATTCTCTAGACACGCGTTCCACGAAGGACAATTCACTGTAGTCAAAGTGAATGGCAATATCTCGAGATATGGTTTGTGTGATGACCTTGTTCTCTTCAATCGCATCTTTGGCACCTGCGCCGTAGGCATTGATTAGGCCAGGTACTCCGAGCTTGATGCCACCGAAATAACGGACAACAACACAGGCGACATCTACGAGCTGTGCGCTTTGCAAGGCACGGAGTATAGGAGCACCCGCTGTGTTCGCTGGTTCACCATCATCGTTGGAACGTTCATAAATGTCCTCCGGGTGAATACGCATCGCCCAACAGTAATGTCGAGCGTTGGGCTCGTTTGATTTTACAAGGTCTAATTGGGCACGAAAACTTTCCTCGCTTTTACATGGAAGGAGATAGGCATTAAATTTACTGCCCTTGTCTTTGTACACGCCAAGTGAGGGCTCTAAAACTGTTTTAAATTTATCCTCTGACATACCAATGATCTTCTTCGGTAATTACCTTGTGTTCCGTACAATGTTTGTTCTCAGGGAGTTGAGGCGCTGCCACTCCCTTGACCAATTCCTTCACCGTACTCTTGTAGTTCCAGACCTCGTCATAGAGCTCAAGATCGATAAAGGACTGGAGGATCTGTGCGCCGCCCTCCACAAGTAGATGCCCAATACCACGATCTAGGAGCTGTGGTAAAAAATTCTTTACATCTTTCGGGTCACAGAGGATGGTTTCAAATCCTTCTATGGGCTCCTTTGCAACCACTAATGGCGGGCTGTGTAGACAAGATGCTAGTGCCTGTGTTATAGGATAGCGTTTTGATTGCAACAAGATTGGTCGAGGTGATGTTCCTGACCAATTTCTTGTGCTTAACGATGGACGATCCACTGCAAGCGTCTTTGAACTGATTAAGATCCCATCAACTCTTGCGCGTAGTCGATGAGAAGCGATCGCTGCTAAAGGTCCCGAAAGTGCCGCTGGTGATGCATCGTCTGCTCTTTGTGCGTCAACGAACCCATCCTTGCTTTGAGCCCATTTTAAGGTGATCATGGGACGACCTAAAGAGAAGTTGGTCCAGAAGCTTTTGTGTGCTTTAATAAAGCGTTCAGGTTGTTCTGACAATTCCACCTTAACACCATGCGCTTTCATATGAGCAATTCCTTTGCCGTCGACTTTGATATGAGGATCCGTACAACCAATCACTACATGAGGAATTCCATGAGCCGTGATTAATTCGCAACACGGAGGTGTTTTTCCATAGTGCGCACAAGGCTCTAATGTGCAATACAAAGTGGATCGCCGTAAAAGCTCAGGATTTTGAACTGCTCGAATGGCCAACACTTCAGCGTGAGGACCGCCGTATTGATGGTGGTATCCCTCACCAATTATCTTTCCATCGCAAACTACAATCGCACCTACAGACGGGTTAAGATTTGTACGTCCGCGGCCATAGCTAGCCAATTGTAAGCAACGTGTGAGAAACTTCGCATGATCCATACCACAAATGTAGTCGTCGATTGCTTAAATTCACTTTTGAATGAAAAGTTTAGACACCTACTACAAGCATGCAGTTAAATCGTTGACGCCCAGCTACGGTGAGCGCGAATCCCAGAACATAGTTCGATACTGGTTTGACGTTCGAGAAGGGTGGAGTCGAATGGATCTCCTACTTCGCGGTGACGAGATGATGAACTTAGCATGGTTCGAGGCCGATCTGGACCGATTAATGGCCTCTGTTCCGATTCATTATGTGGTCGGGAAGGCCTACTTTATGGAGCGACTCTTGGAGGTGAATCCCACTACACTGGTTCCTCGTCCGGAGACCGAAGAATTGGTCCGTGGGATTATTGAATATATCGATACAAAAGCAGCATTGAAGGTGCTTGATGTCGGCACAGGAAGTGGCTGTATAGCACTGGGAATTAAGACATTAAGAGCTGACTGGACTGTTAATGGTCTCGACATTCAACCAGGAGCTGTAGCAACAGCGCGGCGAAATGCTGCCGACTGGGGACTAGACGTATCCTTTAATACAGCTGATTTGCGCACATCCGGCGCCTTGACTGAAGATGTTATTGTGAGTAACCCTCCCTACATTCCTTCTAGCGAAGGCGCCTCTATGGATCCACATGTAGTCGGGGAAGAACCTAACATCGCATTGTTTGTTCCTGATGATACCCCTTTGGAATATTACGAGATGCTGCTTGACAAAGGGACCCAAGTTCCACCAGAGCGTTCGAGATATTTCGGATTCGAAATCCATGAAGACTTCGGAGCTGAAATGATTTCATTGGCAGCGCAGTATGGAGTTAAAAACATAAAACTTGTGAAAGATTTACAAGGGAAAGACAGAATGATTTTCGGAAGATATGACGGATAAAGAACGAATTGTTGCACTCCGCGAAGAGCTACATGCACACAACCATCGCTACTACATACTAGATGCGCCGACCATTTCGGACTATGATTTTGACCAATTATTGAAAGAATTGGAATTGCTCGAGAAGGAATACCCTGAGATGCACGATGTAAACAGTCCTTCGCAGCGTGTAGGAGGAAGCGTCACGAAGAAATTCGCCACGGTAGAACACCAATATCCCATGCTATCCTTGAGTAATTCTTATTCACTTCAAGAGATTGAAGAATGGATTACTCGCGTGATGAAGCTTGCGCCTGAAGCCACCTATGTCTGTGAGCTCAAGTATGATGGCGTAGCGATAGGTATTCAATATAAAAATGGCCAATTATACAAAGCGGTAACCCGTGGAGACGGCACCAAGGGAGATGACATCACCACCAACGTACGCACGATTCGGAGCATTCCATTACAGCTAGGTGCAGACGCCCCTGACGACTTTGAAATCAGAGGTGAGATAGTGATGCCACATCAGGCATTTAAAGCATTGAACGAGCGCAGAGCTGCGGAAGGTTTGCCCCTATTTGCTAACCCAAGAAACTGCGCATCAGGATCCTTGAAACTGCAGGACAGCGCTGAAGTAGCGAGTCGAGGATTGGACGCGTATCTCTACTATGTGTTACCTGAGGGAAAATTGGCCAATTCGCATAGCGCAGCCATCGAGCGTGCGGGAGCATTAGGCTTTAAAGCACCAAAAGTTGAGGATCGCTTTATCGCGAAATGCGCAAATGCAGAGGAAATCATGTCCTTTATTAATCATTGGGATACCGCGAGAACACAATTGCCTTTCGATATCGACGGTATCGTTATTAAGGTCGATGACTATAATGCGCAACAGGAATTAGGATTTACTGCAAAATCACCACGCTGGGCAACTGCCTATAAATTTAAAGCGGAACAGGTCAGCACGGTGCTCGAAACGGTCACCTATCAAGTTGGCCGTACAGGAGCCATCACACCCGTAGCTAACCTAACACCTGTCTGGTTAGGAGGTACTACTGTAAAACGTGCTTCCCTGCATAACGCCGACCAAATCGCTGCATTAGACCTGTTTATCGGCGACCATGTTTTTGTCGAAAAGGGTGGAGAGATCATTCCGAAGGTTGTCGGTGTTGACCTAAGTAAACGTTCCGACTTGCAAAGGCCTGTGGTCTATATTTCTGAGTGTCCAGATTGCGGTAGTACATTAGAACGAAGTGAGGGCGAGGCTCAGCACTATTGCCCAAATACCAAGAGCTGTCCAACCCAGATATCCGGAAGATTGGAGCATTTTATCTCCAGGAAAGCTATGGATATCATGGGGATGGGAGCGGAGACCATACAGCTATTGGTGAGAAAGGAGCTTATTCATGAGCCTTCTGATCTGTACACCTTAACCTATGACGATCTGATCGTACTAGATGGGTTCAAGGAGAAGAGCGTTAACAATATTCTTCAGGGCATTCAGCATTCGAAGGAGATTCCATTTGAGCGTGTTTTATTTGCACTTGGTATTCGCCACGTTGGAGCAACTGTGGCAAAGAAGCTAGCTAAACATTTTACTTCAATAGACAAGCTTATACTTGCTGATAAAGAAGAAATTACAGCAGTAGAAAGCATGGGAGATGTCATTGCAGAGCAGATCGTTGCTTATTTGTCCGAGGAGGAAAATATTCAAATGCTAGGGCGCCTTGAGTCCGCTGGCGTTCAATTAAAATTGGATCCATCTCAAATTGTAGAAACCAAGGAAAGCGAAATAACGGGTGCAAAAATTGTTGTTTCCGGAGTCTTTAGTAGGTTTTCTAGAAATGAACTGAAAGCATTAATCGAACAATATGGAGCGAGTAATGTCGGTAGCATTAGCAGTAAGACTACCTATGTGGTTGCTGGTGAAGGAATGGGGCCTGCCAAGCTAGAAAAGGCGAACAAACTGGGTGTTGAGATACTTACTGAAGACGAATTCCTAGCAAAAATCGGTCTATGAAAAAGCTCATTGACTACTTCCACCGCAAAGGCTTTCGAAACGCACCAAAATCCAAGCTAGGTAAAGTGACTGCTGCTCCTCAAGTTACCTTATTGTATGATGAGGATCACCAGAAAAAGTCCGTTGAGAAACACTTCAAGCAGGTAATCGGAGTGACCACAGTCACTGCAAAACGAAATAAAGAGTTGCCCATTAACACGATGCAACTTCATACCAACGACTTTGATTTCAGGGGATTTCCAAAGGCAACCGTACCCGACGCTGCGGTTTCATGCAGCATATTGATCAACCTTCGCAAGGACCAAAAATTGGACTGGTACTGGTTCGGTAAAAACTACAATTATCGAGTAGATTTGCAAGGGAATTGTGAACTCGCTGATATTATAATTAGCGGACCTTTTCCACTAGCTGAAAAGCTTAATACATTAATTCAATACTTAGATAAATTTCAAGATGACTGATTTCTCCCCGTACGGTGTGGGCGTTGCCCTTATTACTCCTTTTAATGCTGATCTATCTGTCGATTTTGATGGCCTCGGTCGCTTGTTAGAGCATTGTATTGAAGGTGGTGTGAATTACTTTGTAGTCAATGGAACCACAGCTGAAAACCCGACACTTACGCTTGAAGAAAAGCAAGGCATACTCGATTTTGTGATTGAAAAAAATGCAGGACGTCTACCGGTTGTATTTGGAATTGGAGGAAACAACACCGCAGCGCTATGTCAGGAACTTAAGGAGTTTGACGTTGAAGGTGTTAGCGCTATTCTTAGTGCCAGCCCATACTATAACAAACCTACTCAAGAAGGAATTTATCAGCATTATTCAGCCCTGGCGCAGTCGAGTACGTTACCCATCATTCTTTACAACGTGCCCGGAAGAACAAGCAGCAACATAAGTGCTGAAACAACCGTCCGTCTAGCTAAGGACCACAGCAATATCGTCGCGATTAAAGAGGCGAGCGGCAACCTGGATCAAATTACTGAAATCATTTTGAACCGACCAGAAGGTTTCGGTGTGATTTCAGGAGACGACAATCTCACGTACGCTATGATGGGCCTAGGAGCAGAGGGGGTCATCTCAGTGAGCGGACAAGGTGTTCCAGAGGTATTCTGTGCTATGGTAGACGCAATGCTCGAAGGTGATGTCGCCACAGCTCGTGACAATCATCTAGCACTGTATGAACTCACGAACTTATTGTTCCAGGAAGGAAATCCAGCTGGTATTAAATCTGTATTAAAACACCGTGAAGTTTGCGGTGCTGACGTGCGTTTACCTCTCGTTCAAGCAACGCCTGAGCTACACAGTGAGATTGAGGTTGCCTTAACACGACTAGGAGTAGAATTCACTGCAAATTAATACAGTTTTAAACCTCGCTTCACGGCATTCAGACCTTGAACACGCAGTTTTGTTAAAATCATTCTGCTATGCGAGTAAAGCGAAAACTAGAGCTGTGTGTTCTCAGTGACCTTCACTTGGGAACCTATGGTTGCCATGCGAGAGACCTAAATGCCTACCTCAAAGGTATATATCCAGATGTTCTCGTTTTGAATGGGGATATCATCGATATCTGGAACTTTAGAAAGCGTTTTTTTCCAAAAGAACATATCAAAGTCATCCGTTCCATTCTTAAAATGGCAGCTTCCGGGACAAAAGTGTACTATATTACCGGAAACCACGACGAGTCACTTCGTCGGTTCTCTGGCTTTAAGCTGGGAAATATTGATCTTAGAGATAAGCTCGTGCTAAAGATCGGGGAGGAGCAAGCCTGGTTCTTTCACGGTGACGTATTCGACCGTAGTATCCAAGGAGCGAAGTTCATTGCAAAACTCGGAGGGTGGGGGTACGACCTGCTGATTCTCCTGAACCGTTTCCTTAACAACATTCTTTCCGCTTTGGGTCGTGAGCGTTACAGCCTTTCCAAACGCATCAAATCTGGTGTTAAGAAAGCCGTATCATTTATCTCAGATTTTGAACAAGTTGCTGCCGACCTCGCAATAGATAAGGGGTACGACTACGTGGTGTGTGGGCACATTCACCAGCCACAGATGCGAAAGGTTGTAAACGAAAAGGGATCAACTATGTATTTAAATAGCGGTGACTGGTTAGAAAGTTTAACGGCTTTGGAATACAATGCGGGGGCATGGAAACTCTATCACCACGATGAATTGGGACCTACTTCAAACGAACCTGAGGAGGAGCCTAATGTAGGTGATAACCTGCTCTTGTCGAAGAAAGAATTGCTCGTTAAATTGAGCACAGAACTTCTTCAACAAAATTCGTGAGAATACTTTACGCCCTTCAAGGAACTGGTAATGGACACGTCGCTCGGGCTCGTGATCTTGTCCCTCGTTTCGCGCAATATGCAGAGGTAGATGTACTTATAGCGGGTAGTGCTAGTGATTTAGACCTTGGTTTCCCTGTGAAGTTTCGAAAGTATGGACTTGCAATGGTTTATAATTCTAATGGCGCGGTAAGCTACTGGCGTTCCTTGTTCCAAAACAAACTCATTACCTTTCTTAAAGATGTATTTCAGCTACCCGTAAAGGATTACGATGCTGTTGTTATCGATTTCGAAGCAATAACTTCCTACGCTTGTAGATTACGAGGTATTAAAGCACTTCAGCTGAGTCACCAAGCTGCCTACTGGAGCACGCAGTCACCACGACCTGATAAGAAAAGTCTCCACTGGGAATTTGTCTTAAAGTACATGTCACCGGCGCATTATAAGATTGGGTTCCACTTTGAAAGATTCGATTCGTTCATCTTGCCACCGATCATACGAAAGGAGATTAGACAGCTTGAAATTTCACACCAGCACAAATGCTTGGTCTATTTACCGTCCTACAGCAGTGTAGATCTTGTGGGCTTTTTTCGCCAATTTAATAATCACTCATTCGTAGTTTTCAGCCCGAAGGCCTCGCCAATCGTAGATGTACATATTGAAGTCCGTGCAGCGGATGTCAACGGATTTCTTCAAGAACTAGCGGCCTGCTCCCACGTAATTTGCGGTGCAGGTTTCGAGACACCGTCGGAAGCATTGTTCCTGGGTAAGTCCGTGCTCACCATTCCTATAGTAGGGCAGTATGAGCAAGCATGCAACGCAGCAGCCTTGGCAGCGATGGGCGTTCATGTATTGCCTAAATTGGATCAAGAATACGAGAACGAAGTGGCAGAGTTTTTGAATCAATCTGAGCCGATACAAGTCACGTTTCCGGACTTTGCGGAAGAATTGGTACAGTGCATTGTGAATAACGTTCAAAACGGCACTGAATATGATGATATTTCCTCTTTACAAGTTTGGTAAATAGATTACCTTTGCACGTTCGAAGATGATTAGAAAAATAACAACATACATACTCGCAGGATTTTTCCTAGTGAGCTGCGGAGAGTACCAAGAGGTGCTTAAGAGCAAAGATTTGGACTACAAATTCTCCAAGGCCGTGGAGTACTATGAAGCCAAAGAGTTTAATAAAGCGTACCCAATTTTTGATGAATTGATTACGCTATACCGCGGTACACACAAGGCTCAGGAGGTATACTTCTACTATGCGAATACGTTGTACATGCAGAAGAACTATATCCTAGCAGGGTACCACTTCAAGAACTTTTACAAGACGTTTCCTCAGAACGAAAAAGCAGATGAAGCAGCTTTTCTAACAGCGTATTGCTACTATCTCGAGGCGCCTGCCCACAGTCTAGACCAAGCGTACACGTACAAAGCGATCAACGAAATCCAGCTCTTCATCAATACACATCCAAACTCGGAACGTATCGAGGATTGTAATATGTATATGGAGGAACTCAGAGGGAAATTGGAAACCAAATCTTTCGAGATTGCCAAACAATACTACAAAACGCGTAAGTACAAGGCTGCAATGACCGCGTTTACGACAACCCTTTCAGAATACCCAGATACGCCTTACCGTCAGGAAGCGATGTATTTGAAAACAAAAGCAGCTTTTAAACTAGCGGAAAATAGTGTTCCATCCTTACAAGAGGAGCGCTTTATTGAAGCTCGTACGGCTTTAAATGATTTTGAAGAAGCCTACCCGGAAACGGAGGAGCTTCAAGAATTGCGTAAATTGAATAAATAAAGACACCATAAGCTCATGGATTACAAGAAAATGCAAGCGGATAAAACGACACGTACGCACAACATCAACGAGATTGATTCAGCTACGGACAACATCTACGAAGCTTTGACTATTGTTGCAAAGCGTGCAGAGCAAATCAATGACGACACTCGTGAAGAGCTTCACGCTAAGTTGCAGGAATTCGCTTCATCTACAGAGTCACTTGAAGAAATCTTTGAAAACAAAGAGCAAATCGAAGTGAGCCGTTTCTACGAAAGCTTGCCAAAGCCTACAGCATTGGCGCTTCAAGAATGGTTAGAAAACCGTACGTACTTCCGCAGAGAGGAAGAAAAATAAGCCGAAGGTGCCTGGGCTTTTGAAACATCGCAAAGTACTACTCGGAGTTTCGGGTAGTATTGCCGCCTACAAAAGCGCTCACCTTGTTCGGGAACTCATCAAAAGGGGTGCCGAAGTCCAGGTTGTCATGACTCATGCAGCTAAGGATTTCGTCACCCCTTTGACGCTTTCGACTGTTAGTACTAAGCCTGTTTACTCTGACTTCATAGAAGATGACCAGAAACCCTATGGAGTTTGGAACAACCATGTAGAGATGGGACTTTGGGCGGATGCAATGATTATTGCACCTGCGTCTTCAAACACATTAAGCAAACTAGCTACGGGCGCTTGTGACAACCTACTCACTGCAGTGTATCTAAGCGCGAAATGTCCCATTTTCGTTGCTCCAGCAATGGATCTTGACATGTATTCCAACGGCGCCACGACAGACAACTTGAACATTCTTGGGGAACGTGGAGTTGGAGTGATTGATGCGGCATTTGGGGAATTGGCCTCAGGTTTGGTCGGAAAGGGACGGATGGCAGAACCCGAAGAAATTGCAAATCACTTGGAGCAGTACTTCCTGTCGAAAAGTCCGCTACGAGAAAAGAAAGTACTTATCAACGCTGGTCCAACCCATGAGCATCTAGATCCAGTCCGCTATTTAGGCAACAATAGTAGTGGGCGTATGGGAACTGCCATTGCACAAGCAGCACGAGATGCCGGAGCAGAAGTAACTTTGGTTCTAGGACCGACTCAAGCACAGTTGGACCTTGAGGGACTTAATGTGATTCACGTAGTCAGTGCAAAAGAAATGCTCGTGGCTATGCAAGAAAATTTCAGTAATGCCGTTCTTACCATTTGTACTGCAGCCGTTAGCGACTTTACGCCGACAAGTGCTGCCGAGCACAAAATAAAGAAGGACCCTAACACTACTGAAATGATCATCACCCTTGAAAAAACTCCAGATATTCTTTCACATCTAGGCAGCAAAAAATCACCACTACAAAAAGTCGTGGGATTCGCTTTAGAAACGCAGGACGGTGCTGCTTATGCAAAAGGAAAGCTTACTTCAAAAAACGCTGATGCTATTGTGCTCAATACACTAGGTAAAACTGGAGTTGGATTCGAATCAAGCACGAACGAGGTCGAAGTCTTTTTTAAAGATGGAAGCTCTATTCCCTTTAGCCTCAGAGAAAAATCAGTGCTCGGAGTATCTTTAATTCAAACGTTCATAGACGCCTTTAATCTCGATCAGCATGAAGCGTAGTTTTTTAATTGTTTGTTTGATATTCTGCCTTCAATATGTGGTCAAGGCTCAAGAGCTGCGTGCTACCGTAAAGGTGTTAACGCCTGAGGTACAAGCCACGAATAAGGATGTTTTTACCTCTTTAGAGTCTACTTTGGAGAACTTTCTGAATGGCTACGCCTTTACAGAGCATACTTATGCAGACGAAGAGCGAATCGACTGTAGCTTTATAATTACGGTGAATAGCGTTTCAGGAAATCGATTCGATGCGAATATTCAAGTACAGTATTCCCGTCCGATCTTTAATTCACAATATAATTCTCCAATTCTCAATGTGCTCGACAAAGACCTTGTTTTTAGCTTTACTGAAAATGAGCCTATTGAATTTCAAAAGAACAACTACACCACCAACCTTAGTTCGGTAATTGCATTTTACTCTTATGTAATTATTGGCCTTGACCGAACCACTTTTCAGGCAAATGGAGGTGATGCTGAATTTGTTATCGCACAAAATATTGTTTCCACAGCGCAGAGCAGTGGTGGGGCTAGAGGCTGGAAAAGTTTTGACGGGAATAAAAATCGATTCTGGATCACAGATAACCTGAACAGTCCAGCATTTGAACCCGTCAAGGAGTGTTTATATATGTACCATCGTCAAGGGCTAGACCTTATGTATCAATCAGATAATCATAAGAAAAGTCTTACAACGATCAAAGAGGCCCTTGAATTACTCCAAGAACCCAACAGCAAGCGACCGAACAGCTACCTGATGAATATTTTCTTTGATGCTAAAAATCGTGAAATACTCTCTTTGTTTTCAGAAGCGGGTTCAGTCGGTGTAGACATCAAAGGGCTGCAGGAAATGCTTGAGAATCTTGATAGAACTCACGCAAGTAGTTACGACAAACTAGGTAAGTAATGCTGCAACATATAGAGGTTTCAAATTTCATTTTGATTGACCATCTTTCTCTACCTGTATCATCAGGAATGACAGTGATGACGGGGGAGACAGGGGCTGGAAAAAGTATACTCCTTGGGGCGTTAAGTGCTGCTTTAGGAGGACGTTTATCGGCAAAGTCGGTACTAAAGGACAGCAGTAAGAAAGCGGTTATTGAACTGATGATCCGTGTAAAAGAAGAACTTCGTGATGAATTCGAACATCTTGATGTGGACTATGCAGAAGACACCGTGTTCCGACGTGAGCTACTTCCTTCAGGAAAATCGCGTTGCTTCATTAATGATACGCCCGTAAAGGCGGCTGATCTCGCCCGTATCGCCGGTACTTTTATCGATATCAACAGCCAGAGCGATGCAGGTCTACTTCATCGGATAGGGCAGCAGATGGAACTTATTGACGCCTTTGCGACCGTAAAGAAAGAAAAAGGGCACTATGCGGATGCGTACCGTGCCTTTACTCGTTTGACTAAGGAGCTTGAAGCCCTCAAAGAATTAGGTGCTGCAGATGATTTGGACTACCTCACTTTCGTGGTGAACGAAATGAAGTCCTTCAGTATTGAACCCGGAGAATACGAACGTCTTGAAGATGAATTGATTCGTGCAAAGGCGCATCGAGAAGACCAGTCTAAGTTCGAAACGTTGCTTTCAAAAATTGGTCAAGCAGGAGGCGCATTAGACGCACTGTTTGAAGTCGAGGCCGCCCTGTTGAAAATTGCAGAGAACAGTGACGCTTATGAAACGTTCACTTCAGAATTACAGGCATCCATTTCCTCGTTGCAGAATTTAGAACGTACCGCCAAGAATACGCTTAGTAACGAAATAAGTGCTGAAGAGCTCGATGAACTGCGCAAACGAAAAAGTCAGATCGACGGTTTGGTACGCAAACATCGCGTAGGTTCCGCGGAAGAATTGATGGAAAAACGAGCTGCACTCATAGAGAAGCTCGAAACCCTGCAAAACAAAGAAACTGAGATAGCACGGTTAGAGCAGGAGCTCACCGGTGCCGTTACATCACTTCGGGAAGCCGCTGAGGCGCTACACAGAAAGCGTAAAAAAGCTTCGGCTAAGATTCAAAAAGCATTTGCTACTTATCTAGAGCGCGTGGACTTGCCGAAAGCTAGACTAGAATTAGACTGGGAGGAAATAGAACCTTCCGCGTATGGTTATTACAAGCCGGTCTTTTTATTCGCTGCAAATCCAGGCTCGGGAATGGAGCCTTTGCACAAGGTAGCCAGCGGAGGTGAACAAAGCAGGGTTAAACTTGCTTTAAAGGCGGTTTTAGGGCAGCATGCATCCCTGAGTGCACAAATCTTTGATGAGATTGACACAGGGATTAGCGGGTCAACCGCTGAAAAGGTCGGGGGGTTAATGAAAGAATTAGCTCAGACACAACAGATTATAACAATAACACACCTTCCTCAGGTGGCCGCTGCAGGTAGTGCCCACTGGAAAGTCAGCAAAACACAAACCAAAACGGACACGGTTTCAAATGTTCGTACTTTAGAGCAGGACGAACGCATTTCTGAGATTGCTCGTATGCTCAGTGGCTCGAAAATCACCGAGGCTGCGAAGAATCAGGCAGAAGTATTGCTAAACGCCCTCTAAAACTTATTTTAGCACAGTATTTAAACACAAAACGTATGTCTAACGGATTACTCAGTGGCAAATGCGGTATCGTATTTGGCGCACTTAACTCAGACTCAATTGCCTGGAAAGCAGCGGAAGCGATTCACGCTCAAGGCGGTAAAGTAGTACTTACAAACGCTCCAATCGCAATGCGTATGGGCGAACTCAATAATCTCTCCGAAGCGATTGACGCACCTATCATCCCCGCTGATGCTACAAG
>CBFHKC010000003.1:19184-22463 GCA_965656315.1 uncultured Schleiferiaceae bacterium | reverse complement strand
CGTAATAACGTTCGCGTTAATACTATTTCGCAGAGCCCTACGCCAACCACTGCTGGTTCAGGTGTTAAAGGCTTCGGTGGTTTTATTGCCTACGCCGACAAAATGTCGCCACTTGGTAATGCAACTGCTCAAGACTGTGCAAACTATATCGTTACGTTATTTTCAGATTTGACGAAGCGTGTAACCATGCAGAACTTATACAATGACGGTGGATTCAGCAACATGGGGGTAAGTGACCTCGTAATGCAACAATTCATGGAAGGAGAAGAAGGCGAAGAATAGACCTGATCTCTTTTTGTACTGCTTCAAAAGCCGCGCTAACGTTAGTTAGTGCGGCTTTTTTTATAGAGGACGTAAGGGAACTTTTTAAAAGTTTGATCCTTCTTATAGCCTTGTGGTGCACGATCAGACTCCGGCAACAACATCAACTCTGAAGGTTGCTCAGTAAAATACACCTTGCCATAACGCGCTGCTACAGCAGACAATTTCCAATACTTTGATAACTGGGTCACTTGCACTCGCTGATCGGGATAGGCCTCATGTATGGCTTCAACAGCTCGTATCATGCGGCGATCACGCGACGGACTTTTACTAAAGAAGATGCTTAAGGCAATCGCGACAAACCATATCGCAAAATTACTTAATGATAGTACTTTAACCCATTTCTTACGCTGTATAGACCAGGGGTAGGGGCGCTGCTCTAAGAGCATTGCAAATCCTAACATCCAAAAAGCCATAGAAGGCATGAAATAATAATGGTGTTGACGGTCCATGAAGAAGAATGGCAACGTCCCACAGAGCGCAAGCAAGAAAAAGAAAGCACTTTCCTTTTTTAACGTGTAAGATTTCATCGAACGAATGCGCAATACAATCAAGACAACGAGCGGCAAGAAGAGCTGCTTACCCACCTCAAACAAGCTCAAAAGAACACTACCAGCCTGCTCACGCTCTCCAAGGAGTGTCGGTAGAAGCTGACGGTCCATGTAGCCTTGAAAGAATGCAGAGAAATTGGGTTCATAGAGGTACAAATAACTGAACATGGCGCTAAACGAGAAGGTCATTGTCACCATCGATAATATGGCGGCCTTGCGATGTTCTGGAAATAGAACAGCCATGATGGGTAACGTCATAAGTGGAAACAATGCCACAGGTCCTTTGATGCTTATGCCAATCAATAGCATTACACCAGCCAAAACACTCCAAAAATAGTTGCGTTTGATGGTTCCTTCAAAAAGGAGCCAAACGACACAAAGAATGGCCGCGCTAAGTGGAGCTTCTAAAAGGTTATTTTGGTGTACCCATACTACTGTGGGTGTAAGTGTCCATAATAATTGTGGGATCCAAGCACGATGTCCCTCGGGCATAAACAACACCCAAATCCGGCGTAACATAAGAACACTGAGTCCATACATCGTGTAAGGATACATGCGGTCGACCCAAAATTGGTCACCGAAGAGGCGGTAATAAACGGAATGAAGGCCAAAAGAAAATGGCGGATGTTCGTAAAATTCTGGGTGAATGTACGGAGTGTAACTGGGCACCCAAAAGCTTCCGATCCCGTCGTTCAGGTTGGCGGCGATAGTTGCATAAGTGAGACCGTCGAAGAACATGCCCTTTGTGAAAAGCAAGGGCAGGAGTAGTAATGCGGCAATCGCCCATGAAAATTGATTCAGGCGGTAATTAATGATATGACTCATTTAAAATTCACTCTTTAGGTGGAAGGTGATTTTATCAAATTTATCTTGTGCCATCTGCAATGAAAACTGAGAATCGGCCAAGAAAACTAATCTTCCAAACTTATCCTCAGCAAGGTAGCGTTGTTTAAGCACACTGAATTCTGCAAGTTGCGTGTCGTCATGAGACTCAATCCAACATGCCTTGAATGCAGGGAAGTTTTCATACGAACATTTTGCATTGTATTCGTGCTCCAAACGGTATTGAATCACCTCATATTGAAGCGCACCTACAGTACCAATAATTTTTCGGTTATTCTGTTTTAATGTGAAGAGTTGGGCGACTCCTTCATCCATAAGTTGATCGATTCCTTTATTTAACTGCTTCGCCTTCAGGGGATCCGCATTGTTAATGAATCTGAAGTGCTCAGGAGAGAAGGATGGAATACCCGTGTAGTGTAAGTTTTCCTTCAAGGTTACCGTATCACCAATTCTGAAGCTGCCGTTATCAGGAATACCGATAATATCTCCTGGGAATGCTTCATCAATCGTACTTTTCTTTGACGCCATGAAAGCTGTTGGAGCGCTAACTCTGAAGGTTTTTCCAGTTCTCGTGTGCGTATAGTTTTTGTTGCGTTCAAACTTCCCGCTCACCACTTTCAAAAAGGCAATCCTATTTCTATGGTTTGGGTCGATATTCGCATGAATTTTAAACACAAAACCAGAAAAAGCTTCTTCTTGAGGGACGACCAATCGCTCTTCAGCTTCTTTAGGTTGTGGCTCAGGAGCAATGTCTTGAAAACAATCTAACAGCTCACGAACCCCAAAGTTATTTAAGGCAGAACCGAAGAGCACTGGGCATAGATCACCTTTCAGGTACGCCTCTTTATCAAAAGCAGGGTAGACAGCATCTAAAAGCTCCAAGTCACCGCGTAGCTCTTCTGCGGCTTCATCCCCAACAAATTCATTCAATTCTGGACTCGAGATATCTTTAAAGGCGGTTCCTTCAGAAATCTTTTGCTTGTTGTCGGCGCTATATAGATTCAGATTTCGCTCCCACATATTATACACTCCTTGGAAGCGCTGTCCCATTCCAATTGGCCACGAAAGAGGGCACAGTGTTAACCCTAATTTCTGCTCAACCTCATCTACTAAATCAAAGGCATCTTTTCCTTCGCGGTCCAATTTATTGATGAACACAATAATTGGTGTGTCACGCATGCGGCAAACCTTTACTAGTTTCTCTGTTTGAGCTTCCACACCTTTAGCTACATCTATCACTACAATAACACTATCACATGCCGTTAGCGTACGGTAGGTATCTTCCGCAAAATCTTGGTGACCTGGCGTATCAAGAATGTTGATTTTCTTATCCTTATAATAGAATCCCATTACAGAAGTAGCAACCGAAATACCACGCTGCTTTTCTATTTCCATGAAATCGGAAGTAGCAGACTTTTTAACTTTATTACTCTTTACCGCACCCGCTTCTTGGATTGCACCCCCGAAAAGTAGAAGCTTTTCTGTGAGTGTGGTTTTCCCCGCATCCGGGTGAGAAATAATACCAAAGGTTCTTCTTTTGCTAATTTCGCTTTGTAGAGACATT
>CBFHKC010000003.1:15850-19085 GCA_965656315.1 uncultured Schleiferiaceae bacterium | reverse complement strand
GAATCGTAATTATGCCGCAAATATACATATAGTACTTGCCTTATGTATTGGTAATTAATTATACTTGCCTTTGAACAAAACAATTCTGCCACACTGAGGTTAACATACAGTGACTACACGATATTCCATAAAAGATTTAGAGCAGCTAAGCGGCATCAAGGCGCATACTATCCGCGCTTGGGAGCAGCGACATAAGCTGATTGTACCCAAACGCACCTCGACCAACATTCGCTTTTACGGTGACGATGACTTACGCGTCGTGTTGAATGTGGCTCTTTTATTGGAGCATGGAATGAAAATTGGACAAGTTGCAAAACTTACTCCTCAAGAAATTGCAATACAAGCTTTGGAAGCGAGTCCTTATCTAGGCAGCTACACCCACGAGCTGAATGAGCTTAAGATCAGTACACTCGCTTTTGATCTCGGGAGATTTGAAGCCATTATGGCCCATTGTATCGAAAAGCACGGTATTCACAAGACGTTCAGAGAAATCATCGGAGATTATATCCAAGAGCTTGGTAAACTTTGGCTGAGCGGCTCGGTAAGTATTAGTCAAGAACATTTTGTGAGTTCGCTTATACGCCAAAAACTCTTCGCTGCTATTGACGAGCTTGTGGTTCCCGAAAAACCTAAAAAAGGAACTTACGCTTTATTCCTACCTGCCAACGAACTACACGAAATAGGTATTCTTTACCTAGCTTATGTTCTGAAGGAGCGGGGAGAGCATGTTTTTTATCTAGGCCAAAGCTTGCCAAAGGAATATCTATCTGACCTTCTAGACAATAAGAAAGTAGATTACCTCGTAAGTGCGTTCACTACCTACCCCGAAAAGGAAGACCTTCCTGATTTTTTAGTCGATTTAGAGGAGCTTATTCACAAAAGAGGGGTCAAAGCCCACCTTACTGGATACCAATTTGATGGTGTTTCAATTCCCGTAGACTTACCTAACACTCACATTTACAGCAACTTGAAGGAGTTAAGCGAGTCGGTATAAATACTCTTTATACCTTGTTTAATAAATTCTTTCAAACATTAGACAATTTGTTACAACACAATGTTTAACTTTACAACGGTAACGTTAAACAATTGTAGTTATGTCTACGGCAGAATTTGGAGAACTAATTGATCGAGAGCACGATTTTTTGCACCAACTTGCAATGAAGCTCACGAAGAGACAAGACGACGCGCAGGATCTTATTCAAGATACCTACTTTAAAGCGCTAAAGAACAAAGACAAGTTCGCGACAGGTACGAATTTGAAAGGGTGGTTATATACCATCATGAAAAATACCTTCATTAATAACTATCGCCGCAAGAAGCAACAAAACACCTTTGTTGACGAAACGGAAAGCCAGTACTTCCTCAATTCTAAGGAAGCCAGCAAGACGACATATACAGACGCTAACGTAGATAATGCCTACATCATGGAGCAGATTGGCACCATAGAAAAGCATTACACGGAAGCCTTTTTTATGCACTACGAAGGCTACAAGTACGAAGAGATTGCTGAACACTTTAATATCCCGCTTGGGACGGTTAAATCAAGGATATTCCTCGCTCGTAAGAAGATGATGGAGAAGCTTGCTGACCAAAGACACTAAACAACCTAAAATCGCCACCACCATATGAAATCTGTATTAGTCATAGGATCAGGATTTGCCGGACTTAGCGCCGCTAGTTTCCTTGCTAGAGATGGCTACGATGTAACTGTCGTAGAAAAAAACGATCAACTCGGCGGACGAGCTCACGTCTGGGAAAAAGATGGGTTCACTTTTGACATGGGGCCAAGCTGGTACTGGATGCCAGACGTATTCGAACGTTACTTCAGCGAATTCGGCGTCAAAATTGAAGAACTCTACGACTTAGTTCGTCTCGACCCTTCGTATAGAGTGGTTTTCGGTGAAAATGATCACGAAGATCAAAGCCCAAATATGGAAGAACTTGAGGCGATGTTTGATCGCTTGGATCCAGGTTCGGGACTACGTCTTCGCAAGTTCTTAGCCCAAGGCAAATACAAATATGAAGTGGGTATTAAAGATCTCGTTTTCAAACCGGGTCGCTCTCTTCTAGAATTTGCTGATTTCCGCATCGCAAAAGGATTGTTCCAGCTCGATATGCTCAAGGACATCCGCAAGCACGTTGCAGAAGTGAGCAGTCATCCAAAACTCAAAGCAATTTTAGAATTTCCTGTGCTCTTCTTAGGTGCGCTTCCGCAAAATACTCCAGCTCTGTATAGCTTGATGAATTATGCGGATATGTCATTGGGGACTTGGTACCCGATGGGCGGAATGAATAAAATTATTCAGGGTATGGTTAAGGTCGCTAAAGATCAAGGTGTAAAATTCCATACCAATACTGAAGTCACGAGCTTCGAATATGCAGGTGATAGAATCACTGCTGCGATTACCAATCAGGGAGCTTTTTCAGCAGACATCATTGTTGGTGGTGCAGATTATCATCATATCGATCAAAAAATCAGTGCTCCTGAATACCGGGAGTACACAGAGAAATATTGGGACAAACGTAAGATGGCTCCCTCATCATTGCTGTTTTATTTAGGAATCAAGGGTGAGGTACCAAATGTATTGCATCACAATCTCTTCTTTGATCATGAGTTGGATCAGCATGCTCATGAAATTTACACAGATCCGCAATGGCCAACCAAACCTTTGTTTTATGCAAGCGCTCCAACAAAAACGGATAAGAGCATCGCACCTGAAGGTTGTGAGAACTTATTCTTATTAATGCCTACTGCGCCGGGTATGGACGGTGATACAGAAGAGGTACGTGAGAAATATTACCATCTCATGATGGATCGCTTAGAAGCTTACGCCGGTTCGTCTATTCGCGACCGTGTGATTGTGAAGCGTTCTTTTGCTTACTCTGATTTTAAGAGTGTCTATCACAGCTTTAAGGGAAATGCCTATGGTCTTGCAAATACGTTAGATCAAACCGCTATTCTAAAGCCTAGACTCAAGAGTAAAAAAGTAGCTAACTTATATTTCGCTGGACAACTTACGACGCCAGGACCTGGTGTGCCGCCAAGTTTGATCTCTGGTGAGGTTGTCAGTAAGGAAATTGGTAAAGACTTTAAAATCAAGAAAGCCGTATGAAAGCATTATTCGACAGTGTAAGTATTCGCACCTCGCGGATGACCACAAAAGCGTACAGTACTTCGTTCTCATTAGGAATTCTTGGATTAGATAAAAAGTATCACGATCCTATCTATGCAATC
>CBFHKC010000003.1:0-15751 GCA_965656315.1 uncultured Schleiferiaceae bacterium | reverse complement strand
TATGGATTCGTACGTTTTGCAGATGAGATTGTAGACACCTTTGAAGGTTATCCTCAAAAGGAACTGCTAGCCAAGTTCTGGAAAGATACCTACGAAGCGATTGAACAGAGAATAAGCTTGAATCCTATCTTAAACAGCTTCCAGCAAGTAGTCAATGCTTTCGAGATTGATCACAATTTGATCGAGACCTTCTTGAAGTCCATGGAAATGGATTTGTATGAGCACGAATATGATGAAGAAGGCTATAAAAACTACATTTTAGGAAGTGCTGAAGTAGTAGGACTCATGTGCCTCAAAGTCTTTGTAGACGGTGATCAAAAGCGTTATCTAGAGCTTAAAAAGCCTGCAATGCAACTCGGGAGCGCCTTCCAAAAGATTAATTTCCTTCGTGATTTGCATGCCGATTATCACAGTCTCGGTAGAACGTACTTCCCTGGGGTAGACATGGGGGAATTTAACGAAAAGACCAAAGCGGAAATCGAAGCCGATATCGATATTGACTTTAAAGCCGGTTTTGAGGGAATCAAGCAACTGCCAAAGGGCGCAAGATTCGGGGTATACATTGCCTATGTATACTACTATAGCCTCTTCAATAAAATACGTAAAACCCACGCAGATATCATATTAAATCAACGCGTGAGAATTTCTAACAAGCGTAAGTACGGGCTATTTTTGAGCTCTTACGTTAGACACACCATTAATTGGATCTAAAATAAATACAACATGCCTGAACAAGTTATCCTGGTCAATGAGGCGGATGAGCCTATAGGACTGATGGAGAAAATGGAAGCGCATCGCCAAGCAAAATTGCACCGAGCGTTTTCTGTTTTTGCCATGAACGACAACAACGAAATTTTACTACAGCGTCGTGCTTTGCACAAATACCACAGCGGTGGATTGTGGACGAACACGTGCTGCTCGCACCCAAGAGATGGGGAAAGCGTAGAAGCAGCTGCTCGTAGACGATTGATGGAGGAGATGGGCTTCACCTGTGATGTGAAACGCATCTTTAGCTTCATTTACAAAGCGGAATTGGACAATGATCTTACGGAACACGAGCTCGACCATGTGTTGATTGCACGTTACAACGAGGATCCAAATGTTAACCCTGATGAGGTTGAGAGTTTTGACTGGAGGTCTGTAGACTGGGTCGCGCAAGACATGAAAGCGCATCCCGAAAAATACACCGAGTGGTTTAAAATCATCTATGACCGATTCTTAACCTACTGGCACAATGAGGATCACGGTTTATAGAAAGGCGCATTTTAATGCAGCCCATAGGTTACACAATCCTAGCCTTAGCGATACGCAAAACGAAGAGGTATTCGGCAAGTGCAACAACCCATACTACCACGGACACAACTACGAGCTTATCGTAGGAGTGACGGGAGAGGTAGACCCAAAGACGGGCTATTTGATCGATATGAAGGTCTTATCAGATTTCATCAAGTCTGAAGTAGAAGAGCATTTAGATCATAAAAACCTGAATGAACAAGTTGAAGAGTTCAAAACCATGAACCCTACTGCAGAGCACATCGCTTATGTGATTTATCACAGGCTGAAGCGTGTTTTACCATCAGAATTGGATTTAAAAATCACACTGTACGAGACTCCAAGGAATTTCGTAGAGTATAGCGGCGAATAGTTATGACAAAGCATGAAAATTCATTAACCACCGAGCAGATTGACGCTCTAGTGGAAGCACATATGGGAACTTCTATCGACACGCCGATGCGTAAAGGTGCCTTTGATCGTTCTGACGATGAGAAAGTGGCCATGATTGCAGAGAAGTTTACCGACATTATGGACATCTTAGGTCTTGATCTTACGGATGATAGCCTCCGTGGCACTCCATTACGTGTTGCAAAAATGTACGTTAAGGAAGCGTTTGCAGGCCTAAATCCTGATAATGAGCCAGAAATGAAGCTCTTTGAAAATAAATACGCCTACAGCGAGATGCTTGTGGAACGTGATATTAAAGTTCATTCACACTGCGAACACCACTTCGTACCCATTATCGGTAAGTGCCATGTAGCATACATCCCGAACGGGAAGGTTGTTGGTTTATCTAAACTCAATAGAATTGTCCGTCATTACGCAAAGCGCCCACAAGTACAGGAGCGGTTAACGCGTCAAATTGCAGAGGCAATGATGGAAGGTCTAGGAACAGAGCACGTAGCAGTTTACCTAGAAGCAGACCATATGTGTGTAAAAACACGTGGTATTGAGGATGACCACAGCTCTACGGTAACCATGGCATTTCATGGTTCGTTTCAAAACGAAAACACCAAGCGTGCCTTTCTTGAGGCCACGAAATAGAGGAGGATGCAAGCAGTTAGTATATTCTGGTTTAGAAGGGATCTCCGTTTAGAGGATAATGCAGGGTTATGGAAGGCATTGAAGTCTGGCCACAAGGTGTTGCCAATTTTTATTTTTGACCGACATATTCTAGATCGACTCAGAGACAAATCCGATGCGCGCGTTTCATTTCTACACCAAACGCTCTCTGCTCTTCAAACAGAATTAGAGGCGCTTGGCAGTACGTTACAGGTGTTCCACAGCACTCCGCTAGAAGTGATGAAAGAGCTTTCGGAACTTTATGATGTGAAAGGCTTATTTCTGAACCGTGATTATGAACCCTACGCTCGGGAACGAGATGCAACAGTATCTGAGTTTTGGCAATCGAAAAATGTCGAAGTGATCGGTGCTAAAGATCATGTGATTTTCGAAAAGAACGAAGTGGTAAAGGCAGATGGCACGCCATATTTGGTATACAGTCCCTATGCTAAAGCGTGGCGTAAAAAATTGACGGACTATCATGGAAAGGCATACCCCAATAAAGAGTATGCTGACCAATTTCTTCAGGTTGCACCAAAGCAAATTCCTTCTCTAGAAGACATGGGTTTTCATACGACCACTATCGAACTGCCATCTAATGAGGTACGTAGTGAAATTATCAAGACGTACGATACTACTCGGAATTTTCCCGCGAATGTGAAGAGTACTACAAGACTAGGACTTCATTTGCGTTTTGGGACCATCAGTATTCGAAGCCTATTGCGCAGAGGACTTGAGCTAAATGACACTTTTGTTAGCGAATTAATCTGGAGAGATTTCTTTCAGATGGCGTTGTACTACTTCCCTGAAAGTAGATCGAAAGCAATCAAAGCTAAGTATGATTTAATTCCATGGGAGTTTAACAAGAAACAATTCGATGCTTGGTGCAGTGGAAATACCGGTTACCCCATCGTAGATGCAGGTATGCGTGAGCTCAACGCTACAGGATACATGCACAATAGAGTACGCATGATCGTAGCGAGTTTTCTGACCAAGCATTTATTGATGGACTGGCGTTTAGGGGAAGCGTATTTCGCCGAAAAACTACTTGATTTTGATCTTGCGAGTAACATCGGAGGATGGCAATGGGCGAGTGGAAGTGGACTCGACGCAGCCCCATATTTCCGAGTGTTTAATCCAACTTCGCAAATGGAGAAATTTGATAAGGATCGTACCTACATTCGAAAATGGGTACCCGAGTGGGGAACTCCTTCCTATCCACAACCGATTGTAGAACATAAATGGGCTAGGGAGCGCTGTTTAGCTACCTATAAAGAAGCTCTTTCAAATGCATAAAAAAGCCCCATACTCTGAACTGTACGGGGCTTTTGCTTAATAATGAAACAGCCAAAATAACGGCTGTCACACACTCTCTATTTCGAATTCGATTCTGAAAAACCGAAGAGCTGCTTGTCTTTGATGACTGAGTCTACATATTTCGGTAAACATTCTTCCCATCCGGATTCTCCACATCTAATCTGACGTAGGACCTCGCGTGAAAATATGTTTGTGATGTCTGCATCAAAGTCTACGATATCTAATATCCTGTTGTGGAATATGAGGTAGTCAATGATAGGGCGGAAGCGCGGGTGCACGATTGCATCCTCCTTGCGCATAATTCTCGTATCATCATTCTCTTGGAATGGGTAGACTAATATCTTCAGGTCCTTAGAGAAGATTCTACCGAAAGCTTCTAAGATTCCTCCTTGGAGATTTCTGTAGTACTTATCATTGAAAAGCTCGGTAAGGTTGTTAACTCCCATGACCAAACCTTGACGTTTTTTCGAGAATCGCCCGAAGTAATCGACCAGTTTGTAGTACTCTTTAAAATTGGAAATCAATACCGTCTGTCCTAATGAACACAATATTTCTGCACGATCTAAAAAGTCTTGCTCATCGATCTCTCCGTCAGAGAGTAGGTTGTTCAGTGTAATTTCCCAAAGAACCACTGTGCGATCAACATCAACTTTTTTATCCGAAACAAACATGTCATAACCGCGCTTGATCATATCCATGTTCACTTTAGTAACTGGCCTGAAACTACCGCGCATGGCAAGAATGTGCTTTTTATACAATAGTTCAGCAGGAAGCATATTGTCTCCTTCTGGACCAAAGATAACCGCATCTGTGTAGCCATTTTTAATCAATTGAAGAGACATTAGTCGGTTATCTAATGTATCGAAGTCAGGCCCCGCAAAGTTGATCAAGTCAATCTCTATAGCAGCGTGGTCAATATTGTCATAGAGGCTCTGTAAGAAGAGTTTAGGATCTTCATAAAGCCTGTATGCACCATAAATCAAGTTAGTTCCGAGTCGACCTACTGTTTCTTGCTGGTGTTTAGCCTCATTTTCATGAAGTCTAAAGTGAATGATAATGTCATTCGTTTCTTTGTGTGCAGCCGTCTGGAAGCGGATTCCCATCCAGCCATGACCTTTGAATGTCTTCGTGAAATTCACCGTAGCAACGGTATTCGCATAAGCGAAATACGTCTTCTCGGGGTGTAAATTTCGATCTAGACGCTTCTCGATAAGGTTGTACTCGTGCTTGAGCATTTTCCTCAAACGACTCTGAGTCACGTAACGACCGTCTTCCTCAATGCCGTAAATGTCATCAGAGAAGGCTTTATCGTAGGCGCTCATTGCCTTTGCGATCGTACCGGAAGCCGCTCCAGCACGGAAAAATTCACGAACAGTTTCTTGTCCTGCACCAATTTCTGCGAACGTACCGTAGATGTCCGAGTTTAGGTTAATTTTAAGTGCCTTTTGGGCGGTAGTTAGGATAACTCGATCCTTCATGAGAGCGTGTGTAGGTTATACTTAGTTGCAAATTTAAGTTTCCTGATGCGGTAAGCGAGGAAAAAGCCAGTAAATTATGTACAAGAAATGGACCAAAAAGCAGAATTAATCGTAATGGGCTCTGGTACCTCACAAGGGGTACCGGTAATCGGCTGTGATTGTAGAGTGTGTAAGAGCGTAGACCCTAGAGACAAACGCACCCGAAGCTCGGTACATTTAATTCTAGATGGTCTCCATGTTCAAATAGATACTGGACCAGATTTTCGGACTCAAATGCTAAGAGAAGAATTGGGTGAAGTAGATGCGGTTCTTTTTACTCACGAACATCAAGATCATATTGCAGGCTTAGACGACGTTCGACCGATGATTTTCAGAACAGGCAATGCTATGGAGATTTACGGCCAACAACGTGTATTAGATAGAATACAAAAGGCATTCCACTACGCTTTTGAAGCTCAGCCGTATCCTGGCGCACCGCGTATAGAAACAAATGTAGTTGACGAGTCAGCGTCTTTTAATATAGAAGAAATAGAGATACTACCCATACCTGTCTTGCACGGTAAGCTTCCAATATTGGGGTACCGAATAGGGAAGATGGCGTACATCACAGATGTAAACCATATCGACGAGTCCATTCGATTGGAACGGCTCCAAAATCTAGACGTTCTGTTCTTAGACGCACTGCATCACAAGGTGCATTACAGCCATTATACCCTTGAGCAGGCCATCGAAACAGCAAAATTGATTGGAGCGAAAACCACCTATTTCATTCATATGAGCCATTACATGGGGACACACGAGGAAACCCAGAAACAACTCCCCGAAGGCATGTTTCTATCCTTCGATGGAATGCGAATTAAATTCGACTACGCCTCTAAAGACAAATAGTTCTCCTTAACATAAACACCTCGAACAGAGGATTTAATATCCATTCCTTTAAATGGATTATTGAAGGCTTTTGAAGCAAATGCAGTGACTTGCTGCTCGACATTTCCTAAGATGGTAAACTCAGCAACTTCGCCTTCTGCGATTCTTAATTCAGGTAGGCCCAATAGTTTTCTAGGCTGAATACTAAAAACCTCTTGAAGACGCTCCGGAGTGATCTCGTAACGATCTAAAAAAGCGCTCAGTGCGCCTTCGAAACCTGCCATACCAAACGCAGCATTATCAAACTCACATTGCTTTTGTTCGACATCCTTTGGCAAGTGGTCCACTGCTAGGCAGTCTACCGTGCCATCTAATACGGCTTCCCAAAGCACGGCACGCTCGACATCCGTACGGATAGGAGGGGAAACCTTGAGTGATGTATTATAGGTAGTTAAATCTTCGTCAGTGAAGATCAAATGATGCAAGTTTACGCTACAAGTGACATTCAACCCCTTGCGCTTTGCTTCGCGGATCGCCTCTATACCATCTATTGTAGATACACTTGCAATGTGTAAGTTTCCTTCAGTGTATTCGAGTAAGCTTAAATCACGAGCGATCTGAATCGTTTCTGAAATCTCAGGAATCCCCTTCAAACCCACATAAGTACTGGTAGCTCCTTCATGCATCATACCGTTCACGCTGAGATTGCGATCTTCAGGATGCACCATAATAGTTCCGAAAGGCTTGGTGTAAAGTAGAGCCAATTTTAACAAATTCGCATTCGTCACGCCTTGCTTGTAGTCCCCAAAAACGTTGGTGCCGTAATTGTTCATTTCAAACATCTCACTCAACTCTTCGCCTTTACGTCCTTTACTCATCGTACCAATAGGGACAATGTTCACGGGTACACTTTCTCCTTTGCTTAATAGAAATTCAATACCCGTCTTTTCATCCAAGTATGGACCTCCATTACTCACTACGCCTACTGCTGTAAAACCTCCTGCCGCAGCGGCTGCTGCACCTGTTTGCAAGGTTTCGCTCTCTTCATTTCCTAACTCACCGAGGTCGCTGTGTAATTCTGCAAAACCTGTAGTTAACGTATCGCCGTTAAGATCTATCACGGTCGCGCCTTCCGGAGCAGCTATCTCACCAATACTTTCAATGGTATCACCATCTACTAGAACGTCTACAGTTTGCAGGTGGTAAGGGCTTTGCGCATCAATAATGTACGCGTTTTTGAAGAGCAGCTTCATCTGATTAAATTTTAGCAAAAATAAGGGCTAATAGTGCTGAAAGCAACGCAAGAGCCAAGGCAATTTTTTCACGAGTCCAAAACAACGGCCTCGAAACGGCGGAATCGGCCCGGTCATTATAAGTAATAACCTGAGGTAAATTCAAATTATTAGAATAATGATCTTCACCTAAAAACTCATCAACTCTAGTTTCCACAGCACTTAGAGCGCCGGCCCATTGAAAAAGGGCGGTATAATAAGGATGATCATTTTCCAAAGGGAAAAAGGATTGTTGGTAATAGTGCAGATCCCCTTGAACCTTAATTCCGCCTACGGGATTTCGTTCTGCATCCAAGAGCAAGGGTTCCAAGGTATCCGCGATGGGCGTCCCTAAGGCACCTTGAGGCCAAGCATTCTGTAAAGAGGGGCCAAAAAAGTACGCAGCATAAAACGGATGCTGAAGCTGTGGAGTAAGCGCCGAACTTTTTGGGACGCTGGAGGGATAGAAGTGGAGTAACGTACCTTGGAATTCTCTTAAGGCTTGAGGTATAAAATCCAATCCCTCTACCACACAAATGTCGTAACCCAACACAAGTTCACTGGACACCTTTGAGAAGGGCACAATAGAGTCCACAGTAAGGTAGTTTGAAGTCCAGGCTTGTGCATCTTCGGTAACGATCGCTAAGGTCTTAGATCGCGGCTTTTGATATACGATCGAGGTATTGTCTGCAAGAACGGAATCGCCATAAAATTGGATTTCAAAAGTGTCCTGAACCCCAAGATCTGCAAGTGCCAATTCCGCAAACGACGAATATAGCTTCGCATAAAGCGTCCCATTTCTGAAAATACGCCAATCACCAAGTTCACTAGAAGTGTTCTCCCAGATAAATTTCTGATCGTCAAGTCTGTCGTCCAACTGTATGTTCTTTAATTCCAGACGTTCGGGAATAAAAACTCTTTGAAAATCAAAGGGAATCGAATCGAAGCCATAGGTGAGAAGATCAGCCTCAGGAACTGCACGCCATGCGCTATTTGCAGGTTGAATAGTAGAAAACAGTCCTGGCAACGCCGTTTTATCCCACTCACCGAGGTAAGAACCGTCCCTTAAGTAAAGTCGATAGGTGCCATCATCTAGTTGATTTACAGCCGCTTTGAACCATTCGCTATCCCAGCCAGCAGGATGGTGGTCCACCACTAGATTCTGAGCAGTTCTACTTTGGCGCCAATTAAATAACGAAAGCACAACGAAAAATACCGTTAGCACCCGGAGCAAGAGCACTAAGTAATCCTTTAACCAGCGTTTACGTCGTTTGCTCGTCTTAAGCTCATCCAACCACATTAACGATGGAATGACAGCAGTTTTACGTGCGTTTCGCCCAAACAAATGAATGAAAATGGGTACGAGAACCGCTAGAAATGCCCAATAAATTAACGGATTCTGGATACTCATTGCTGTACTGCACGTTCTAAAGTTAGAGGAAATTTAAGTGGGTCTGAATTTAAACGAATCACCCCAATAAAAGTCACAATGTCATCCGTAGTGAAGATCTCAGGCTCGTTCAAAACCAATTCAAGCACGGTTTCCGGCCCCGCAGCGCCACAGAAAAAGCAAGAAGCAAAAGGAAAGGCGCTGAGTGCGTACTCTTGACTTTCGGTATCCAGACTAATTACATATCCGGTAACCTTCACCGTTTTTCCATCCCATCGTAAGAGGTCTTCGGTCCATTTCGGTTGCTGTAACCATGTGGCAGAAGGTTCATCAAAAACTTCCTCGAATTGCAACCGTTCAAACGTATTCCAGCTGAGCCGCTCTTGAGCATAAATTCCGAATGACAGGAATAAAGACAGTATCAGGAGTACATTTCTCATTAACCGTGTAGACTTGCGTTTTGCAGGATAAAGAACAATCGGAATGGGTCATTTTCATTGAACACAAGAATGCCCTTTATTACTACAAATTGGTCCGTAACAAACGCATCAGGGCGGTCCTTAAAAACCAATTCTACCACCGTATTCGGCGCAGCATTTCCACAAAAGAAACAAGATGAAAACGCGTAACGACTCAGCGCATATTGATTGCCTTCGACATCGACAGGTACCAGATAGCCTTGAATCACGACCTCTTGATTTTTGTATTTATCCAACCAAGAAGGAAACGTCGGCTGGTACAACCCATCAGGCGTTGTAGAGTAGGGTACCGCTAATAAATCCCAAGGAATCACTTGCTGGCCCCAGACAGATGTTGTACTCAATAGAAGCACTAAAGAAAAGAGTAGTTTTTTCATAAACGAATGCGGGTAAAGAGCAGGGCTGCTATTGCGGTCGGAAGTACTGCAAGCCAAGCACTGTGAATAGCTAAAGGGAATTCAAACCACTGAATGATCAGCACATGCAACGCATATCCAATCGTCGCACTAAACAGCGGCATGCCATACAAAGCAAAAAATCGAGTTACGGTAGGTACTTTCAGGTCATGTAAATACCTGCGGGCCTCACGTTCACCGCGCGCTAAAAAGTACATAAATGCAATAAACAGAAGAGCCACTGCTGCCGGAAGCAGCATCCCCCAAGTAGTCAATTTTTCAAGAGTAGGCGCCCATTGCTTCTGTAAACCAGCAAATATAAAAACTGGAAAAGCGCCTTGTTCATTCGGGCGATTGTCGAATACACGAGGCAACATAACCAGTGCAGACTTCGATTTAAGCTTCAGCATCAATGCCGTAACCGCACCAGCGCCTTTACCATGATGCATATCATAATAGGCTTCGACGGGAACAAAAAAAGCTTCATTATCCGCTGCTCGTTCACCTTGGGTTAAGCCGACGACAGTAAGATGGTGGTGATCGTGCGCTTCTCCGTTTGCGTCACTTCCATGGGAGCTGTGAAGATGGTCCCCAAGAGAAATTTCCAATCGCTTGGCCAATTCCTCCGAGAGCACCAATTCTCCACTAGTCAAAGGCCAACGCCCCTGCAGCAAAGTAATGTTCATCCACTGAAAGTAATTGGTATCGGTTCCAACAATGGGATAACCGTCAATATTGTCACCTAATGCGACAGGACAGCTTTCAGCAACCATCGGGTGCTTCTCCCAATAAGCAACACTTTCCTGCGGTAAATTCCCCGTAGGGTTCTCTAAACGATACAGGGTGTTTGCCACAATTTGAAGCGGCGAGCCCTTGTAGCCGACAACAACATCAGCATATTGCGCACTTTCTCTCCACTTCTTGTAGATGTAGGACTCTGTTATTGAAGGGATTTGCACAAGCAACGACGTAAGGAGCGATAAAAACGCCACGATCAAAAGCGGCGTAGTCTTTCTGCGCAGTTGCGCACGCCAAAACTGCACCATCATTCTCATAGCGCGATAGATTTAGCATCGGCGAAAGCATTCATCATGCGATCGTCATGGGTTACCGCGATGTAATAACTTTTAGGATGTGCTTGGATGTGTTGTTTTAAGAACGCGAAACTTCGAGCTGCAAGATCGGTATCTAATGCACTAGAAGGTTCGTCTAACAGATATGCCTCAGCATTCACAGAAAGACTACTTAATAAAGAAAATCTTTGAAGTTGACCTACACTAAGCTGGTGTGCGTACTTATTCTCAAGCCCATAAAGACCAAGTTGATCAATTCCATCACGAGAAACCCCTCCAGTGAGCATCATGTGCTCTCTCATAGATAAATAGGGAACCCAAGTATGCTGTTGCGGCATTAGAGACGTGCGATCGAGTTGAAGTGGTAATTTGCCTTCAATCTGGCCAGTTAAAGTACCGTGCAATGCGCGTAGTAGGGTGGTTTTACCTACTCCTGAGGGGCCTATCACTAGGGTTAATCCAGGTTCAATCACAAAATCAGGATATTGAATTTTATGTGTGCCTAAGGTTACAATCATAAGGCCCATTCTATTGTGTAGATGACGATAATCCCTGCACAGTACACTACTTTAACTACTATTCCTGATACAACCCCGAGCATCGCAAAAAGCGCAGCTTTGAGACTTTTACTGCCGTCACTTGTCACTGAATATTCCCCTATGAATGCACCGATGGCACCAGAGATGAGCATTCCTGGTCCGGTGAATATTCCCAGTAACATACCAATCAATGCACCCTTCGACGCACGGGGAGATGCACCGCCTTTCTTGGTGAGGTAGGAGGGCAGTAAGTAATCGATAAAGAAAATGACGACACCTAATACCACATACCCCCAAAGAGAAACATCGGAAGGGTCGGAGTATTGCGCAAGAGCGAGTGCGATGGCAGTGAAAATTGGCCCGGGCAAAGCTGGAACTACTGCTCCTACAAGTCCAGCAATCAATAAAATCCAGATCAGTATTTCCATGAGGATAAATATACAATGTCACCCTGAGAAGACGTGGCTGTTTTGAGTAAATTCACTTCCGTGAAATATGTAGTTGTAGATATCGAAACCACTGGTGGAAAACCGAGCGGAAATGACATTACCGAGATCGGTATTGCTCATGTAGAACACAAAAGGATAACACATACTTGGTCGAGTTTTGTGCGCCCAGATCGGTCCATACCTTATAACATACAGATGCTTACTGGGATTACGGACGATATGGTAGCGGATGCACCAACCTTTGAAGCCTTGATTCCTGAACTTTTAAAACAGCTAGAGGGGGACGTTTTTGTTGCACACAGCGTGAATTTTGATTACAGCTTCATTGAACGAGCTTTTAAAGAAGCAGGAACACCTTGGCGCATGCCGAAACTGTGTACGGTGAAATATGCGCGTGCCGCGTTCCCAGAGTTCGGGAGGTATTCGTTAGCTAATCTCGCGAGGGAATTGGCCGTCGAGAATGATAATCCGCACAGGGCCCTAAGCGATGCGCTTTGTGCCGCGGAAGTGCTGATACATTGCCAACATGCTGATTATGACGAGAAATTACTTTCAGATTCGAAATTGGGCTTGCTCAAAAGAATACAGATGCCCGACCACCTTGATGCGGTAATCTTTGATGAGCTTCCGAAAACACACGGCGTTTACGAATTCCATGATGCATTTGGAATGCCACTCTACATCGGCAAAGCGAACAATATCAAGCAGCGCATCACACAGCATTTCAGCACGGACACAGAAAGCACAAAGTATCAGCGACTCATGAAAGAGTGTCACAACATCCAATACACCGAGTGGCCGAACGAAACACTGAGTTTGATCTATGAGGATCACTTGATTCGCCAACACTGGCCACCGCTAAACAAAGCTCAAAAAAAACAAAGCTTAAAGTTCGGCTTATATGCCTATGAAAATGGGAGAGGAGAATTAAAGTGGGTGGTTCAAAAGTCTATTGGATCTGGAGCACTGCGCAAATTCGGCTCCTACACTTCGGGGCAACAATGGCTCGCTGACTTTATAAATACCATGCGTAGAGAAGAACGCACCGACCGAGAAGCTCTAGCGTTATTGCAAGGGGCTAATACCCAAAAATTACTGCTTGATCTTCGTGAAGAGAAGGGCGCAGTGTTTATTGACTCGGGTAATGTGGTCGGCATTTACCCTCAAGAAGACTTTCTTCATAACGAAAAGTGGGTGAGAGACCAATTCACTACGATTAGTCCATCACCCACTATAAATGCTATTGGGATGAAGCTCGCTGAGCAACACCCCGATAACGTTATTCTCCTGTAGTATTCGATTCTTCCTTAGAAGGAGTTTCCTCTTCAGAGTTCCCATTTTCTGGGAGTAGCTTAGCAGCATCTGCAGCACCAAGAAGCGCGCCCTTTTCGATATCAAAGACAAGTTCCTTGTCTTTCAGGCCGATCACCACTTTATCGCCTTCTTCAAGCTTTTTGCCGATGATGTGCTCTGCTAGCGGATCTTCAATAAGTTTCTGCAAGGCCCGTGCTAGTGGACGCGCTCCAAAGGCTTCATCAAAACCTTCGTCTGCTACGAAACCTTTTGCCTCATCGCTGAGGACAATACCGTAACCAAGGTCTTCAATACGACCAAACAAGCTACGCAATTCAATATCGATAATTTTATGGATGTTCTCTTTCGTCAACGAGTTGAACAAGACCACATCATCAATACGGTTTAAGAATTCAGGTGCAAATGCCTTTTTCAAAGCACTCTGTATCACACTCTTCTCAAGATCCGATTTCGTCTGCTCTCGAGCTCCAGTTCCGAAGCCAACCCCAGTTCCGAAATCTTTCAACTGACGTGAACCTAAGTTCGATGTCATGATGATAATGGTGTTTTTAAAATCGACCTTTCTTCCTAAAGAGTCCGTAATCTGCCCATCGTCTAGCGCTTGCAATAAGAGGTTAAATACATCAGGATGCGCTTTTTCAATTTCATCTAATAAGATGACTGAATAAGGCTTACGACGAACTCGCTCGGTCAACTGACCTCCTTCTTCGTATCCTACATATCCCGGAGGCGCACCTACAAGTCTTGAAATGGCGAACTTCTCCATATACTCACTCATGTCAATGCGGATCATATTGTCCTCACTATCAAAGAGTAATTTAGTCAACTCCTTAGCTAACTGCGTTTTACCAACACCGGTAGGACCTAAGAATATGAACGAACCGATCGGCTTCTTCGGGTCTTTGAGTCCTGCACGGTTGCGCTGGATAGCACGTACGATTTTTTTCACCGCATCGTCTTGACCAATCACATTGCCTTTGAGCAAGTCTTCCATCTGGGCCAGTTTATCCAGCTCTTGCTGTGCCACGCGTTGTACCGGCACACCAGTCATCATGGCAACCACTTCAGCAACTTCAGCTTCATCTACTTTCTTTCGATTAAGCTTAATGCTATCCTCCCAAGCCATACGAGCTGTTTCTAGTTCAGCTTCGATTTTTTTCTCGTCATCACGCAGTCTTGCCGCCTCTTCGTAGCGCTGGCTTTTAACAACCTGAACTTTCTCTTGTTTGATGCTGTCCAAGCGCGATTCCAACGTCTTAATTTCCTCAGGAACCTCGATGTTCGTAATGTGAACACGCGAACCTGCCTCATCAAGTGCATCGATCGCCTTGTCTGGTAAGTGACGATCAGAGATATAGCGCTGAGTTAATTTCACACAAGCCTCAATCGCCTCATCGGTGTAAACTACATTGTGATGATCCTCATATTTATCCTTGATATTATTCAATATCTGAACCGTTTCCTCAGGTGAAGTAGGGTCCACAGTTACCTTTTGGAATCTGCGCTCTAGTGCACCATCTTTTTCGATGAACTGTCTGTATTCATCTAATGTCGTTGCACCAATACATTGAATCTCACCCCGAGCAAGAGCGGGCTTGAACATATTCGAAGCATCTAAGCTACCTGTAGCTCCACCGGCACCCACAATAGTGTGTAACTCATCGATAAAGAGGATGATATCATCATTCTTTTCCAATTCATTCATCAGAGCCTTCATGCGCTCTTCGAACTGTCCTCGGTATTTTGTTCCAGCCACGAGTGATGCCAAATCCAAGCTAATCACACGCTTATCAAACAGCACGCGACTCACTTGCTTATTTACAATACGCAAGGCAAGACCTTCAGCAATCGCACTTTTACCTACACCTGGCTCACCTATTAATAAAGGATTGTTTTTCTTTCTACGGCTTAAAATTTGGCTAACGCGCTCAATTTCTTTTGCACGACCGACCACAGGATCCAATCGATCTAATTCAGCTGCTTTTGTAAGGTCCTTTCCAAAGTTATCCAGCACTGGGGTTTTTGACTTCTCTTTTTTCGTGCTTGCGCCACCAGATGAACGGCGCGAACCACTGGTCGGCTCATCCAAATCACCGCCGTCTTCAAAACTCATTGAAGGAGCGTCTAGATCCTTTTTCCTCGTTGCATCTGTATCGATATAGTTCTGCTGATATTCGCTTTTTACAGCATCATATGACGCTCCCATCTGAGCCATGACACTGCTGATAGGATCATTGTCATTTCGTAAAATACACAACAACAAATGCGGGGTGCGAATTACCGGACTCTGAAACAATTTAGCTTCTAAAAACGTGGTTTTCAACGCTTTCTCAGCTTGTCTAGTCAGCGGTAAATTCTTCGCTGTACCCGGTATGTTTGTGGCGTATGGTGCTGCTATTCCCTCGATTTTAGTGCGCACATTCGCCGCATCCAAACCAAGGTCATTTAATATCTTGATGGCCGTGCTCTCACCTTCGCGTAAAATGCCGAGTAGTAAGTGTTCCGTACCTATATAATCGTGTCCCAAACGCATCGCTTCCTCTTTGCTGTAGGTGATCACGTCTCTTACACGGGGGCTGAAATTTTCTTCCATAGTAGTAGGGTATTATATGTAAGGGTAGTGCACATAGTGTGCCAATGCTATATTATCAAAACTAAAGGGTTCTTTTAAGACAACACGGCAGTTAGCGAGAAGGTTTTGTTAACATCCGCATGTGGATAAAACTAAAAAGTAAAACCACCTTCAACTTAGCGCTGTCAGCCTTAAAAGCTATATTTGAAAATTACGAAAAAACCCGGCTTCGGCCGCACTAAATACTGACAATATGGCGCAGGGAGAACG
>CBFHKC010000002.1:115651-135535 GCA_965656315.1 uncultured Schleiferiaceae bacterium | reverse complement strand
TCGGGAAGTTCATGGTGAGCAAACCATCCGCATGCAACTGGAGACTTTACCTGCTGCGAACTACATCGTTGCGATTAGAACAGAAGATTCCTACAGCTATTATCGGATCGTGAAGATTTAATCTACAGTTCCTGCTTTATATTTGTGTCGAGCACCAAAAGCTCGCTATCACATTATGACCGGAACTATCACAAAAATCCTTGTTGCTAACCGCGGGGAAATCGCCTTACGTGTTATGCGTAGTGCCCATGAAATGGGTATTAAAACTGTTGCTATATATTCAGAAGCGGATCGTCGTGCTCCGCACGTACTCTTTGCTGATGAAGCTGTTTGCGTTGGCCCTGCGCCATCTGCACAAAGCTACTTGAAAGGTGATTTAATCATTTCATTAGCCAAAGAACTCGGAGTGGATGCGATTCATCCAGGATATGGTTTCCTCTCGGAAAATGCAGGATTTGCGGCAGCTGTAGAAGCAGCTGGAATTCGTTTTATTGGTCCTAGACCTCATGCGATTGAAATCATGGGAGATAAGCTTAGTGCCAAGGATGCCGTCAAAGATTTTGATGTGCCTTTAGTTCCTGGAACTGAGGGAGAAGTTACCGATGTCAATGAAGCCTTGGTTCTTGCAGAGGAGATTGGTTTCCCTGTCATGATTAAGGCCAGCGCTGGAGGTGGCGGAAAAGGAATGCGCATCGTCCATGATCCATCTGAGTTTGAATCACAAATGAAGCGAGCCGTTAGTGAGGCTACGAATTCATTCGGTAATGGAGCCGTTTTTGTAGAAAAGTATATTCAAAATCCACGTCACATTGAGATTCAAATCTTAGCAGACCAGCAGGGGAATGTGGTTCATTTGTTTGAACGTGAATGTTCGATTCAGCGCCGTCACCAAAAGGTTATCGAAGAAGCCCCTTCTGTAGTACTTACTCCAGAACTACGTGATGCGATGGGTAAAGCCGCAGTAAACGTGGCTAAGGCTTGTGATTATCGTGGTGCAGGAACCGTGGAGTTTATTTTCGAGCCGGGGGGACATTTCTACTTTTTAGAAATGAATACACGCCTTCAAGTAGAGCACCCTGTAACGGAACAGATCACAGGTCGCGATTTAGTCAAGGAGCAGATACGAATTGCTGAAGGTCATCCTCTGTCCTTTAAACAGGAGGACCTTTCGATTACTGGGCATTCGATTGAAGTTCGCGTATATGCAGAGGATGCATCGGCCAACTTTATGCCGGCAACGGGTACGCTTCGTGAATACAAACGTCCGCAAGGTTTGGGTATTCGCGTAGATGATGGTTTGGAGCAAGGTATGGAGGTGAGCATTTATTACGATCCGATGATTGCAAAATTGATCACGTTTGGAGCTACACGAGAAGATGCAATTGCCCGCATGAAGCGCGCTATTAAAGAATATAGAATCGCTGGAGTTCATACGACGCTTGATTTTGCGCAGTTTGTTTTAAACCATGATGCGTTCGTTTCAGGAAATTTCGATACCCATTTTGTGGCCAATCACTTTGATGAGCACACCTTGGAAAATGAATCGGAAGAATTAGAGTCGGTTGCTGCGGCAGCTTTGGCAGACCTATTGCAAGGTAAAAAGAGCGCTCAAAAAACAGCCGTTCATGCAACGTCTAGTACTTGGAAAAACAACCGTTCTTAAAGCGCTGCTATTTGCAGTGTTTAGTAGTGTTACCGCAGGTGCTCAACAAGTAGATACGTTGAGTGTTGGCGGTAGCGCTGCTAGTCCTCTTATGGGCCAATTAATCATCAACGGCGATACTATTCCGTGGTCGGTGCTCGACGAAGTACTGTTTGTGCCTAAACCGACGTTAAACGACTATCAGGCAAGGCGACACTACTACAACCTTACCAAAAAGGTACGACGCGTTTATCCCTATGTCCGGGAGGCTGCGCTGCGCATGGACAGTGTGAACATGCAACTCGAAGGAATCGAAAAACGAAGGAAACGACGTAAATACACGAAGTCTTATCAAAAATACCTAGAAGAGCGGTTTGAGCCGGAACTCCGTAAACTCACACGGAGTGAAGGTCAGATTCTGAGTAAACTGATTTACAGAGAGACAGGAGTTACGGTTTATGACATCATTAAGACCTATCGAAACGGCTTTTCAGCGCGTCTTTGGTCTATGACTGCGTGGTGGTATGATATCGATCTCAGACGGCCTTACGATCCAATCAACGACGCGGAAGATAAGCTCATTGAAAACATCCTCATTCGAAAATTCATTTCAGGTCAACTTACTCCTGCACGAGAGGATGAACGCTTGAAGTATCAACCGTAAACTGAGCGGTTACTATAGATTGTCGTTCAGCCCAATATTTCTCGTAGGTAGGGGTGAAGTCCGTTCTGTGTGCCAATACCTCATCTGCATTTCCAAGAAGTGTAATGCAGAGTTCACTGATTTCACGTAATCCACCGAATCCGCCAGCAAAGGCAGTTGAGTAATCGTAGCAGTTGCGTTCTCGCATAAAGTCCACAGTAATGGGATGAGCGCCGTGGTCGATTAGAAATCTAGCGCCAACTCGCTCGGCCACGTTGATATCAAGCACATCGTCAAAACAAAATGCAATTTGATCTGGTGTCAAGTCGTGCTTTTGGCAGATATAGTCCAACACGACTCGCTTGTCTTTTGCCCCCATGAAAATACCGTCGAAGTGCTCTCGTTGGGCAAAGTAGGCACCAGTAGGATTATTGACTCCAGTGACAATCACAAAGTGTGGCATCTGACCTTGGTGTAAATAAGTAGCGAATCGCAACAGATTCAGTCCCATAGCGTCTACTTCGCTGAATGAACTGTCGCCGTTCGCTTGCTTTGTTCCAGAATGAAAAACACCATCCCAGTCAAACAGCCAAAGTTTGATATTCTGAAGTTTTTCAGCGATTTGAACTTCATCTGAGAAGAAAGATCCGGCGAAAGCTGCTTGCATAGGTATTAATGT
This sequence comes from uncultured Schleiferiaceae bacterium, assembly GCA_965656315.1. Lineage (GTDB taxonomy): Bacteria > Bacteroidota > Bacteroidia > Flavobacteriales > Schleiferiaceae > UBA10364. The sequence continues at coordinate 132,571 of CBFHKC010000002.1, read as the reverse complement.
AAGTCTTGGATATCGATCATGCCTACGACATTCCCACCATCTTCGACAATTAGCGTATCGACGTTACTTTGGGCAAATTGCTGTTCCGCATCTATCAATAATGCCGATGTAGCAATCGTTTTCGGTGCCTTATCGGTAATAAAATGGTCTAAAGTAGTACTGTTTACATCTCCTCCTGTGGTGATAAAACGACGTAGGTCACCATCGGTAAAGATGCCCAATGCACGTTGGTGATCATCGATGATGCTGCACGCACCGAAACCCGAGGTGGTCATTTGAACCAATGCGTGAGAGATGGTATCGGTAGGTTTAGCGACAGGGTTTGCGCTGCGCATTGCTTCACCAACTCGACGTGTTAGAAGATTTGTGTGTTGAACGAATTGATCCGTACCCATGGTCGTAAAGTGGTTATCGGTCAATTTTTTCATGATTCCCCAAGGCACAGTTACCGCATGTGCACCTACTTCTATTGCATCACGTACGTGTTGAGCATTACGCACAGAGCTGAACATGATTTTTGAAGAATAACCGTATTGCTCCACGGCGTCTACACAATCGGCCACCAATGAAAGTGCATCCGTTCCTTGATCTTGCAAACGTCCGACGAGTGGGCAAATGTACGTAGCTCCTGCAGCCATAGCCATAAAAGCCTGCTGTAAGGTGTATACCAAATGCAAGTTGACTTGGAAACCTTGATCTACAAGTGCTTTACAGGCCTTTGTACCCTCAAGACTCATTGGGATTTTATACACCGTCTTAGATTTGTCTAAACCCAGAGCGTCTTGGCGATGTGCTTCAGAAATAATTTCTTCTGCTGTTTCACCTAACGCCTCGATCTGGAGGACAGGTACTTTTTTACTGAGCTCTACAATCGCGCCGTCAATATCAGTGATGCCATGACGGTGCATGAATGTAGGTGTAGTTGTTAATCCAGCGAGGTAGCCCAGCTCAAAAGCTTGATCTATCTCACGTACGTCTGCTGAGTCTAAATACAATTCCATTAACGGTACTGTTTTTCAATGTTATGTAAAGCAAGCAACGGCTCCATAAAGGATTCGAGCTGTAGCATATCGAGTTGGCTGGCCGCATCACAAAGTGCTTCGGACGGACAGGGGTGGGTTTCTATAAAAACACCATCTACACCTGCCGCAACACCCGCGCGAGCGAGCGTAGGTAGGTATTCTCGCAACCCTCCATTCGGATCGGAAGATGGAATACCGTATTTGCGAATACTATGGGTGATATCAAAAATTACTGGGTATCCTGCTTGTCGTAAATCGTAAAATGCTCTTGGGTCTACAATAAGATCATTATATCCGAAAGTGTATCCACGCTCAGTTAAGATGATATTTGTATTCCCCGTGCTTTCAATTTTAGCGACAGGTTTTACCATGTTTTCTGGAGCTAGAAATTGACCATGCTTGAGATTTACTGCTTTTCCCGTGCGCGCAGCAGCCAAGACGAGGTCGGTCTGCATACATAGGTAGGCAGGTATTTGGATAATATCTACAACCTCACCGGCAGGCGCGGCTTGGTCAGGGTAGTGGATGTCCGTGATGAGTGGAAAGTCAAACTCTTTGCCCACTTTTTCCAGGATACGTAAACCCTCATCGATGCCGGGTCCTGTGTAATAGTCGACAGAGGAGCGATTGTCTTTTTGAAAAGAGCTTTTGTAAATGATGTGAACCTCCGGATGATTCTCGCGATACTTGGCCAATTCTTCGGCTACGCGCATCATTGTGGACTCCTGTTCAATCACACATGGACCGCTAATCATGGTAAATCTATCACCTCCTACAAGGTCATTTCCTATGGGAACTTTTTTCTCAGACATGCACTAAAACTTCTAGAGTGCGAATGTACCGAATTTTTGAGGGCGCTCTAAGCCTGTTTCAAAAGAGATTCCGCAAGTTCCAAGTCTTTCGGGGTATCGATCGAAAGGGGCTTGCTTTTTACGGTTGCAACATGCCAATCGTATCCGTGTTCCATCCAGCGCAATTGCTCTAAGGATTCGGCTTGTTCCAACGGGGTAGGGGAAAGCGAGCAATAACGTCTTAAAGCTTCAGGACGGTAGGCATACACTCCAATATGTTGAAAACGCTGAATGTCTATGCCGGTGTGATTAAATGGAATCGGACTCCTAGAAAAGAGCAAAGCACGCTGATTAAGATCGGTACTCACGAATACATTAGAAGTACTGCCGTAGCTGGGTACAGGTGCCATTAGCGTGGCTGCCTCCGGCGCTTTGTTTTGCAATAATTCGCACAGCGGAAGGAGTTGATCTTCGCCAATAAACGCTTCGTCACCTTGCACGTTAATCACGTAGTCAAAGGCTTTACCGAAGAGTTCATAAGCTTCCAACGTTCGTGTAGTCCCATTGAGATGAGAATTCGAGGTTAGAAGCGCTGGGATATTTTGCTCGTTGCAAAAGTGTAGTATTTCCTCAGAATCGGTAGCGACCACTACATGCTCAAAAATAGCGTTAACTCCAGTGAAGGCACGCTGTATGAGTGGAATACCGTCGATAGGAATAAGTGGCTTGCCAGGTAGTCTAGTAGCTCCTAGTCTTGCTGGTAAGACCACCAGGAAGTTTGAATATTTATTTGACAAATTCGCCAACAGCTTCGATTAATTCAGTCGCTTTAAATGGCTTGGTAATGTACTTCTTTGCACCCAACGCCTTTCCAGCTGCAATATCGTATTTACTGACCATTGCAGAAACAACAATAATTGGAATTTCGTAGATCTGTTGATCTGTCCATTTTTTCATCATGAGTTCATAACCGTCCATGTCGGGCATGAGGATGTCAGTTACAATCAGATCGGGTTGGAATGAAGCGACCTTTTCCAGTGCGTCTTTACCGTTTATAGCAGTTTCTATTTCATACTGTTCCAATTCAAGAATCTCTGAAATGGAATCTCTGATTTGCTCATGGTCGTCGACGACTAAAATTCTTTTCCCGCTCATAATAGTAGTTGTGCTTAGTATTATTTCGCTAAAAGTACTGATTGAATGGGAAGGATGATTTATTTTACGCTATGATTCTAGCTAAAGATACTTATCTGTGAAAATTGTTGACGCCTTACTAGTCTTAGGCTTGGAGAAAATCCCAAGTTCTCAAGAGGATATATCGTTGGTATTTCGCGAGTTGGCCAAGAGCAAACATCCAGATACAGGCGGAAGTGAGGAAGCGTTTAAAGAACTACAACAAGCAACAGAAGTAGTTCGTGCTGCATTAGAATTGGTTTTGAATTCTGCGGAGCAACTCTCTGAAAAGGATGAGGCGCTAAAGAAGAAGCGTGACCGTTTAAGAGAAGAGATGTTAAAGCGCAGAGCCGTAGAGGATCGCAGACGAAATGTTCAGGCAACCTGGGGAATAGGCATCATATCAACTATTGTCGGAATCTTCTTATTGGGGTATTCCATCTACCCAAGCTTTGTCGAATGGATGATATCTAAAGATCAACAAGAGGTTATGGCAGAGGTTGTATATACAGATCATTCTGACCTTTTTGAAATTCAATGGGAATATAATGGGGTGACCTATGTAGAAGATGTGAAGGGCAGATTGATAGATGGACGCTGGTTAGTGGGAGAGGCAGGAATGCCAATTTTAAAAGGAGCGAAATTCATCGTAGCCTTTAATGCTGAAAATCCATCGTATTACCTGTTGAAGGACCAGTACATTCATCCAGAGACGGCAGAAGTATACTACGCCATTATGAAGCACCCGATAGCGGAATTATTAGATGTTCCCGTTGGAGATAAGGCGATTGTCTGTGCGTATTGGAACATTTTAGATAAATATGGTGTAGATGGATTAGCACATGTTTTGTTTGGCCAATTGCCTTTGCGGAAAAATTGGTCGCACAATGAACGGACATTTACGACCTTGAGCGAGAGCGAAGATTTTCAAAACTTACTGCAAAGTTGCCTTCCTGATCTCGTAGAATTCGAATAGGCAGAATACCTTTGCAAAACTAATGCATCGACTTACATTTATATGAAGCCATCCATAGCAAAAGGAACAAGAGATTTTTCAGCACAGGACGTCCAGAAGCGCCAATACATCATGAGCATCTTGAAAGAGGCTTTTGAAGTTCGCGGTTTCGATCCTATTGAAACGCCTTCATTTGAAAATATTGAAACGCTTACGGGTAAGTATGGAGAAGAAGGAGATCGATTGATCTTTAAGATTTTAAGAAGTGGTGATTTTACATCGAAGGCACCTACAGATGCATGGGAGGCCAAGGATGCGAAGAAACTCGCTTCAAAGATTGCTGATAAGGCCCTACGTTATGATTTGACCGTACCGTTTGCACGTTATGTGGTACAGCATCAGAACGAATTGGCTTTTCCTTTCAAGCGATATCAAATGCAGCCAGTTTGGCGTGCAGACCGTCCGCAGAAAGGCCGCTTTAGAGAATTTTACCAGTGTGATGCGGACGTTGTCGGTTCCGATAGTTTGTGGCAGGAAGTAGAGCTGATTCATCTCTATGATGCTGCATTTACTGCCTTAGGACTAGCAACAGAGATCAAGGTCAACAACCGTAAGATTTTAGCAGGTATGGCTGAGGTTTTAGGCATCTTGGATCAATTCGTTGCATTTACGGTAGCTATAGATAAGTTGGACAAAGTAGGCGCAGAAGGTGTCGCTAAGGAAATGCGTGAGCAGGGCATTAGCGATGCCGCAGTTGCTACCTTCGAAGGCTGGTTGTCAGAGGGACTAACCGTTACCGCTTTGGATGGCCTTTTGGAATCGAGTGAACAAGGAAGACTAGGAATAGAAGAACTTCGATTTGTACTCGAACATGCGTCTTCAGGATTAAGGTCAGCTGAGTTGATTTTTGACTTCACGCTAGCGCGTGGCCTGAACTATTACACGGGTACTATTTTTGAAGTTGCCGCAAAAGGCGTTTCCATGGGAAGTATAGGTGGCGGTGGTCGCTACGCTGATTTGACTTCGATCTTCGGAATGAAAAACACATCTGGAGTAGGGATTAGCTTTGGTCTAGATCGCATCTATTTGTGTTTAGAGGAATTAGAATTGTTCCCTGCAAACGTGGCATCTTGTCCTTCCATACTCTTTGCGAATTTCGGTAGTACCGAAGGTGCAGTGGCCTACCAATGGGTTCAAAAGCTGGTTGCTAGAGGACTGCGAGCTGAATTATATCCCGACTCCAATAAACTCAAAAAGCAGTTTGACTTTGCAGATAAGAAGGGCATTGCCTTCATGGCTATGGTCGGTACCGACGAATTAGAGGCAGATAAAATACCAGTTAAAAATCTAAGTACCGGGGCACAAGAATCCTACAGTATAGAGGAAATCAGTGCATTACTCGCTTAGTCTAAAACAGCTTCCCAAAAAATAGGGTCATCGTGTTCGGGTTTCATTAGCACGCTTCGAACCACGACTAGAGTTGGAGTGTCCCATTCGAGTTCCCACGGGCACTGCTCAGGCTGAAGTTTAAATAGTGCGAGATGGATGCCCTCGATTGCTTTTTTCTCAAAAAAGGCTCTATTCAAAGTGCTTATTTGAGAAGCTTTACTGCCCGGTTTCGAGAATACACAGATATCAAGTTCTGGCAAAAGACTCCATAAACCCTTTTGCAGTGCTGCCTGATGTAGCCCTAGAGCTGCGTGAAGACTTTTGGTTAGTCGTTTGGAGAATTCTCCTTCACGCTGAAGTGGGAATTTCTTTAGTGTAGCCCAGACTCCTGCTGCAGTAGCTCCTGCTCTTGAGCATTCTAGAGTGATCTCTCCAAGATGAAGCTCGGATGAAGTGAAGTAGGTATATGGGCTATCATGTTTATAGAATCGTCCTACTTCAGGATTATTAAAAATTACAGCGCCACAACCGTAAGGCTGTAACCCGTGTTTATGCGGGTCGATAACCACAGAGTCTGCTAAATGTAAGACTTCAAATGCCTTTGACGCATTCGCTGAAAGGGAAGTGAGTTTAAAGTAACCGCCATAGGCAGCATCGGCATGAATACGAAAATTGTAGGTGTTTTTTAAGGCAATGATTTCGTCTAGTGGATCTATTCGTCCCATACCTGTTGTTCCCATGGTCACGACTAAAGTGGGACGAATACCACCATTGCGGTAACGCTCAAGTATAGGGATGAGTTGCTTCATGCAAATTTTTCCCTCAGCGTCTGCTGGTAGGGCTTCGAAAGGAATACCCAATACTTCACTCATTCTACTATGAGTATAATGTGCCAGCTCATTTGCGAGAACAACAGTTGAAGGATTTGATTGCCGCGCAACCCATAATGCTTCAAGATTTGCAATAGTACCGCCCGAGGTAAGGTGTCCAAGGTGGCTCGTGAAGCCGATCATCTTAGCAAGTGATTCAATCACCTCGAGCTCCAACGCACTAGTAGCTTTTCCTCCATCTAATGCGTGATTATTCGGATTAACCAAGCTCGTCATCCACACTGCTGCTTGCGCAAGGGGATGGGCAGGCTTAATCATTTGTCCCGCGTATTCACGCTTGTCGTAGGGATAGTTATTTTGTAGTTTACCAGCAAGAGATTGCAGAATCTTACGGTCTTCTTGATCTAAGTCTAGATCTGATAACTTTAAATCGTGTAGTCGTTGCCAATTATTCATATCTGTGAAGATACAACTAGACTAGAGCCAAGCATCAATAAATTTACCGTCGGGATCGTAACGTTCGGCTTGAAATGTAGTGTTGAACTTTCTAAATGGTCTTGGATCATTTCCGCGGCCTGCATTGTATAGCCAATTGCCGTAATTCGATGCAGGGTCATAATCTATTAATTGGCTCTCGAAATAAGAGGCACCTGCTCGCCAATCCAGTCCCATATCATGGACTAAATAAGAAGCTACATTTTGTCTACCACGATTACTCATAAATCCAGTGGCCGCCAATTCTTTCATGTTTGCATCCACAAAATCGTCTCCTGTTGTTCCTGTGGTCCAGCGCTCGAATGCCTTGGCGTTGAAGCCTCCTTTGAATGGCTTTTCTTTCTGTAGTCCTAATGGCAAAAAGAGGTCCTTACCATTCTTTAAAGCAACCCATTGGAAATACTCTCTCCATAAAAGTTCAAAGAACAGCCAATAGGTACTGTCGTTTGCTTCAATTTCATCTTCAAACCGTTGAATTTCATGGAAAACCTCTCGAGGGGAGACACAACCTAGCGCTAGGTAGGGTGAAAGCTTAGAACTGTAGTCCCTGCCAAGAAGTCCATTCCGCGTTTCCTTATAGCTAAGGATGAGCTCGTTTTCCCAGATGTAATAATCGATTTGATCCCAAGCCGCTTTGGCACCGCCTGAAAAAGGAGCTGCTGAGCGTTCGTCTAGAGAAATGCTTTTTCCCGACCAGTTTGCTTCTATTAGTTCAGGGAAGGTACTTAAAGGCGTAATGTCGACTTCTTCTATAGGATGTTCAACACGGGAGCGTTTCTCAACGAGCTTTCTGAATTTCGTAAATACGTCTGGCAGACCATCTAAGTCAAAGGGTAGAGCTGACCTCATGTAAAGGGTCCGTTCACGCAACCATTTTGTTTGAATTCCAGCTGCAGAGGCTCTTTGGCTTATATCAACTTCTTCTTGTGTTTCATTGTAAGCCATTAGAGAAGGTCCAACAATCGCATTGGCCTTCATTTCTTGGGCCAACGCAACCAAGTCGACTTCTTTTCTGTCGAGTACATATAATTTCGATCCTTCTTGTTCAAACCTCGAGCTGAGGTCACTTATGGACTCTCTTAGAAATTGTACACGATGCGCACCCAGCTCTAATGGACCGGCAATTGTTTCTAATGTTGTTGATTCCCATAGAATGACGGGTATAACATTTTCAAAATTAGCATAAGCATACGCTACGGGCGCATTGTCGGAGATGCGCAGATTATTTCGAAACCAAAGAATACAAGTACTCATTATAGTTGATTTAATTGCTCCAAGAGTTCTGCAGCCTTTTGTGAAATGGCTTGCTTTTGCTCTGAACTCATCTTATCATATGTTCTATAGACCATTCCAAGGCGGAAATTGTTCCCGAGTTTGTCCCTATTTCTTTCAAAGAAGTCCCAATACAAGGAATTCAAAGGACAGCTGTCCTTGTCGGTTTTCGTTTTAGGATTGTATTGGCAGTTGTCACAATAGTCACCCATTTTCTTCATGTAGTTTGCCGAGGCAACATAGGGTTTAGTGGCAATCCAACCTCCATCCGCGAATTGGGACATTCCACGAGTATTCGTGATTTCAACCCACTCAAAGGCATCTATATAGATACCCAAATACCATAAGTCAACCTCGTCAGGGTCTATTCCCGCTAGGAGCAGGAAGTTTCCTGTTACCATCAAACGCTGGATGTGGTGGGCGTATCCATGTGTCAAACTTTGACCGATCGCATGGGATTGACATTTCATTTTTGTTTTTCCGGTCCAAAACCATTCAGGAAGCTTTCTGTCGTGTCCAAAGTAGTTCTCGGTCCCAAATTCAGGCATTCTGTGCCAGTAGACACCGCGCATAAATTCTCTCCAACCTAAAATTTGGCGGATAAACCCTTCTGCAGCATTGATTGGAATGTCTTTTCTACGACGAAATGCTTCTTCCGCTTTCTTGCAGACTTCTAGGGGAGAAATCATCTTTGTATTGAGGGCAAATGATATCCTACTGTGGTAAAGTGCCCAATCATTCACCGTCATCGCATCTTGAAAATCTCCGAACAGTGGAAAGGCATACTCAAGCCAATTCTCAAATATTTCCCAAGCTTGAATAGGATTCGTAGGCCAATAAAAGTGTTTAGGGTCCTTGAGCAGTCCAATTGTGGGAATTTTAGCTTCTTTAATGTCTTCAAGTACTTCACTTACGTCAGTACTCGGAAGATATGGGGCAGGAGGTAAGTGATTTTTAGGAAGCTTTTTTCTGTTTTGCGCATCGTAATTCCAGGTGCCTCCCAAGGGTTGTTTTCCATCCATGAGTATCCCCGTCCTTTTTCTCAGATTGCGATAAAAGGTCTCCATTAAAAAGGTTTTCTTTCCCTTGAACGTCTCGGTGAATTCTGTCTGGGTTGAAATGAAGTGCTCTGTGCTCACAAAGTTTATGTGGTACCCCTTGTGCTCAAGTTTTTCTAAAATTGAGCGAACTCTAACCTCGTCAGGTTCCTGGAATTCTAAATTCAAGACACCTATTTGCACACATGAGTAATGAATTGCTTCGTCGAGAGCTTTTTGTCTCGTCATGGGAATTGTACTGTAATGCACAGTATGCCCTTGCTTTTGTAGGTGCTTGGCAAATTGCCGCATTGCGGAGAAAATACCAGCAACCTTTTGAATATGATGGGGGGCATAGGTTGCCTCATCATGACACTCGAACATGAGATACGTAACGTGTTCGGAGGGGGCTGAATACCAGGAATGATTGGGGTTGAGTTGATCTCCTAGGATGAGGCGAGCAGTGTTTTTCATACCTTCTTTAACGAGGAAAACTACTGCAATGTTTAGGGCAAAAAAAAGGAGCCAATTTCTTGGCTCCGTACCCCTAACCTAATTCAAAGTCGCCTTTGAATGACACTAATATAGGAGAACCTTTCTGCTCATCGATCCGTGTATTGCCAAATTGAGGCTAAAACGTCATGTGTAAATGTCATTATGAGACAATAACCTTGTAACTTTGGGGTATTAATTACTCAGTACCACGTTAAATTAAAAACTATGCACAACTCTGATAAATTATTTGTCGTCGATGATGACAAGGTCATTCTAGGCTATTTGAAAGGATTCTTTACAAAAGCGGGCTGGGACACTGAAGTATTTTATTCAGCATCGGCAATGTTAAAGCGTGTAGAAGAAGAAAAACCTAAGTTGATCATAACGGATCTTGACATGCCTGAGATGGATGGAATCGATCTAATTAATCACTTAAAACAATCCACGGATTTTGATAACATACCCGTTTTAGTTATGACTGCACTACATGAAAATCATGTACGTTTTCAGAGCTTCAAGGCAGGTGCCATCTACTTTGTTAACAAACCTATTAACCCATACGAATTAGAGACAGTCGTTCGTTCAGTGTTGTTGCAATACTCCAAGGCAGTACCGGAATCAACGGTGGAGCCAGAAGAGCGTAATGCGAAGAAAAATGCTGTTGAGACTTGGGTTGCAGAAGCAACAGATGTGGTTATGGAAAACCTTTGTAACGAAGATTTTTCACTCGATGAATTGGCTAGAGCACTTAATTACAGTAGAAGTGCTGTTCAAAAGCGCATTAAACAATTCACAGGATTGAGCGTGAGTAAATTTATTCGTTCAGTTCGTTTAGAGCAATCCCTTGTGCACATGCTAGATTCGGAAAATTCGATTTCAAAAATCGCCGCTTTGGTAGGCTTTAAGAGCCACAGCTACTACACACGTTGTTTTAAGGATTACTATGGAATCGATCCTGTTAAAAAACGTAAAGAACTACAACGCTCCGCAATATCTGCTTAACGTAATCTCTTATACTTTAGACTCATAAGTATATCTTGAACGAGCGTTCGATCTCTTGCAGACAGCGCTCGTTTTTTGTGCTGAACATACCAGGTTCACAGTCCATTTGAAGCTCAAGCATAAGGCCGTTGCTTGTAGAGTCCCTGACAATGAGCTTGTGTGCAATCACAAAGTCCTTTGGTTCTTGCTCATAGTGTCCGTAGTGCACCCACCAAGAATCTACCGTATCTATTTGCTCAGTGACCCAGCTGTCTCTTTCCGCTGCATTAATAGTAAAGCCAACCAACGCTTGAGATTGTTGCGAAACACTCACATAGGAGCCTTGGCGTTTGAATGGCTTGACAGTTAAGCGTATAGAGCCTGTACTATCGTCATTGGCGCGTGCTGTTTGATAGTAGTAAAAGTTCTGTTTCGCAAATTCAGGCATACGAACTTGCCAATCATAGCTTAGATTGAAGCTAAAGTCGATTATCGGAAGTCCATAATATTGGGCTTGCTCAAAATTAAAGGTGTACCTAGCTTTGAGGTCGCAATCGGATTCTGGTGGAGTATTGCAAGCCGTGAGAAACAATCCAAGGCTTAAAGCACTTATCTTCGCTACATTCTTACTTCGATCTAACATGGAAAGCCAATTCATACCGCATTCAATTTCTTCAGTTCCCTCAAAAGTAATGAAGGACTTGCACCTTTTGGATAGTCCTCTCAAAGACTTTGCCTCTGGGGTAATGAATGAGGAAGACTTGGTTCGGGCAATCGCCTCGAAATCGGCTCAATATGCGGATACCACTAGAGCGGAAGTAGTCGAGGTATTAAAACGACAACTCGGCACATTACATCATAAGGAACAAGAATCTTTAGACGCACTCGCTGCAGGTGCTTCGACGGTAATTACAGGGCATCAATTAATGGTCTGTGGAGGAATTGCCTTTTTTGAAATCAAAATTCTATCTGCCATAGCCCTCGCTAAAGAGGCTACTCGTATTTCAGGTAAAGCGGTGGTGCCAGTGTTTTGGATGGCTAGCGAAGATCACGATTTTGACGAGATTGCCTCATTTCAAGTTAATGGACAAAAGTTTACATGGGATACTCAAAATTCACGAGGTCCCGTTGGACGACTTTTGACAGATTCATTGTCCGATCAACTCGAAACTTTTCTTGAATCGGCGCAATTATCGGATGTTCAACGTGATTTTTTAAATCGTCGTTTGCACCATTATCAGCATCAGACAAACCTAGCTTCAGCAACTAGAGCTATTGTTAGAGAGTGGGCTGGTCATTACGGTGTCCTGGTAATCGATGGTGATGACTCGCAGCTCAAATCCTTAGCGCAGCCGCTTTGGGATCTGGAGTTAGCAGGCGAACTCTCTCGACACATCAAGCAAACTACGGAAGCATTAAAAGTTAAAGGATATGGTGCCCAAGTCTTTCCTCGTGAGATTAATCTTTTTGAAATTAGCGATACCACTAGAGATCGAATCCTTGCGACTAAAAGCATATCTGCGGAAAGTATCTCACCAAATGCGCTAATGCGACCAGTATACCAAGAATGGATTTTACCAAACATTGCCTATGTAGGGGGTGGAGGTGAGCTCGCTTATTGGTTACAATTAACAGGAGTTTTTGAGAGCATTAAAGTGCCCATGCCTCTGCTTTATTTACGCGATAGTGTCGTTGCCGTTCCGCGTAAAATCATACATACCCTTTCTAAACTGGAACTGCCTCTAAAGGATGTGTTCATCCATTCTAGGAGTGAGCTTGAGCGTATTCACATCGAGTCAATGGGCCAATTTTCTTCAGAAACCCAAATGTTGAACGCTCCACTTGAGCAAACTATCAACGAATGGAAATCAAACATCATTAAGATGTACCCGGATCTAGCGGTTCATGCAGAGGGAATGGAAAAGAAGTTGATTCAAACTATTGAACGCTCAAATATAACACGCTACCGAGCACAGAAAAAGAAGCATACTATCTGGTTTGGCCGTCTTGAAAAAGTGTTTTCCTCCTTGTATCCTGAAAATGTGTTTTGGGAAAGAAGGGCTTCTTATGCAGATTTACTAGGGATTTTAGGAGAAGACCCACAAAAGGAATTGGTTAATAAAATGTCAACAATAAAGGCCGGTACCTACGTTATTTACCCTGAGAAATAATGGTATTTTTGCAGTATGCAAGAAACTATACTTATCCTCGATTTTGGTTCGCAGTACACCCAGCTGATTGCAAGACGCGTGCGTGAACTCAATGTTTACTGTGAAATTCACCCATTCAACAATCCACCTGAAATCACTGAAGATGTGAAGGGGGTTATTCTTTCAGGGTCGCCTTATAGCACGTTGCAAGAAGATGCACCGCAATTTGATCTGTCAGGTATCAAAGGGCATCTTCCTTTGTTAGGTGTTTGTTACGGTGCGCAATACATGGCACTGACCTCTGGTGGAACAGTCGCTCCGAGTGAGATTCGTGAGTACGGTCGTGCAAATTTGAGCGAAGTAACTGCAGCGTCACCCTTGTTTAAGGATGTTCCTGTCGGTTCTCAAGTGTGGATGAGCCATGGCGATACGATCACAAATCTCCCAAATGATTTTGATGTAATCGCTTCAACCCACGATGTTCGGGTAGCAGGCTACAAGGTTTGTGGAGAAGAAACTTATGGAATTCAGTTTCACCCAGAAGTGTACCACAGCACAGACGGAAAAACGTTATTGTCGAATTTCTTATACGACGTTGTCGGAGTTTCCGGAGACTGGACTCCAGCACACTTTGTAGACGAAACAGTAGCAGATCTAAAATCACAAATAGGTGATGATAAAGTAGTGCTTGGTCTATCTGGTGGAGTGGACAGTTCAGTAGCTGCTATGCTACTACACAAGGCAATCGGCAAGAACCTCTATTGTATTTTCGTCAACAATGGCCTCTTGAGAAAGAACGAATTCACTGATGTACTCAAGCAGTACGAAGGAATGGGGCTGAATGTTAAAGGCGTTGATGCTACCGACCAATTCATGGATGCCCTTGCAGGACTTGATGATCCAGAAGATAAACGCAAGGCCATCGGTAGAGTGTTTATTGAGGTATTCGATCAAGAAGCAGCTTTGATTGAAGATGTGGTTTGGCTTGCTCAAGGAACGATTTACCCTGACATCATTGAAAGTGTTAGCGTTAACGGTCCATCTGCAACCATCAAATCGCACCATAACGTCGGAGGACTACCTGATTTCATGAAGTTGAAAATCGTAGAGCCTCTGAAAACCCTCTTCAAAGACGAGGTTCGTCGAGTAGGTGCTTCCATGGATATGTCTAAAGATTTATTGGGCAGACACCCTTTCCCAGGACCAGGCCTAGCTATTCGAATTTTAGGAGATATCACTCGTGAAAAAGTAGCAATCCTTCAAGAAGTTGACCACATATTCATTTCTGGACTTAAAAACGAGGGTTTATATGACCAAGTATGGCAAGCAGGTAGTATTTTGCTACCAGTAAACTCTGTAGGGGTTATGGGCGATGAACGCACTTATGAAAAAGTAGTGGCGCTCAGAGCTGTTGAGAGTACAGATGGTATGACCGCTGATTGGGTGCACCTACCTTACGAGTTTCTAGCTAAAGTTAGTAACCAGATCATTAATAAGGTCAAAGGAGTGAACAGAGTCGTATACGATATCAGCTCCAAGCCGCCTGCAACTATAGAATGGGAATAAAACGCATATTGATTGTCATCACACTCTTGAGCATGTCCTTCGGGGCACATGCTCAAAGTGAGGTGGAGCACACCATTGTTCAAGGGAATACTTTGTTTGAATTGGCCAAGGAGTACGGTAGTACTGTGGAAGCTATATATGAAGCAAACCCACATATAGGTGTTCGAAGCCTAGTGATTGGCGAAACATTGCTTATTCCAATTCCGGAAAAGGAGATCGTTGATTCCTCAATGTATACTTTTCATACGGTTCGCAGTTTCGAAAGTGTATTTGGAATTTCAAATAAGTATTCACTCAAGGATAGTACCATATACTGGCACAATCCCATTTTAAAAAATTCACCTTTAGTTCGCGCTGGACAAGTGCTTCGCATTCCGAAAAATCCAGACTCATGGCGTGCTAAAAGTGGGGAGTTCGATTCCATGGTGCCTCAGAAGAAGGCCCATTATAGTATCTATGTAGTTAAACCAGGTGACAGTCCAAAGTCTTTATCGAAAGCCTGGGGCTTTTCCGTGGTTGAAGAGTTTTATGCGCTAAATCCTGATGCGCGTGATGATTGGTGGGTTGGAATGAATCTTGTTCGCCCGATCACTGTGGATGTTGCCAAACGAACCTTTAACATCCGAGATAATGTTCAAGATGGAGCGGTAGTATCTGCAACGCCGGGTGACACCTTGGTTGTAGCCGCAGCACTTCCATTTTTTCTTAAGGACTACATTCACCAGAGCAGTAAGGCATCTCGTTCTGAAATGGCATTCAGTTTTCTTCAAGGTATAGAATACGCGATTGCAGAAGTCAGCACTTCAGAGCACCCTATTTCCTTAATCACCTTCGATACATACAATGATAGAGACTCTCTAGAGGCAGTCATGAAGGACCTCGAGACTGCGCAGCCTGACGTGATCATTGGGCCAATGTATTCTTCGAGAGTTATGCAGTTTAAAGGACAACCCTTTGAATCTATAGTGGTGAGTCCCTTGAGTAAAAATACAGCATTGAATACCACGTCTGTATGGAATTCCATAGTTGACGAAAATGTGTTTATTGACGCGATTAAAGACGATTTTTCCGAAGCTCTCGCAATAGATAAAATCGACTCTAGCTACGCGAAGCCAAAAAAAATATTAGTAGTTGGGCTTAATTCAGGCGCGTCTAAGGTCAAGTCGAATAGACTGATCAATGGACTAGCCAAGGAGGACTACGTGCTGATTGAGGGAGACGAAAGCTGGTCTAAAAATGAAGAACTGGCCCTTCTAGATTCTACCGTGAGTTATCATCTTGTGATTACGAACAATGATCCTGCTTTTGTTTTAGATGTGCTGCGTAACCTTAGATCAGGTGACGCGAAGTACCATTGGTTGGCCTTGGAATATCAGGCGTTTGACAATGGATTGGTAAGCGCGGTCTTCCAGCGTGAGGAAGTAACGGTGTACACATCTACCCACATCGATTATGACTTGGCTGCTACAGCCAGTTTTGTTGCTGGATTTAGAGCTATGTTCTCTCGTGAGCCTGATCGCTGGGCGATAGAGGGGTACGATAATGCATTGTACCATCTTCTGCGTTTAACTCAAGGAAAGGAACGTCATAGAGGTATTAAAAAAGGGTACAAATACGAAGGTTCTGATCATCAGAATACCTACGTTGAACGTCGCTCTTACCAAGGTTTGCGCTGGATTTTACAGCCTTAATCTCGGTCCCGCCCTAGAAGATTACCAAAGACATCATTAAAGTCAGTGCTGAGTGCAGTACGCACTCTGTTGATTTGATTGTATTCACTCAGAGCCCAAAGCACCATTTCCTTTAAAAAGACAGGCGGCACACTAGTGACTGTGCTATGCTTTTCAACAAATTCGTTTAACGGTGCAATATCGAGGGCATTCTCATATTCATTTGAAGAGAATTCATCGAGTAATTCTATTGAACCGCCAGAGCTGAACCATTCCTGCAACGCAAGAAAAGGATTGTGCTCGTCGGTTCTTTTTAAGTTTCTAAATTTAGGAAAAGCAGATTCGTATACCTTTTTAAGTGCTTCACCCAACAGTGCTTCAGCCACCGAAACGGCACCTTCTTGCTCGCCTTCGTAAACCAATTCTACTTTACCTACGATGGCTGGTACGCAGCCATAAAAGTCGCTGAGTCGAACGTCAGTTGATTCGGCACCTAGGATTAATCGACGGCGTTCAGCGCTGGTGAGTAAGGTCTCAAATGCGGATATGGTCATTCGCGCACTTACACCACTCTTAGCGTCTATGTAAGCACTTTCACGCGCTACGAAAGCAATCTCTTCGATTAGGGTATTTGCGAGTGTGTTGACGTTAACTCCAGGAAAGCGTTGCTGTACATCGCTAGTTTCCTGGGCGGTAATTTTAAGCGCCGTGGTTACATCTTTTGGATAATGCGTGTGTATTTGTGAGCCAATTCGATCCTTTAATGGGGTAACAATACTTCCTCGATTAGTGTAGTCTTCTGGATTCGCAGTGAACACAAATTGAAGATCGAGCTCGAGTCTTTTCTGGAAACCACGAATTTGAATGTCGCCTTCTTGTAGAATATTAAACAGACTGACCTGAAGCCTAGGTTGTAAATCCGGTAATTCGTTGATTACAAAAATGCAACGGTGTGCACGAGGAATCATCCCAAAGTGAATAGCTCGTTCATCACTGAAGCTCAACTTATTATTTGCTGCTTTGATAGGGTCAATATCTCCTATAAGATCTGCTACTGAGGTGTCTGGGGTAGCCAGTTTTTCAAAAAATCGCTC
>CBFHKC010000002.1:35798-115641 GCA_965656315.1 uncultured Schleiferiaceae bacterium | reverse complement strand
GCTTTGATAGGGTCAATATCTCCTATAAGATCTGCTACTGAGGTGTCTGGGGTAGCCAGTTTTTCAAAAAATCGCTCGGAGCGATGTACCCACGATATGGGTAGGTCATCACCTAACTCTGCAATCCGTGTTCTTGAAGCTTCTAAAAGCGGATGCATAGGATCCTCGTTTAATTCACTGCCTTCTATCACAGGAATATACTCATCCAGCAGACCTACCATTTGACGTGCAAGTCGTGTCTTGGCTTGTCCTCGTAGACCCAGTAAAAGAAGATCATGCGCTGCAAGTAGACCTCGCTCTATAGCCGGAATCACACTGTTTTCATAGCCGAATATTCCTTGAAAGGGGTGTTTGCCCTCACGAAGTACCTGAACAAGATTCGATTGAATCTCGTCCTTAATACTTTTTGGCTGGTAACCACTTGCCTTGAGTTGTCCGAGGGTGTGTATAGTATGAGGTGTATTCATCGTTTATTTTTGTTCTTTTGGTTGCTGTAGTCGGCGAAGAGTAATTCGCCCAATTTGTTCAATCCAGTATAATAAGCACGTCCTCCATTGAGTTCACTAAAACTTTTAATGAAATGGAGTAGGTAGTCATCTTTTGCAATCATGAAGGAGTTGATGGTAATCTTAGCGCGTTTCGCCTTGGCTGCCATATCCATGCATTTTCCAACGATATAGGGATCTAGTCCAAAGCTATTTTTATAATAAGTGCCGTCCGGTTCTAGCAAACAGCTCGGTTTACCATCGGTGATGTTGAAGATTTGCTTATTAGGGGTACGTTTTCTCCTCAAAATATCCATCGCCAATTCTAGCCCGGCTACAAAGTTGGTGTGATACGGACCTACTTGGAGATAGGGGAGTTCTTTGATTGAAATTGGCCAACTGTCATTACCGTAGACAATGATATCCAATGTATCCTTCGGAAATTTCGTTGTGATCCACTCTGCCATGGCCATGGCCACCATTTTAGCAGGCGTGATTCTGTCTTCGCCATAGAGAATCATACTGTGACTGATGTCAATCATTAAAACCGTGCTGACGCTGGTATTTAAAGGTGAGTCGTCTACCACTAAATTGTCAGTCGTGAATGTGAGCTCGTCGGCTCCGTTTTGAATGAGGGCATTTTTCAAGCTTTCAGTCATCTGAACTTTGTCAAGCGCATCGCCGAATTGGTACGGGCGAGGATCGCCTGTAAGCTCATCACTACCTCCCTGTTTGTTGGAGCTGTGCTGGCCTTCGCTACCTTTTTGAAAGTTGCCAAAGATTTTATCCATGGCAGCTTTTCTCAAAGAATTCTCTGTTTTAGCGGTCAATGAAAGTGTACCTGAACCATCTTTAGGTTCTCGCAAATAACCTTTGTCCTTGAGTTCTTGAATAAAATCTTCGAACGTATATTCTGCGGTCGTGATTTTGTAATGTTCATCGAGCTGTCGGAGCCAGTCTAATGCTTCGTCTACGTCTCCAGAGGTGTGAACAATCACTTCTTTGAACAACCCGAGTAAGGTGTCGAAAGGAGTTTCTTTTTGATTAATCTTAGCGGAAAAACGAATACCATTCATACCTTTAAAACAAATTAGGAGACGGAAATGTTGTGTAACAAGATGAATAAAATTTTAGTACTTACCCTAATACTCCTTAACGCCATGGCTGCGAATGCTCAAATTGAAATTGGTGAACGAATTCCTTCGTTTGAACTTGTTGATCAGCAAGGAAATACGTTTCGTTCTGACGATCATTTAGGAACACCATTGGTTGTTTTCTTTTACCCAAAAGACCATACTCCAGGGTGTACCGCTCAAGCGTGTAGTTTCCGTGACCACGAGTCTGAATTTGCCCAGGCAGGTGCTTTGGTCGTCGGCGTAAATAGCGGTTCGGTAACTGAACATGCCGGTTTTTCCGAGAAATATGATTTGAAGTTCCCATTGTTGAGTGATCCAGGTCATCAGGTTAGAAAATCGTTTGGTTCACCAGGTCTTCTCTTTAATCAGGTCGCCAATAGAGTAACGTACGTAACCGATAAAGATCACAAGGTTGCCTACATTTTCAAAAGCCTTTCAAAAGCGACAGATCACGTAACTGAAAGTTTGAATTATTTAAAAGCGCTTTAACCGAACATGAGTATTCTTGAGATTTCTATTGTCTTTTTAGTTTTTGCCGCAATGGAAGGTGTAGCCTGGTTGGCACATCGATACCTCATGCATGGGGCATTATGGTTTTTACATGAGGATCATCATGTAAAGACGCCTGGGCCAATTGAAAAGAATGACACATTTTTTTTGATTTTTGCGATTCCTTCTTGGCTTTGTATCATGCTAGGCCTCATGAATGGGGTGGGGGTTAGTGTTGCTGTTGGTGCAGGTATTGCGCTTTACGGCTTAGCTTATGCCATTGTTCATGAAGTATTTATCCATCAGCGATTGCCATTCCTTCGCAAGGCAAACTCAACCTATTGGGAAGCAGTTCGCTTAGCCCATAAAATGCATCACAGTCATTTGGGCAAGGAAGATGGAGAGAACTTCGGAATGTTGTGGGTACACCCTAAATACATCCGAAAAGTACGCGAGATGCGTGCTTAATTGATTTTCATTCAAATACGCAATCATGCTTGAAACCAAATGGCTTTACTTGCTTTTAAATGTTTTTACGATTAGTGTTCCTTTATTGAGAAGCTTTGAGAGTAAAGTGGCGTATTATAAGTCATTTCCGGCGCTTTTTAAGAGCATGGCCATAGTAAGCGGTGTCTTCCTGGTCTGGGATGTGGTTTTTACAGAAATGGGAATTTGGGGATTTACGCCAGACTATTTGAGTGGTATAGAATGGTTAGGTCTACCTTTGGGGGAATATCTATTTTTTGTTACGGTTCCTTTTGCTTGTGTATTCATTTATCGAGTACTGATGTACTTCTTTCCTAAGGACATTATGTCCCGGAAATCAGCATATTACGTAAGTGAGTTTTTAATCGCAATTTCCCTGACCCTTGGGGTCAGCCACTACGACAAATGGTATACCTCAACCACCTTTTTGGGTTTAGGAATCACCTTATTAATACTCACGCGTATAGCAAAAGTAGATTGGTTGCACAGATTTTATCCGGCTTATGGGATAGCTATGCTGCCGTTTTTCATCAAGAATGGAATACTCACGGGATCGTTTCTACAAACCCAAGTCGTATGGTACAACAACGATGAGAATCTCGGCCTACGTTTAGGAACCATTCCTTTTGAAGACGTATTCTATGGAATGCTTCTGATACTTGGAACCGTATATTTTTACGAACGATTTCGGAAGGTTTAACCCTGCTCGATAAGTTCTTTTAAATTCTTCAAGCCCGCTTCAAAATCAGGAGCGACGGCTTGTTCCATGTTTGGCGCCATGAATCGAAAGAAAAAAGGCATTTCTCCGCTAAACCCCCAGGTCACTTTAGTTCCTGAATCTGTTGCTTCAAAAGTCCAGTTTCCTGTACTGGCTCCCATACCGTCAAACACAATTGAGGTGGTCATTTTTTCTTCAGCAGCGTAGGCCAATATCTCCATAGATCCACTACCGCTATGCTCACTTGTCCAACTATATGATGCACCAATACCACTTGTGTTGTCTGTAAATGAGGCTGTCATGGTAGAATCTCTTTCGAACCATGTACTCCAGTTTGGCCATGTTTTAAAATCGCTCACCACTGCGGACACTTCTGCGGGACTTGACGCAATGTCGATAGTTCTATCTACCTCATAATGAGGATCAATACTGGCGTTGTAAATCACAAATGTTCCTATCAATACGCCTAGAATAATAGCTACAGTCTTTAATACTTTCATTTTGAAAATCTTTTTAATGCCAAAATTGTACAACACGAGTAAATCCTGAGACAATTTCGGGAAATTAATTTTATGACCATAAGTGTTTAGTACTTTTCCTAGATGAATTTACTGCTAGAAATTTTAGGAGGTGTATTGTTTGTTTACACTTTGTTTTGGACATGTTATGATTTCTTGCTAGGAGTTGCGGCACTATTTTTTAAATCGAATGCGATTGGTAATCAAAATACGTCCAAGAATTTCATTATCGTCATTCCGGCATACCGCGAGGGACCTGTCTTGTTAGAAACCGTAGAGGAGGCTCTTAAGGTCGACTATCCATCTGACCGATTTCAGATAGTCGTATTAGCTCAAGACCTAACTGAAGAAACGTTAGGGCAGTTGTCTCAATTCGAAATAGAGATTGTTATCACCGGAGGTCTCGGGAGTAAGTTGAATGCTTTAAAGAATTGGATAACAGATAAAGCGTTTCAGAAAGATGACACTGTATTTATACTAGATGCAGATAATACGATTGCGCCGAATGCCTTGAGAGTAGCAAGTGCTCTTTTGGCAGAACATGATGTGATACAATTAGAACGTAAAAAAACTGAAGCCACAACCCCTTTGGGTATCCTAGATCGTTGGAATACTTATATCGGTCTGGCGCTATCAAACGATAGTAGAATGGTTTTGGGATTGAATACATTCATCTTAGGGTCTGGTTTCGCTGTGAACGGAAGATTGTACCAAAGATTTGTTCTAAACGCGGAGTCTACAATAGCTGAAGATAAGGCGCTAGACCTTTTTCTTGCTAAGGATAATAGATCGGTCGTCTTTTCAAAAAGATCATACGTGCAGGATTCGACCATTGAGCGCTCTAACGCGTTTTCCGACCAACGTGCAAGATGGGTGGGTGGAAAGATAGAGGCTAGGAAAAACTCAAGGCGAATGCTTCGTACTGATTTAACTCGAATAGAATATTGGGATAAAGCGATTCATTACACCGCCCCACAGAGGAGTATTTTAATACCTCTTGTCATCATGGGACTCGTACTGAACTCGTTCTTAGAATCATCACGCTTATTCATACCTTTTACGCTACTTCCTATAGTGCTTGTTTGTGCTACAATACTGATGGTTACTCCGAGGTCAATGTATGGTGTTAATCTCTTGAAAGCATTTGTAGCATTGCCTTTTAGTGTGTATAGCATAGTACGGGCTCGCCTATTGGCAAAGAATACTGTCACCGAAGATTTTAAAGTTACACCCAAATAGTATGTATAGATTACAGTACTCTCAAAAAGAGACTCTCTTGGTCTTTAATACTTATATTTGGTGAATATAAAATCTTATAATGATAAAGGTATTTGTTATAGAGGATGAGATGATGTACGCAAAGCGCATCAAGTATTTCTTAAGTTTAAATCCAGAATTTGAAGTTTATGTCTTCAATGAGTTAGCAGAGTCACTTCAGTATATGGATGATTCAGTCGATTGTATTGTGCTAGATCATCATTTACCAGATGGAGAGGGGTTGTTTCATGTCAAGAAGTTTTTGACTTATAATGTCAATCTTCCAATCATTGTTGTCAGTGGTCAAAAGGACAGTGTTATCGCCGAAGATTTCATCGAGAAGGGTGCTTTTGACTACATCGTAAAGGATGAGTTTTTAGAACTGAAACTTCGAATGGCCTTTAAAAAGGCAAGAAGACAAATCACTTTTAATAAAGAGTATAAGAGACTTCAAGAGAGCAAGGTCCGATATGGCAATCACTCTTTAGTTGGTTCTTCAATAGAAATGGAGCGGATTAAAATATTAGTTTCTAAAGCACAGGACACGAATATTTTTGTGAGTATTCAAGGCGAGACAGGGACTGGTAAGGAGGTCGTAGCACGTACGATTCATTCGGGTAGCAAATGGGTGAACAAGCCATTTGTGGCGATAAATATGAGTGCCATACCATTAGAACTAGCTGAAAGTGCACTTTTTGGCCATGAGGTTGGTGCATTTACAGGGGCTGTTAAGACGAAGAAAGGTGTATTCGAAGAGGCTGCTGATGGTATTTTGTTTTTGGATGAAATAGGAGAGGCTCCGCTTGAAATACAAGCGAAATTATTAAGAGCTGTTCAAGAGCGTGTTTTTCGAAGAGTCGGAGGAACTAAGGATATACCCTTTAATGCAAGAATTATCACTGCAACTCATAGAAGTTTTGACGAGTTACTTGCTACAGATAGATTCCGCGAAGATTTGTTCTACCGACTTATGGGATTCCCAATAAAGTTATATCCCTTGAGACAGCACAAGTCTGACATTGAACCACTATCAAACAAGTTTTTAGCAGAGTTTAGTTCTACGGAAGGTGTATCCGTCAAGGTCTTAGCTCCTGAAGCTCTAGAAAAGTTGATGGGTTATAATTGGCCAGGAAACATTCGTGAATTAAAGGCGGTGATTCAATTGGCTAATATTTTATCTGAGAATAGATTGATCGGTCCTGAAAGTATACGCTTGGCTGCTAAGGAGGAATTGGAAGTTCATAGTAAGGCTATTGATCTAGGTAGCAAAACGTTAAAGCAATACAACAAAGAGATCATTGAAGAACACCTTAGCATGTTTGAAAATAACCTTGAAAAGGTGAGCGAAGTTTTACAGATAGGGAAGAGCACATTATATCGAATGATTAAGAATAGCGAGATTAAAAGAAGTGAATCATGAAAGAGTCAAAAAGATCAGTATTAATTGTTGAAGACGAGCCAATGATGCGTTCATTTCTTAAGCGTAATCTGAGTGATGAATACGAAATCATTACCGAGGAAAACGGTAAGCATGCACTGGAATGGCTCTATAAAGGTAATCTACCAGATTTGCTAATTGTTGATTTACAGATGCCTGAGATGGATGGTTTTGACTTTGTAGAATACATCAGACGTAGTGGTTTCTTTAACCGCTTGCCAATTATTGTTCTTTCTTCCAGAGAGAGTGTTGATGATCGATTGCGTTGTTTCGAATTGGGGGCTAATGATTATTTAATAAAGCCATTCAATCCCAGGGAGTTAAAGTATCGAATTAACAATCTCATGACCATCACAAGCCCTCTAAATTGATGAAAAATATATACTACATAGGAACGAACGAGACTTTCTACACTGAACTAGTCATGTATGATCGTGTAGTTGTGAAATCATCTAAAAGCGTGATGGGTTTGTTGAATTCTCGCTTTTATCCGGAATTTATCGTCATCGATCAGAATCCGATGGCTACTAGTGTACAGAATTTAGTTCGGACAATACGAGAAAAAGGGTACGTCGTGCCCATCTATATTCTAGGTAATAATATAGCTAAAGAGGAGAAGTTGCTTTTACTTAAACTTGGTATTTCTGAGATTGTGGATAGTGTAACTGAGCTCATTCGAGTGATTTTGTATCAATCTGAATTTTTGGATGATGGACGTGCAAGCACTGCATCGGCAGATGAGATCGAGTACAGGATTCCTTTATGGAAACGAATGTTTGATATTGCATTTTCAGGGACGATTCTTTTATTGATTTTTCCAATTTTACTGTTGATAGCCGCCGCAATTTATATTGAAAGTCCAGGGCCTGTTTTATACCGATCAAAGCGTGTGGGTACTGGTTATCAGGTTTTTGATTTTCTGAAATTCAGGTCGATGTATGTAAATGCAGATCGCAAATTAAAAGAAATGAAAGACCTAAATCAGTATGAAACCGAAGAGGTGCAGCTCGATGTGGAACAGTCACACAAACAGTCCATGAGTTCTGAACTTCTAGTGGGTGATAAAGGCGAATTACTTACTGAATCGGAATGGGTAAAAATGAAACAGGAAAGTCAATCGCCTACCTTCATTAAAATCAAAAATGACCCTCGAATTACCAAGGTTGGTCGGTTTATTCGATCTACCTCTTTGGACGAATTACCTCAGTTCTTTAATGTGCTTCGCGGCGATATGAGTGTGGTTGGTAACAGGCCGTTACCATTATATGAAGCTGTCGAATTGACAACGGATCAATGGGCAGCACGTTTCTTAGCACCTGCTGGTATCACAGGTTTATGGCAAGTAGAGAAGAGAGGTAAAGAGGAAATGTCGGAGACAGAACGAAAAGAACTGGATATAGAATACGCACTTAATGTCGGCTTAAAAATGGATTTGAGAATTATCCTCAAAACTGTTCCAGCCTTAATGCAACGGGAAAATGTTTAAGAAAATAACGATTGTACTCTGTGGTATGTTGTGGTCAATCACTGCTTTTGGTCAACTCGAATTGACTAAAACACCAGTGAGTGACACCCTACGACCAGACCTAACAAAGTATATACCACCTTTATATATGCTTATTGATAGTGCAGTAGCTAATGATCCAGAAACTAAAAGATGGGAGCTCGAGTCAGAAGTATTCGAACACCAAATTAAGGTTCAAAAAAAGATGTGGATAAGAGATATCGGAATAGGAGGAACTTACACTCCTTTGGTCAATTACTTACCGCAATGGACAGTGGAAGGGGATGGGTCACCGGTATTTGATCCAGTGAACTTTAGCAATGGTTTTGGATTTACGTCATCCGTTTACGGGAAAGTGGAGTTGTCTTTAGATCAATTATTCTTTAAAAATCCTGAAACAATCAAAGGACTCGAGGCTCAGGCTCAGGCTGATGCTCAGGGCGCAGTGGTTGCAAGTCGTTTAATCGCAGCCCGAGTAACGGAACTCTACAACAACTTGTTCATGTATCAACGTATGTTGGAAATTAATCAAAAAGCTATCCAGATGGGAAAGATGGGAGTGGAGCTTGGAGAGGAAAAATTCAGAAACGGACAGATTCAATTGTCTGAGTTGTCCCAATTGTATGATCTGATGACAAAGTATGGACTTGATTATGAGCGCAGTTATTCTGCCTACCGTAGCGCTTATATCGAATTGGAAAGAGTCGTAGGTGTTCCACTATCAAAATTTAAGTATTAAGATGAACCTGATTTATTTTGTAAGACTACTTCAAAAGCAGATTAAGTGGATGTTAGTGTTAGCTGTAAGCCTTGCAGTCATCGTCTTTTTCTTAACCCTGAACCTACCAAGAGAATATGAGAGTGAATCCGAGCTAAACTCTGGTGTCAGTACTTCAGTAAATCTTGGAGATATAGGCCCTGCGAGAATGGATTTTCTTGCGGTGAGTGCTAAGGTGGATAATATCATCAATACACTCAAGTCACGGCATACTATGGAAGAGGTATCTGTGAAATTACTTTCGTATCACATTGGGTTAGGGAATGACCCAGATGAACGCCTGATAAAGCAGTCAAGCATTCGACAATTGAAGGAGTTTTTCCCTGAAGAAACCTTAGTTAAATGGTCTTCATTACCAGAACAAGAGCGTATTAGTGCTATCAATGAGTGGAAACAGATAAATGTCACAACAGATACTTATTACGATGCTTTTGTAAGTGAAAACTCTCCATATGGCCTGAAGACACTGTCTAAGGTCACTGCATTTCGTGTTGGAGGCTCTGATTTAATCAAGTTGACCTATAGATGGAGAGATCCGGGAGTGGCTCAAAAGTCCTTGAAACTTATGGTGGATATCCTCATTGAAAATATGAAAGGTATTAACCTGCAACAAAGTAGGGACGTAGTGGCTTATTTCGAACGTGAATTAGGGCGTGCAGCAGATTCTTTAGAATTTGCTGAAGAACTCATGAAAACCTTTAGGAAAGAGCACAATCTTCTGAATTACTACGAGCAAACCGAGGCCTTGTCTGTAATGAAAGAGAACATGGAAGATGAATACCAAAAGGAGATTGCATCGCTGAACGCGACAAAGGCTGTATTAGTTAAGCTTGAACGTCAACTTGAAGTGAATCGTGAGCTTTTAAAATATGGACGTCAATTGCTGTTAGTGAAAGATAAATTGGCAGAAGTCCAGCGCCAAATCGCAATTATTGAGGTCGGTGTTAACGATGCCAAACTTCTGGAGACTTTAAGAAAAGAAGAAGCTAAGCTCGAAAATCAGTTAAAAACGGATTTATTAAATCGATCTGTATTTGAAAGAACTACCGATGGTGTTGAAATCAGTAAACTATTGGGTGAATGGGTGGATGCTTCTTTAGATTTAGATCAACGTAAAGCACGGGTTGCAGTTTTTGAAGAACGTAAAAAGTACTTTAGAGATGAATACAAAAGAATGACACCGTTAGGCTCTAGGTTGAGTAAAATTGAACGTAAAATCGCAGTGAAAGAGGAGTATTACCTTGAGGTCTTGCACGGGCTGAACCAAGCGGTATTGCATAAGCAGACATTGAGTTTATCCTCAGATAGTCTTCGTTCTGCAGTGGACCCTACGTACCCTGGTAAGCCTTTACCAAGTAAGCGCTTACTTCTTATTCTGTTGAGCTTCGTATTCGGTTTTATTCTTCCATATCTACTTGCGTTTTTAAAAGACCTTTTAGATCAGAGTATAAAAACGAAACGAAGAGCGGAGTTCTTTACTAATAAGAAAGTCGTTGCTGGCTTTCCTTCAAAATCATTGTTGGCGACTTCATTGGATATTGATGAATTACAATTGAACCAGAAGTCTGTAAATCAACTGATGCAAAGCATACGGAATGAAAGGTTGAAAAATCAACCGGTAGTATTGAATGTGATGAGCTTTAGTGAGGATTCTGAAAAAGAGCTCTTTACAGAATTGATCACCTCTGCTCTTATTAAAGAATATTACAAGTGTCGCGTTTTTGATTACAGTGGTGTTGAGGAAGGCTTGGAGGATAATTACCGCGAGTATATTGGGGTTTCAAGGATTCTAGGTGAAGAGAATTTAGATGTATCCATCGTGGTTCACCCGAATCTATTGCAGTTCAACTACAACCCGAACTTGCTCGAACGACAAGCGATTAACCTATTTGTATTAAACTCAGCAAATATTTGGTCTGCAGCTGAATCTTCAAAATTACAGGAGCTGCAAGGGATCAATCTTTCTCAGCAAGCTATTGTTTTGATGAATGTGAGTATTTACGAGTTAGAGAATATTGTTGGTGAAATACCAAAGAAACGTTCTCGTATTCGGATCTTCTTAAAGCGATTACTATCGTTCCAAACGAGATAAGGAAATCTCTATTTATAAAAAGCCCGTATTGATTCTCCAATACGGGCTTTTTATTGACCAGGATTCTACTTAAAGAATCATACCATGGACGATTATAATCTATCTAAAGGGCGGTTTATCTTGTTGTACAGGGAGTTGTTCATCTTGCCACGTTTCCCATTTTTCAAAAGCAATCAGTAAAAAGAACAGGAGATTTACCGTTGGGAATTGGTACGTGGTAAACTGCGCGTATTCAGCCAAACGAGCACCAAGTGTAATTGCTAGAATGATAATCATCCATAATTTTTTCTCTCCGTTTGGCTTCAATTTTAATAATACGATTACCATATAAAGAATTATCGCCACCATGATTAGATTATACGAGTATAGACCGATTTTACCCGTTTCAGCTTTGATAAGAGTGTATAGACCGTCGGGAGGGAAGGTGGATAAGAACGTATCAGGCGCAAATCTGCGGTCAAATAGAGTTCCTCCAATACCGCCACCTAGAGGATTTTTGGTCAGCCAATTTTCCAGGAGCAGGCGATTATTCATTCTTAGCAACAATGAAGCATCATCCGGGTTAAAGGAGGTTCTCACTCGTCTGATTAAGTCAATGTTGTTTCCTAACCATGTGAATTTTAATAGTAAGTAAGTAAACACACTGGATAGAAGTGAGACGAGACGTAATCTGCCTCTCGTATAGAAAAGGATGAAGATTAATAATCCTATTCCAAATGTAGCAAAGGCCGTTCTTGTACCTGAGATTAGTACATGGTGCAGCGACATAACCGCAATAAGTATATTCCATAATTTTGCTCTTGTAGTACGCGCGATCAGCGCAAGCCCTGAAAAGATTATTGCGAAGAAACTCATAGCAATACCATAATTGGCAGAGTCTGAGAAGGCTCCCCAATAACGTATTGTTCCTTGAATTAGGTGGGTCTCGCCAAAAGATGTTTCTAAGAGAGCATTTTCGTACGAATTGAACCCAAAATAGTATTGGCGGTACCCCACAAGAAAAGCGATGGCTAGAAATATACCAGTGATTTTAAAAAATTGATAAAAATCCTGCTTCGTTTTTATTACCAAGATGTTTAAAATGACAAATCCAATTGGATTTAAATGGAATCTACGTACCCCATATAGGAAGCTTTGCCAACTCACATTTTCGAAGTTTAGTAAGTTAATTCCTAGACATATAATCAGCCATGCTGACCAAATCCAAACTGACTTATGGCTAAAAACACGTCTGTTTGATTCTACTTCGTTAAACTTAACCAGGCTCAAACAAACCACATTTATGAGAAGAATGGCATCTGCCAATACTCCCGTTTGTTCTAGACCAGTATATAGGTTTAGAGTAAACATCCAAAAAGTGAATGTGTAAAAACTGTAGAATCCGAACTTTGGGAATTTGACAATCGAAACGATATAGAAAACCCCGATAAGGCTCCCGATGGCGTAGAGCATTCCCTTACTTTCCAAGAATAAGAGGCCTAAGAGAGCAGAGCCAACAAGTACTGTAAATAGGGCAATAAGTGAGATTTCGTCTCTCAGCCCTAGGGTAGGATTGTTTGGCTCCATTCGTCTTCAAGTAAGGTATAATGTAGCTTTTCTAATGCCTCTTTAGCTGCATAAATACTTTTGTTCCGGACTTTCCAATCCTTTGCAATTCCTAAGGGATCGTCGAAAACTGGGTGTATACTATAGCTTAAGAATCGTAATTGACCGTTTCGCTTACGTTCGAATTGAAGTACAAATTTGCGATCAATAGGTTCAAGAAAAAGTTTTTGCGTGATGAGTTTCAACGGATGCTTTACTCGGTTACCAACATCAGGAATAAGTCTTTCATCGAAAATGCGGTACCCAAAACTATAATTGGTATCTAGTTGTAGTGAGTCTAGATAGATCTCATTAATAGGGCGTTTAAAGATACAGTAGTAGAAGTTTGATTGTGTATACCAGCCTTTCTTAGTAATGGAGTATTTATAATGTCCCGATTTGTAGATTTTAGTGAAGACGACAAACTCCGTGCTATCAATGCACATTCTGTAGAACGCAATCTCAGATATATTGTCTTCGCCAATCCTAGACTCATTGCTTTTTGCTAGAGCAATATCCGTGCTTAATCCATAAAGAGGTAGGCGTTGTTCACCTTCTATCCACTTTCCATCTTGAGAATATGTCCAGCCTTTAAGCTCATCTGATAACTGAAGTGAAGGTTCCTTATAAAAGAAGGGATTCCCGGTACTTAAATGGTAGTCACTTACGATTGAGTCTCGCCTTAATTTTAACTCTTTTTTCGATTGCCCAATTACCATTATTGCGGAAAGGCAGAGACATAATGTAAGGAATTGCTTCATGCTGATGGATTTCATTCTAATTTTGGTAAATATACTAAAACACTAAGTATTGATACTCATAACACTCATTACTGTAAACTATAATCATTCAAATTTGACTTTAGATTTAATGCACAGTTTAAATGCATTGAACGAAGAGGGATTTGAGCTTATTATTGTAGATAACGGATCTAAAGAGCCCTTCAATACTGATATTGAGGTCGGTTTTCCATATAGGGTGGTTCATACTGGATCTAATCTTGGATTCGCAGGTGGCAATGAAGTTGGAATGAAATTAGCGAAAGGTGAGTACTTATACCTTATTAATAACGACACCGAGATTCACATGCCCTTTGTGGAGCCAATAGTGAGCACGTTTAAGAAGTACCCTAATCTTGGTATGTTGAGTACAATTATCAGATTTTACGATACGAGGTTATTGCAATATGCAGGGGCAACGAATCTCTCATCGATCACCTTGCGCAATGAAGGCATTGGCAGTGGAGCTAAAGATTCATCCCCGTATAAAGGATATAGAGAAACGGGGTTTATACATGGTGCTTCAGTAGTTGTTCCCAAACAAGTTTATGAGCGTGTTGGTGGAATGTGGGAGCCTTTCTTTCTGTATTATGAAGAGTATGATTGGTGCGCACGAATAAAGCAAGCTGGGTATAAAGTTGGTGTTTTGGGAGATGTCGAAATTCTACACAAGGAGAGTGCAAGTGTAGGAAGGATGAGTCCCCTGAAAATAAGGTATATGACGCGTAACCGTATTCTATTTGCACGTCGAAATGTGAAACTATTTTGGCCTATAACAGTGGTTTATCTTGTCTTTATTGTTGGGGTAAGGGATGTTATTCGTTATGTGGTTACGGGTCAATTTGAGCTTATCCTACCTTTATTGAAGGGAACCTTACTTGGCTTGACTACAAGAGCTGGCGTATGAGGGTTGGAATAGAGGCACAGCGCATTTTTCGACACAATCCTCATGGAATGGATCGATTTGCAATAGAATTAATCCAGGTTTTATGTCAAGAAGAGGCTATAACTTCGGTAGTAGTTTTTGTGAATGCAACCGATATAAGAGAGGGTGTTTTACCAAACCATTCAAAATTAAATGTGGTTGCCCGAAAGGGCACCTATGTTTTTTGGGAGCAATGGATACTTCCTAGATTAGTTCAGAAGTATACATTGGATATTCTACACTTTACTTCTAATACGGCTTCACGTTTTATTTCAATTCCTTCTATTATCACAGTGCATGATATTATTTATTTGAATAAGCACCCTTTATTAGCGAAAGGGTACAGTTCATATCAGCTTTTCGGGAATTGGTATCGAAGGTTAATTGTGAATTTTCTACTTTCTTCAAATCGAGCTATAGTCACTGTAAGTCGAGCAGAGTCAAAACGGATTGAGGCTTATTCCGGACGTGACCAAGTGCCATACGTTTACAACGGAGTAGGGCATGGCTTCTTGAATATTGAGGACTCTAAAGTAGATGCCTTTCTTTCAAAAAGAGGTATTTCAAAACCTTATATCTTGTTTTTAGGCAATACTGATCCTAAAAAGAATACCCCTAGAATTATAAAGTCCTTTGTAGATGTGGCGAAATCTAAGAAGGACTTGAATTTTGTTATCGCCGACTTCGATCGTTCGACGTTTTGTGCAATCCTCGGAAAAGATGCTCCAGAGTTATTGCACAAGACTACGTTCCTTGGATTCGTAGATCAATCTGCCTTGGCTTATCTCTATAATGGAGCTTCGGTATTTGTTTACTGCAGTCTCGCGGAATCATTCGGTATACCCATTGTTGAGTCGTTTGCATGTGGAACCCCCGTTCTAACTTCTAATATACCCTCATTAAAAGAGGTTTCTGATGGTGGCGCTATGCTTGTGGATCCTACGAATCAAGACGAGATATCTTCCGCAATAATCGCTCTACTAGAGGATTCAGAGATGCGGAAAGATTGTATTAGAAAAGGGCATTTAATTGCGAATAAGTATAGCTGGGCGAAGGCCGGTAGTGAGTACTTAAAAATATATAAGACAGTATGTTAGAAATTGTGTATTTGGTAGTACTATCTATCATTGTGTACACCTATTTGGGGTATCCTTTAATCATAGTAGGATTAAGCAAACTATTTCCAAAGAGGCGAAAAATCGATTTGACCCATGAGCCAAGCGTAACTTGGGTGGTTCCTAGTTTTAATGAGGAAGATATCATAGCAAAAAAGATTGAAAATATTCTTGCTTTGGATTATCCGAAGGACAAATTGGAAATAATGATTATCACTGACGGTTCAACAGACCATACTCCTAGTATAGCGAGGACATTCAGTGGCGTTACAGTTCTTCACGAAAATGCGCGAAGAGGTAAAAGCGCGGCTGAAAATAGAGCGATGAAGCACATCGGTTCTGAGATCGTCGTCTTTAATGATGCAAATACTAAGGTTGGGGTTCAATCCTTGCGTGAACTAGTGAAGCATTATGCCGATCCTTCCGTTGGTGGAGTAAGTGGTGCAAAGGGAATTATCGTAGAAAAAAATGACCTAGCTGAAAGTAAAGGGGAAGGCCTTTATTGGAAATACGAAAGCGCTATAAAAAAAGCCGATTCTACATTCAATAGTCTTATGGGGGCCGCCGGCGAGCTGGTTAGCTTTAGATCGGAACTTGTCCAAGATTTACCTCTTGATACGATTCTTGATGATTTCATGCAAAGCTTTTATATCCTTAAGCAAGACAAGGTGATGATTTATGAGCCTCAGGCAAAAGCGGAAGAAACTTCTTCAGCATCAATAGATGAGGAGCTAAAGCGAAAAATCAGAATTGCGGCAGGTGGATGGCAAAGTATATCAAGACTTCCTTTTATGTTCAATCTACTCAAAAGACCTATTCAGTCCTGGATGTACATATCTCACCGTGTTCTTCGTTGGTCGATTACGGCTTTTTCATTGCCAGTATTATTGCTTGTTAATGTGCTCCTATTTAGCGAGCATATGGTATTTGATGTATTGTTATTGGGACAGATCTTATTTTACAGTGCTGCTCTTGTTGCGCACTTAAAACGACATAAAGCTATTTCCGGCCCTGTCTTAGCAATCTATTATTTTTGCGTAATGAATTACGCTGTATTAGCAGGCTTTGTGCGATTTATAAGAAATGGTCAAAGTGCAAGCTGGGAGCGATCAGCAAGAAAAGTATAGGACTATTTTCCTGGTAAATCTTTCATTTTAATGATTTCCTTGTCGACTAAATTGAGGGTTTCCATAACCTTGGGATTAATATCTTCCCACACACCAGGGAAAAGCTCGAAGCTTAAATTGGGTTGATCCAAATCCTGTTCCCATTTCTCGAAATACTTAGTCAAACTTGGGAAGCCTACCATAGTGAAAGTCGGCTTTAGTTTATGAACGAGATGCCTTAATCCTATACGATTACTCGTACTGAGCGCTACTTGGATCTCCGGAATTGACTCCTTAAGCTGTTCAGAGAAAATTTCAAACATCTCTAATGCATACGAAATGTCTTCACCATAATACATATCTAACGTAGTGGTGTCAAATTCTTGAGCGTAAGCGTATTTAAGTGGTTCCATGGGTTCATTGATTAGGGGTTGAGGGGTAGATTTTTTTGATACTTCTTTTAGAACACTCAGGATTTCGTTCGGGTGAAAGGGTTTAGATATAAAACCATTCATACCTACTTTAAGGGCTCTTTCCTTATGTTGCTGCACGGCTGTTGCCGTTAGTGCATAGATAGGGGTTTCATGGTTTTTTGATTTGTCATTGTTGCGAACCTCTTTCGTGGCTTCAAATCCATCGACTTTAGGCATGAACAGATCCATAAATATAACGTCGTATTGCTTGTTTTTGCACTTTTGAGATGCAACTTGCCCATCTGAGGCGATTTCAAAACTTACATCGAGTTTTTCTAATATTCGCGAGATATATTTTTGATTCATCGCATTGTCCTCAGCGATTAAAACCTCTAAGTTGTTGTCTATTTCTCTATGTTCTGTATGTTTATGTTGGACGTTTTTGACGTGCTCTTCCGGCTGAATATTGTCATTCGTAAGTTCGAATGTTAATACAAAAATCATTTGTGTACCCACGCCTACAGTACTTTCAGCCCAAATCTTACCTCCCATCATTTCGATGATTTTCTTGGTAATAGCAAGTCCTAATCCCGTTCCTCCATTGAAGTCTTTTAAAACAACTCCCTCTTCTTGGACGAATTCTTGAAATATTGCCTCGATTCGTTCAGGTGCAATACCGGTACCAGTATCTATGATGCTAAACTGGTATGTAACTGTTTTGTCGAATTCAGCTAGAGGTTCAGCTTTCAGGGTAATGCTCCCATGTTCAGTAAACTTCTCAGAATTACCAAGAAGGTTCATCAAAATCTGATTCAGAAGGGTAATATCAGCCTTGACTACATCATGCTCAATATCAAAATCGCTTATAATTTCGAAAGGCTTATCTTGAGTCTTGAGCCTAAATGTTTGAGCCATGTCTTGAAGAACTGTAGATAAACTGCAAACTACAGGGCGAACCTGAATGTTACCTGAGCTAATCTTACTGTAATCGAGAATATCATTGATTAAGTTCAGGAGTAAATTTCCACTCCTTGCTATCACATCGACATACTCTTGTTGCTCTTGGTTGATGTTAGTTCCTTTCAGTAGGTAACTCATTCCGATCACCGCATTTAGAGGGGTTCGGATTTCATGGGACATTTTTGCCAAAAAGCGTTCTTCTGCATGTTTAGCCTTGTCACTTTCTTCACGAGCTTCTTGTAATGCCTTTTGAAGTCTTTTTTGTCGGGAAATATCATAATGTATGCCGATTGATCCGATTTTTTGACCCGAGTTATCAAATATGGGTGCCCCGGAAATACTTACCCAAAGCTCTTCGCCATTCTTCTTGAGAATGGGCATCTCATAGGCGCTAGATTCTCCATTGTTCCGATACTGATTTTGCTCCTTAAACTGGAGCGTGGACATCAAGTCATTTTTCTTTAGGAATACCTCTTTAGCTTTCTTTCCGAGCAATTCTGACTCTTTATACCCTGAAAGGTTCTCGAAGCTTTCGTAGACTTTGGTGATTACGTCATCGTTGTCTACCACCATTATACCCTGATTTAAGTTCATTACCATTGCTTTGAACTTTTCTAGGTTCAAAAGTTGGGCTCTGTATCCTTCGTGGAGGGTTTTTATTTTACTTTCGAGAAAGGCTATTTTTTCCTGATCGGTCATGCATCGAAGATCGCAAAAATTGATCCGGGCACCTAAAGACAGTCAATTTTTAAAGCATACTAAAGCAATATGGAAGCACTGTTTACAATTGACGGACTCATTTCGTTACTTACCTTGACTTTTTTGGAGATCGTTTTGGGAATAGATAACATTATTTTTATTTCACTAGTCACCCAAGACTTAGAGGAGTCTCAGCAGCCGATGGCTAGAAGATTAGGACTTGGGTTAGCGTTGTTATTTAGAGTTCTTATGCTGCTTGGTATTACTTGGTTGATCGGTTTGACCGCACCGGTTTTTTCCGTTTTTGATCACCCCGTATCGGGACGTGATGCAATACTATTCCTTGGTGGACTATTCTTATTAGCTAAAGCCTCCTCCGAAATATTTAAAAAGACCGAGGGAACAAAACATGAGTCGGGTAAAAAGGCGGCCACGTTGGTTTCTGCAATCGTTCAGATTGGATTGCTAGATATTGTTTTCTCCTTCGATAGTGTGCTAACAGCGATTGGAATGACGGAGCATTTAAATATTATGATTACTGCGGTGATTATTTCGATGTTAATCATGCTGAGCTTTGCAAAGCCAATCGGGGATTACATACAAAAGCATGTGTCGTTGCAGATCTTAGCATTGAGCTTTTTGATTATGATTGGAATGGTACTAATCGCAGAAAGCGCCCACGTGGAAATTCCGAAGACTTATGTGTACAGTTCGGTCGGCTTTGCACTATTGGTTCAACTGTTGAGTATTCGCGCCGCTAGTGCAAAAGCGTAACGGTTATTGAAATCGGCCGATGAGTCGAAAGTAATCTTTAAGTACCGTAGTATTTGCCTTCTCATTACCCTGAGTGCCATAGAGCAGCAAAGAATCTTTGCCATCATAAATGAAGGGACGGTGGTACTCTAATGAATGCTTAAATAGTGTCGCTGCCAATTCATAGTGCTGCTCAAAGTCCATATGATCCAGGTCAAAGCTTAGGGTGTCCGAACCGCAAAGCAAGAGTGTAGGGTCTCTAAAAAATTTCCGATGACTAGGTTCTAAGACGATATATGCTCTATCTGCACGCCAATTATTGACTATGGTAAAGTTTACATATGGTACCGTAGTGTCCTTGAGCGCCTTGGTGGAGCGATGCGTTTTGAAGCCTTGTTGGGTAAGTTCTTTGCTTTCCTCAGTGCGATAGGAGACGATCCTCGTATTGTTGAAATATATCTCGTCACTTTCCAAAACGCGGTAGTCAGGAGTCCTGTCCCAGTCGATGAGTTTTTGCTCGTAGGGCCATAAAATGGACAACAATAAAGCGCCAGTGATGAAGGCCAATGCAATTCTATAAATTTTCTTTCCCACGGTTTTACAACAAAATGGATTGTACCTTGTTTTCACAAGTAATGAGAAATACCAACCCACCGCCAGAAATTCAAGAAAAGGTTGCCGTTATAGGTGCCGGTATTGCAGGTATTGCTACTGCTGTAAGGGCGGCCGTATCTGGAGCAGAGGTACATGTTTTTGAGCAAAATCCATACACCGGAGGTAAATTAACAGCCTTTGAACAAGACGGATATCGTTTCGATGCCGGGCCTTCATTGTTCACACTTCCGCATTTAGTAGATGAGCTATTTGAATTGGCTGGAAAAGATCCAAGAGCTTACTTTAATTACCACACGCATAAAACAGTATGCAGGTATTTTTGGCATGACGGAACACAAATGACCATGTATCCTTCGGTGCAAGAAAACGTTGAAGAAATTCGTCGAGTATTCGGAAATACAGAAGCCGAAGCCGTCGAAGCATACTTTGATAAAGCTGCTGAAAAATATAATCTGACGGCTCCTTTTTTCCTAGAGAATAGCCTACACAGATTCAAGACCTTCGCCTCCACAAAAGTATTCAAAGTACTATCTGCGATCCCGAGACTCGGGCTTTTTACAACCTTGGACCGGTATAACAAACGGTATTTCAAAGAGCCCAAGCTCGTTCAATTGTTCAATAGATACGCCACTTACAACGGTTCATCTCCCTATTTGACTCCAGGAATCATGCAAATGATCACTCATCTTGAACATGGATTAGGGACTTTTTTACCGCACGGAGGAATGCACGAAATCTCGCAAAGTTTAACTAGGCTAGCTCAGGATCTCGGTGTCCAATTCCATTTAGAACACAAGGTTCAAGGCATTGTTGCAGACCAGGGAAAAGTGAGCGCAATTAGATCCAATGACCAGCATTTTACTTGTGATACCGTCTTTGTTAATAGCGATGTAAAGCACGCTTATCGACATCTGTTGGATGAGCAGGTACAGCGTCCGAAAAAAACATTGGCACAGGAACCTAGTTCAAGTGCACTGATTTTTTATTGGGGTATAGATGCGAGTTTTGAAGCGTTGGATTTACACAACATCTTCTTCTCGAATGACTATGAGAGGGAGTTTCAGGCGATACAGAATAACGGCGCGTTTTGGAAAGATGCAACGATCTATGTGAACATTACGAGCAAATTGGAGCCGGGAGATGCGCCAGTAGGAGCAGAGAACTGGTTTGTGATGATTAATGTTCCGGCCAATTCAGGTCAGGATTGGGATGCTATTATTCCAAAAGCTAAGACGGAGATACTTGCGCGTCTATCCAAAGAGCTTGATCGGGATATTGAAGCATTAATTAGAACTGAAGAGGTGCTAGATCCTCGTAGTATTGAAAGCAAAACCTCTAGCGTTGGTGGAGCATTGTATGGTACGAGTTCGAATGAGCAGATGGCTGCATTTTTGCGTCATCCCAACAAGAAAGTCTCTGTTGATGGACTTTATTTTTGTGGTGGAAGCGCGCACCCGGGAGGAGGCGTTCCCCTATGTTTACTAAGTGGAAAAATCGCTACCAATTGGTGGTTAGAAGATGCTAAATAAAACTCGTCTCTTTTTCAAAACCTATGCCGGTTGGATATTGATCATTTTCCACCTTGTCGGCATTGCATTATTAGGTGGGTCATGGCGTCATGACTTGGTGATACTGACCCCGTTAAACCTGCTATTGATTGGAGGATTGTACTTGAATACCTCATCGAAGCCTACGAATGTGTGGTTGTACGGATTACCTGCATTATTGGGGTTTGCTATTGAAGTAATAGGTACCAATACAGGAGTGCCTTTTGGAGCATATACCTACAGCGGAATACTGGGGCCTCGTCTCTTTGCGACGCCTTTAATGTTGGGATTGCTATGGTGGGTGCTGATCCGCAGCTGGTTTGATGTATCTCGAAATTGGGCTCAGAGCTTATGGTTGCGCAGTTTGATCACAGGTTTGGGGATGGTCGGAATGGATCTTTTGATAGAACCTGTGGCCATCGAATTAAATTTTTGGCGTTGGACAGATGTTACTGTTCCTCTGGAAAACTATATCGCTTGGTTTGTATTAAGCACATTATTCGCGCGTCTAACCGCGGGAGGTGATGCTAGGAATCCGTTGTCGAAATGGATACTGCCTGTCTTAACAGGCTTCTTTGCAATCCTATGTATATTTTACCAATAAAAAGCCCCGTGCTTTTACAGCACAGGGCTTTGAAGTCAAATAGGCTTGGGGTTAGGAGCTTATTTGTTTTTTAATCGTTTGAGTTCGAGCTCCAAGCGCTCTATCTCTTCACTGATTCCGTCTTCAAGATCTTCGAGTCCGTCGTTAACTTCCTCAATAGCCTCGTCAATCTCGTTCAAATCGTCGTTCGAATAGTACTCGATATCCTGGCAATCTACACATACCAGCCCTTTGCGTTCCATTCTCCAGGTATGACCGATCATATTGCGATCCAGCATATTGTGATAGTTATCAATGTCGTAAATAACATTTTCAACACTTGGGTCTAAGAACACTTCAGCTCCAACCGGTAGGTACAATGTTCCACTAAGTTCTTGAGCTCTGTAGAGTGCATCCTTCGGGACACTAAAGTATTCGTTGAACGTCAGCACTGTTCCTGTTTGGTTCACCGGGTAGTTGAAATTCTGAGCACGTAAACGAGCAGCCGAATTATTCTTACCGCGTGCACGGTGCTTTAGAACAAGTGTCGCAGTACTGTCAAAGGTCTTCTTGATGTTTAGATGAACATTCTCGATACGCAAGTGCTCATCATCTACCTCGAAAAGGAACGCATCATTTTCTTCGATAAGGTCAGCACGAAGATCAAATTGATGACCAGATAGGGTTGTTGTCGTCATCTCAGTGGCACTTACTTTGAAGCTTTCACCGACTTTAAAGCCGCTGTAAATGAGTAGAACAAGACCCACTAAGAAACTTGCCCCTCCCGCAATATTCAATATTCGACCGTTTGCCAAAGGTTTTCCGAAAGCTCTTGCGATCAACGATACCAGACCAAACAATGGGAGTAATAAGGTGAGCAATGCGCCTGCACGCATCAAATTCAAGGTTAATCCGCTGCCGATGATCGCCTCCAGTCCGTTCAGTCCTAATACTGCTCCGTCGAAGTGCATGTATTCAAAACCTCCTATATTCCAAGTGGTTGCTACTACACCTAGCATTCCCAGCAACAAGAACGATCCGAAGATAATTCCTGCGATCACTAGAATAATCCCGATAAATTTAAAGATGAAGGTGAAAATAGCTTCCAGTAGCATTAGGATGAAGGCAAAGAAGGATTGAATGCCGTCACCTACTTTGTTCCCTGCGCCTTTGTTTTCCTCGCGAAATCGACCAAAGCGCTCTTTGACGCCATCGAGTTCCTCCTTCACACTCTTTTCAATATTACTCAGATTCACCGGCTCTCCGCGCATTTGCAGTTTCTGTGCAGTAGTTTTTGCTTCAGGAATTGCGGCCCACAGAATGATGTAGGTTAAAAAGCCAATTCCGGTAAAGAACAACAGAACTAAGAAGATCAATCGAATCCACACCGTATCTGTTCCAAAGTAAGCTGCGATACCACTGGCAACGCCGCCGATGAAGCGCTCGTCAGGATTTCTATAGAGACGTTTTTTGGTTTTTTGAGAACTCCCATTGTGCTTGTGCTGTTGCTGAGAAAACGTGGCATCGTCATCATCTTGAAAGTCTTCAGGACGTCCCAATGTGCTGATCACGAATTCTACGTCATCTGCACTGACCACTTCGCGTTTGTATTCTGCGATTCGCAATGAGAATATTTCAGCAATTCTCGCTTCGATATCTGCAATGACTTCAGTTCCGCCTTCTTGTCCTTCTAGAGCATTTTTTACTGCAGATAGGTAGGCTTTAAAAGCTTCATACGCAGGTTCATCCAGGTGAAATATGATGCCTGCTAGGTTAATGTTAATGGTCTTATTCATGATGTTGTCTTAGGGGTGGTGATTATTTCTACGGCTTGTTGCAATTCTTCCCATGTGAGCTTGAGCTCATCTTGGAAATTTTGTCCTAGTTCTGAAAGTGAATAATACTTTCTTGGAGGACCAGAGCTACTTTCTTCCCAACGGTATTCCAGCAATCCTGCGTTTTTTAGTCGTGTGAGTAGGGGGTAGAGCGTTCCTTCTACCACGATCAATTTAGCTTCCTTGAGCTGAGCGATGATATCAGAGGCGTACGCATCGCCGGTTCGCAGTATCCCGAGTATACAATACTCTAGGATGCCCTTTCTCATTTGGGCTTTAGTGTTTTCAATCTTCATGTAGTCGTTTGTTAAGGGTGAACTCTCCATACACGGTGAGTAAAATGGTCGTTTCGTCACTTTCAATCAGGAAATGTGCTTCATCGAATTGGGTTCGAGTCCCACGCACATACATATAGGTGAGATCGTCTTCATCATTTTCCAATTCAATTTTTCGATATCCCGCTTTACGAAGAAAGCGTTGCCAATCTCTGGTCACCTCATCGAGGTAACGGTCGTCACTTACTTTTAGCCACTGGATGCGTTTGATTTCACCGTTCAGTGTGCTTTCCAGATTGCCGTTGTCAAAGTCAATGTCAAGCGGAAGTGCACTTAACAGGCTTCCGCCAAAACTAAACCCGCTGACATAGGGTTTCGGGTCATACTTCTCATACAATTCATCGGCTTGGCCTTTTTGCTGCCCAAGAGCGAAAAAGGGGATCAATAAGGTTAGGAGGATTTTTTTCATATGGTACTAATTTTACACAAAGATATGGGTATATACCAGTACTATGCAATACAAAGTACCATATATTTTATTAAACTATGTGTTAATGTGCCTTTGAAACGTCGTTGTGATACCACAAAAAATCCCCGTGCTTATTGGGATACAGCACGGGGAAGGGTAAGAGTGAAGAATTTAAATTTTTATCGTGTTTTTTTTGCTTTTAGGACGTAGACAAGTGGAAACATACCTTCCTTACCCTTGATTTGATAGCGTCCAGGTGCTGGAGAAGTCGCCTCAAAAATCTCATAAGGACTCCAATCGTATTCATTAAAATAATCTAACGTGCGGTCGGGATGGTCTACAATGGGTTTGATGACCTCACTCAATCCATGGTTCCAAGTGTGATTATCCATTTGCCCTGCTTCAGGGGCAGCATAGGAGCCATTGCTGGTTTCTGTAATTACGCCATCGTTAAAGTAAGAGTACACGACCTCTTTAAAGTGCTGATCTAGTATCCATAACACCGGGTGGAACTCTACGAAGATCAATTCTCCCCCGGGCTTGAGGTATGAAAATGCAGTATCCATCCATTCTTTTGCGTTTGGATGCCAACCGATGACGCCATATGAGGCAAAAACCACATCGAAGGTACCTTGCAATTCAGGTACGGGAACCACTGCATCGGACTCTACAAATTGGATATTATGAAGCCCACAGTCTTGCACTAGTTGATGCGCCGCTTCAATCGCCTTGGAAGAAAAATCGAGACCTACGACCTCTGCTGCGCCAAGTGTTTTCAATGAAATGGTATCTTGACCAAAGTGGCATTGAATGTGCATAACACGCTTTCCTTTAAGGTCCGGCATGATGTCAAGCTCGATCGGATTCAACGACATTTGATGTTTGATGAATCCGGAATTGTCATAGAATTTGGAGCTTGGATGCAAACTCGCCCAATGGTCCCAAAGTTCTTTGTTGATGTTCTTAAGATCTTGATGTTTCATCGTTCAAGGCGTTCTAGGGTTTCTTGACGTTCACGTAAGCGTTCATATTCAGCGTAACAATCTAATAGCGACACAAGGAATTCGTAATCGTTAAATGTGCGGATCTCGGTTTCTGAATATTTACAGTAGAACATAAATGCTTCCATCTCCTCTTTAGGAATCCCTGTCAATTCTTCCAAGATGCTTCGATTGCTTCCTTCTTCAAGTTTACGACGGTAGTAATCCTCTTGCTGCAATTTGCGCAATGCGGCGAGCTGTTTAGGGCGCTTTCCAAAACTGTAGTACAGAAGATCTAATGGGTTAGCAAGGGTAGGGGCAATCGTTTCAGGCTCCCGAATATCACCAACCGCGGGTACGATAGGCTTGCGCTGGGGCATGGTTCGAGGATTATTAGAGGTAATGGCGTAAATGCTCACTTCATCCAGTAGAAAATTCCTCGGAACCAATTTTATTCGCTGCTCCTTTGCAATGTTCGCAATCATCGTACTGTCTACAGGCAAATATTTAAACGAATAACCCACATTGGAAATAACAATCGTATCTCCTTGAGCGACAGATAATTCGAAGTATCCGATGCCGTTGGTGATGGTGCCAGCATAGGTCTTGTTATTTACGATGTAGGAATTGGGCAATGCAAAAGATGAATCTCTATCGACAACAGTCCCTTTCAATATGTAACTTTGGGCAGCGCCTTGCAAACCGATCAAGCAAAATGCAAGAGTAGCGGAGAGGCGCACTAAATTTTTAATCTTTCTATTCATGTCAGACGACGGTAAAAAAGTCATTTTTTCGATGTCACGTGTGAGCAAAGTATTGCCTCACAACAACAAAGCCATTCTTAAGGACATTTACTTATCCTTCTTCTATGGAGCCAAAATAGGTATCCTAGGTTTAAACGGGTCGGGTAAATCCACGCTTTTAAAAATAATTGCCGGTGTAGACAAGAGCTACCAGGGCGATGTGGTCTTTTCCCCAGGCTATTCAGTGGGGTATTTAGAACAAGAGCCGCAGCTTGAAGCCGGTAAAACTGTTTTAGATATCGTCAAAGAAGGAGCAGCAGAAACCGTTGCTGTTCTCGAGGAATACAATAAGATTAACGACGATTTTGGTTTACCAGAGGTTTATGAGAATCCTGATAAGATGGAGCAACTCATGGCACGTCAGGCAGAATTGCAAGACCAGATAGATGCATCCAACGCATGGGAGTTAGACACTATGTTAAATCGTGCGATGGACGCATTGAACTGTCCACCTTCTGATCAGCTAGTTGACCACTTATCAGGTGGGGAAGCTCGCCGAGTTGCCTTGTGTAGATTATTGATTCAGCAACCGGATGTCTTACTATTAGATGAGCCTACTAACCACTTGGATGCAGAGAGTATTCTTTGGTTAGAACAACAC
Organism: uncultured Schleiferiaceae bacterium; assembly: GCA_965656315.1. Classification (GTDB taxonomy): domain Bacteria; phylum Bacteroidota; class Bacteroidia; order Flavobacteriales; family Schleiferiaceae; genus UBA10364. The sequence goes on along the minus strand of CBFHKC010000002.1, from coordinate 88,698 downwards.
TTACAGCAGTACAAGGGTACGGTCATCGCAGTGACGCACGACCGCTATTTCTTAGACAATGTCGCTGGATGGATTTTGGAATTGGACCGTGGGGAAGGGATTCCTTGGAAGGGAAACTACAGCTCTTGGCTTGACCAAAAGACGTCTCGTATGGCACAAGAGGAGAAACAAGCATCGAAGCGCAGAAAGACCTTGGAGCGCGAATTAGAGTGGGTTCGAATGAATCCAAAAGGGCGTCAAAGCAAGAGTAAGGCGCGTTTAAGTAACTATGAAAACTTACTTTCACAAGAGCAGAAAGATAAAGAAAGCAACTTAGAGATTTTCATTCCTGCAGGGCCACGTTTAGGAATGAACGTGATCGAGGCACAAGGAGTGAAAAAAGGCTTTGGAGAAAAACTGCTTTACGATAACCTGAACTTCAAGTTACCACCTGCTGGAATCGTTGGTATCATCGGACCGAACGGTGCGGGTAAAACAACCATCTTTAAGATGATTATGGATCAGCTGCAGCCAGACGAGGGCCAGTTCAACGTGGGTGAAACGGTGAAGATTTCATACGTGGATCAGTCGCACGAAAAGATGGATCCTGAAAAGTCAATTTTCGAGGTGATTGGTGACGGTACAGAAGAAGTTATGCTCGGTGAGCAGCGCACGAATGCCCGTGCTTATTTGAGCAGATTCAACTTCGCTGGCGGTGATCAAAGTAAAAAAGTAGGGGTCCTCTCTGGAGGGGAGCGCAACCGTCTTCATTTGGCAATGGCATTAAAAGAGGGTGGTAATGTTTTACTTTTAGATGAGCCTACCAACGACTTAGATGTTAACACTTTGCGTGCGCTAGAAGAAGCGCTAGAAAACTTTGCTGGGTGTGCGGTGATTATCTCGCATGACCGCTGGTTCTTAGATCGCGTATGTACGCATATTCTTGCTTTTGAAGGTGATTCTGAAGTGTATTCTTTTGAAGGTTCATTCTCAGAGTATGAGCAAAACAAACTCAAGCGATTAGGACGAACAGAACCTACACGCTTCAAATACAAGAAGCTCATGAAATAAAGGAACATATGTTCCATCTCACACAAATTATCACGAAGCCCGCAAACTCCATGCGGGCTTCTTTGTTATATTGCAACAGAACCTAAATTTCACACAGACCAATGATGAGAATCAACCTTAGTGACGAACGCTCAGAAACCCTTGAGATGATTCGCCAATCCGCGAAAGAATTTGCTGAAACTAGAATCCGTCCAAACGTAATGGAGTGGGATGAGGCACAGCATTTCCCAGTAGATGTTTTTAAAGAAATGGGCCAGCTTGGCTTCATGGGTGTACTAGTGCCTGAAGAGTACGGAGGTGCAGGAATGGGCTATCAAGAATACATCACGGTGATTGATGAGATTGCTCAGGTATGTGGCTCGATCGGTCTCTCGGTTGCAGCCCACAACAGTCTATGTACGGGACACATATTACAGTTTGGAAACGAGGAACAAAAAAAGAAGTGGTTGCCGAAATTGGCTACTGCGGAATGGATTGGATCTTGGGGCTTAACAGAAACCGGGACTGGCTCAGATGCCGGTGGAATGGATACCACGGCGGTTTTAGACGGAGATCATTACGTTCTCAATGGCTCTAAAAACTGGATTACACATGCGATTTCTTCTTCCATATCAGTGGTCATTGCCAGAACAGGCGACAAAGGCGACTCAAGAGGTATGACAGCGTTTGTAGTAGAAAAGGGGACTCCTGGATTCACTGCAGGTAAAAAAGAGAATAAGCTTGGTATGCGCGCCTCAGAGACGGCTTGCTTGTTCTTTGATAATTGCCGAGTTCCGAAAGAGAATGTTCTAGGAAAAGTAGGAGAGGGCTTCATTCAAGCCATGAAAATTCTTGATGGTGGCCGTATTTCAATCGCTGCCTTAAGTGTCGGTATAGCTCGTGGAGCCATGCTTGCTGCCATTGGTTATGCGGATGAACGTGAGCAGTTCGGTAAGAAAATCCGTTCGTTCCAAGGAATTGGATTCAAACTTGCGGAGATGTCGACTAAAGTCTACGGCGCAGAGCTGATGACGCGTCATGCAGGTGCATTGAAAGAAGAGGGTAAGCCAATGACGCAAGAAAGTGCAATGTGTAAGTTGTATGCTTCAGAAATCTCAACCGAAGTAGCAAATGAAGCAGTACAGGTCTATGGCGGATATGGATATACTAAAGATTATCCAGTGGAGAAATTCTATCGCGATTGTAAATTATGTACGATCGGCGAGGGGACCTCTGAAATTCAAAAACTCGTGATTTCCAGAAATTTATATAAGTAAAATTAACGCCGATTTCCACTACAGCGCTTGCTGCAGTATTTGACTTCGGCCCAATTTTTCTCCCATTTTTTGCGCCATGTGAACGGTCTTCCGCACGTGGCGCAAACTTTTTCGGGCAAATGAGGTTTTTTATGCATAGCACATAAACTCAACAGAGACATGAAAGGTTCAGCAGTAGTAAAGAAATTGGAGGCATGGCAGATCGATCGCATCGTGGAGATGGCATGGGAAGATCGTACGCCGTTTGATGCCATTTTAGACCAATTCGGTATCACAGAGGCTGAAACTATCGCATTAATGCGCAACCAGATGAAAGCGAGCTCGTGGCGTATGTGGAGAGCTCGAGTCCAAGGCCGTGCTACGAAGCACAGGGCACGCCGAGGATTTGAGGTTGGAAGGCATAAATGCAGCCGGCAAAAGCACATTACGCACAATAAAATTTCAAAACGCTAATAAAAATCCCCTGAACCCCAGTTTTTACTGGGGTTCTGTCGTTTACTCATTGTTAGCAAGCCTAGGCTATTTCTCTTTCTTACTATCGAAAGTTTATCTTATTTTCGAAGTTCAAGTACTTAATTATGAATTTGAGACGAATTTTAGCTGTTTTAGCCATTTTCTTCATGGGCTTCCAGGCGCATGCCACCCACCTTTTAGGAGGGGAAATCATTTGGGAGTGTAGAAATAATGGGAAGTACAGGTTCACCTTAGTATTGTATCGTGATTGTGGTGGTACTACAATTGGCACTAACCCACAGACCCTAGCGAACAACGCGGGGGTGGCCATCACGTGTAATTACGTGAGCACCACTGACGTAGTTCCCGCGTGTTACACAGGTACTACTCAATGTACTGGCGCTACTTCGGGAACAGGAAAAATGCAGAAGTATGTCTTTAGGTCGGGGGATGTCACCTTGACTGGTGTTCCTCCTGCGACGGGATGGAACTTTACATGGACCAGCTGTTGTCGTCCGAGTTCCATTACGAATGGATCAGCAAATGGCCAATATCTTTTACGAGCTTCGATGTACCCATACATCCCGCCGGGTTCTACAACGGCATTAAGTGCTGGTACCGCTGCAAATCCGTCTTGTTTTGATAGCTCTCCAAACTTTTTAGAGGATCCTCAGGTGGTTTCTTGTACTGGAGTTGATGTAATTTACAACAACCTTGGATATGATCCTGACTTGGATTCTTTGTACTACGACTGGGCTCAGCCACTCGGTGGTAACGCTTTTCCAGGTACACCGGTTAACTTTTCAGCTGGATACTCTTTTAGCAGCCCTCTACCAAGCAGTTCTGGTTCTACAGGTGCAGCTATTGACGGAGAAACAGGAGAGGTAACCTTCAACTCAGCGCTCGCTGGGTCATGGGCAACCTGTGTAAAGATCGAAGAATGGAGATGTGGTCAGAAAATTGGTGAGGTATTCCGTGATATCCCAATTGTTACTCTTTCATGTACTCCGGCAGCCGGAATCTGTTCATCAAGTTTTATTGACGAAGCACCGAGTTTATCAGTTACTCCTGATCCAAACTTGGCAAAACCTACGATTTTAACTCCAGTGACCAATTTGGCGGGGGATACCCTCTACCTATTTACCGATGCATATCCTGGAGACACTATTCAGTTCAAAATTTCATCTTCAGATCCCTATCCTAACCCGAACTGTTCATCACAGGAGATTGAATTTAGTGCCTCAGGTGGTAACCTTAGTGGAGCGGCTAATTATGGTGATCCTAACAACTGTTTATTTAACCCTCCGTGTGCAACAATGACGTCATTAAACCCAGGGAATTCATATACGTATCCAGGTATTAATGATGTTGAGTTTAGTTGGATTATCGACTGTAACCACCTGTTCTATCAAGAATACCAGTGTGGTACGCTGAAAAGTGAATATTCCTTCTACTTGCGGATGCAGGATGATCAATGTCCAATCAACCGATTTGCGTACAAAAAGGTGGTTGTTCAGGTGAAAAACTACATGCCTGCTCAAGTAGATGTGTTGAACTCATGTATTTACCAAGACGAAAATGGAGTAACCTTTGATTGGGTCAACAACGTAGATACAGGTTTCAATTTTGACTACTACCTCATCAACCATATCGACACTTTAGGAAATACTTCTGTAGTAGATACTATCTATGATTGGTCCACGCAGAGCTACACGCATGTGGGAGCTGATCCAAATGCGCGAAATGCCTACACTATTCAGGTGGCTGGTGGATGTGGTCTAGTAACAGAGCACAGTGATACCTTGCAAAATGTTAGAGTGAACTTACAAGCATTCCCACCTCCGCCAAACAGTTCGATCGCAGTGCTAAACTGGAACTCTTGGATGCGTGGAAACGATTCTACCGACTACGATGTTTGGGTCGAAGCTCCGATCAACTCAGGACAATGGAAACAGTTAGGTACTACCAAAGACTCTACTTGGACAGATACTGTTGCCTTTTGTGGTACTTGGTTAAATTACGAAGTACGTTACCATAACTCTTGTGTGAGTAGCAGTGATAGCGGCTTTTTCTCTGATAAGACAGCTCCATCTCCTGTGGTATTTGATTCGGTAACGGTAGCAGGCGGAAGTAACGCAGGAATGTCTTGGCAAGCGTCAAATGATAGTGACGTTGTATACTATGTCATCTATCGTCAGGATAACTCAGGTTTCTTAATCCCTATCGATTCAGTTACAGCTCAGAATTACGCAACGGCAATGCCTTATGTGTATGCTTTATCGAATGCAGCAAATCAGAGTGAACTCTACGTGGTTACTGCGGTAGATTCTTGTGGTAATCAAAGCTCAGTTGGGAATACGGTTCCTTCAAGCACGTTATACCTCCAAGTAGGGGTAGATCCTTGTGATGGATATGCTCGATTGCGTTGGAACACCTACAAGACTTTTACACAGACCCAGGTACAAGAGTACAATCTCTATGTTGATATTACTGACCCTGTGGGCGGTACAGTATCGGGTGTTCTCTTGAAGGGAGGAACGCAGGATACCGTGTTTAATCATTACGGTATTATCAATGGCTACTCCTACTGTTATTATGTAAAAGCGGTCGATACTACGGGTACGATCACAAGTACTTCGAATCGCGTATGTAATAGTTCCGCAGTGGTACAAGGATCCAAAGTATTGTACTTAGGTCGTGCCTCGGTAAATGCTCAAAACGGGGTAGACATGTATGCGTATATCGACAAGGATGCAGATGTAATTGATTTCCAGATTCAGCGTGCTGATGATGAAATTGGACCGTATTTGACTATCGGTAATGTGGTTAAACCTTCATTAGGCCCTTGGGAAGTAAAATTTGTCGATTACACAGCGGATCCTACTTCGAGAAGATATTACTACCGCATTGCATCTACCGATTCTTGTGGAGCGCTAGATACACTTTCTAATATTGCAACGAATATTTTACTCAACGTTGAAGCACAAGGGAACTTGACCAACAATTTAGTATGGTCTGCCTACACAGAATTCGATGGTGGAGTTCAAGAATATGAGATCTACCGTTCGATTGACGGAGGTTCTTCATTCAACTATGCCGGTTCAACGGACGATACTGCTTTCGTAGATGATATTAAGCCTTTCAGCAGCTCTAAAGGGAAGTTCTGCTACTTCGTAAGAGCGATTGCTGAGGACGGTATTATCCCATGGAGAGATGAATTCGGTCAGAAATTTAATGCGCGCTCAAACGTTTCGTGTTCGGTGCACAAGGCTAGACTCTGGGTGCCAAGTGCGTTCAATCCAAAGTCTGAGTATTCAAACGAAAATAAAGTGTGGAAACCACAAGGTGTATTTGCTCGTACCGACAGCTATACCATGTTCATTATGGATCGTTGGGGACAGGAAGTCTTTAGAACCAACTCTCTTAATGAAGGATGGGATGGTAAAATTGGTGATAAAGAAGCACCTTTAGGAGTATACACCTATTATATCAAGTACAGAAGTATTGAAGATGTGCCTGTAGAAGAGCGCGGAACCTTTACTCTATTGTATTAAGTGTTAAGAAATTATCAAAGTATTACGGGCGGCCCATGGGTCGCCCGTTTTGTTTCATAGAAATTGCTTAATTTTGGGCGCAATTCAAAATAGAATTGCAATGTCACACAGCAACGAAAAAGTCCTTGGATTAGGCCTCACGTACGACGACGTACTATTAGTTCCCAACTATTCTGAAGTTTTACCACGCGATGTGGATTTAAGCTCGAAGTTCTCTAAGAACATTGGCTTAAAGACACCGATCATTTCTGCCGCGATGGATACCGTAACTGAAAGCGCAATGGCCATAGCTATCGCTCAAGAAGGTGGTATCGGGGTGATTCACAAAAACATGACGATCGAGCAGCAAGCCATCGAAGTTCGTAAGGTGAAGCGTGCAGAGAGCGGTATGATCCTTGATCCTGTCACCTTATTAAAGGATGCTACCGTTGCGGATGCAAAAGCGATGATGGCAGAATTCAAGATTGGAGGGATTCCAGTTGTTGACCAAGACAAAAGATTGATAGGTATTATCACGAATCGCGATTTACGTTTCGAGAAGAAAAATGACCGTTTGATTGACGAGGTGATGACCAAAGGCGATTTGGTAACTACCAAGCCAAATGGCACTATGGAGGAGGCCGAAGCTATCCTTCAGGAGCATAAAATTGAAAAATTACCCGTGATCGATGAAGACCAAAAACTGGTTGGTTTGATCACGTATCGTGACATCACGAAGAATAAGGTAAAGCCTAACGCTAACAAGGACCAGTACGGTCGACTAAGAGTTGCTGCGGCTGTAGGTGTTACACAGGACGTTGTAGAGCGAGTTGCTGCGCTTAACGAAAGTGGTGTGGATGCTGTTATCATAGATACTGCACACGGACATACTAAAGGTGTTGTGACGGCACTTCAAAGTGTAAAAGCCCAATTCCCTAATCTTGACGTCGTAGTTGGAAACATTGCAACTGCGGAAGCTGCCTTGTATTTAATGGAAGCAGGAGCAGATGCAGTTAAAGTGGGTATTGGTCCAGGTTCTATTTGTACCACTAGAATTGTTGCTGGTGTAGGCTATCCACAGTTAAGTGCTGTCATGGAAGTTTCTAAGGCAATCGCAGGTCGTATCCCTGTAATAGCAGACGGTGGTATTCGATTCACTGGTGATATTGTAAAAGCGATGGCTGCCGGTGCAGACTGTGTAATGCTAGGCTCTATGTTCGCTGGAACTAAGGAAAGCCCAGGTGATACCGTGATTTATGAAGGTCGAAAATACAAGACGTATCGCGGAATGGGATCGGTAGAGGCGATGAGTGATGGTTCTAAGGACCGTTATTTCCAAGACGTAGAAGACGACGTTAAAAAATTGGTACCGGAAGGTATTGTAGGTCGTGTACCTTATAAAGGAGAAGTTGGAGAAGTGATGTACCAATTCGTAGGCGGTTTGCGTGCGGGAATGGGCTATTGTGGATCTTCAAATGTTCCAACATTGCAAAAAACGGCGAGATTCGTTCAAATTACGGCGGCGGGTATGCAAGAAAGTCACCCGCACAACGTGAGTATTACAAGAGAAGCACCAAACTACAGTAGATAAGATGAGAAAATCGATTTTGATTTTAGGTGCACTGCTGCTTTCTATAAGCAGCTGGGCACAAAACGACGTATTGTTTACCGTTGGTAACCTCGAGGTAGGAGCTGATGAGTTTAAGGCGGTATATGAGAAAAACAAAGGAATAGGTTCTCAGGTAGACCCAAAGACGCCTGAGGAGTATCTGGATTTGTACATCAAATTCAAATTGAAGATTGCTGAAGCGTATGCTTTAAAGCGCGATACGGTATCGAGTTTTGTCAGTGAATTTAAGGGGTACAGAGATCAGCTTGCTAAGCCGTATTTAAACGACCCTACAGCAGAAGAAGATTTGATTAATGAAGCCTATGAAAGGTTGCAATCTGAAGTTCGAGCTGCACATATCATGTATGCTTTGGATGCAAGTGCACTTCCTTCAGATACAGCACGTGTATACAAGGAGATGCTTCGCTTGAGATCGCAAATTGAAAAAGGTAATCTCAGTTTTGAGGAAGCTGCCCGAACGAAAAGTGCAGACACTTGGAGCGCAAAACAAGGCGGTGATCTTGGATTCTTTACGGCATTCAGCATGGTGTACCCGTTTGAGTCTGCCGCATACAGCCTTGATATAGATCAGGTAAGCATGCCGATCCGTACACAATACGGATACCACTTAATCAAGTTGTTGGATAAGCGTCCTGCAAGTGGAACAGTGAAAGTCCGTCAGATTTTCTTCACTGCTGGAGAAAACGCAGACTTAAAAACTCAGTTACGTGCGGAACGCAGTGCGAAAGAGATCTTTAACAGATTACAAAAGGGAGAGTCTTTCGAGTCGTTAGTTGCATTCAGTGAGGACCGTAAAACCAAGAGCACCGGCGGTGAAATGCCGGAATTTGGTATTAATAAAATGATGCCATCTTTCGAAGAAGCTGCTTTCGCTCTAGAAGAGCCAGGAGACTACTCCATGCCGATACAAACTAACATAGGATGGCACGTGATTCAACTGATCAGCAAGCGTCCATTGGGGTCTTTTGAAGAATTGCAAAAGGAAATTAGTCGAAAAGTAAAACGTGATTCAAGAGGTAAACTAGGTGCAGCTAAGTTTGTGAAGCAGCTTCGCAAGGACTTGAATTTCGATGTGAATGAACGCAACTACGACCGAGCCGTTGCCATGATTGATAAGAACGCGTTCAAATCGGGTGAATTCAAGTTGAAGCGCTCTAACAAGCGTGATTATGTTGTAGCAACTTTTGCTGATCAGCAAATCATGCAGTCTCAGCTTTTAAATTTCTGGAAGCTCAACATGCGTCAAGGTTTAGAGAAAGTAGAAGAGTATTTGCGTTTGCAGTTTGATGTCATGGCAACCGACCTAATCATTGGTTATGAGGATCGTCAGCTGGAGGCAAAGTATCCAGAATTCAGAAACCTCGTTCGCGAGTACAAAGAAGGAATACTGCTCTTTGATCTTACTCAGGAAATGGTTTGGGACAAAGCAGCCAATGATTCTGTGGGCGTTTACGATCAGTACCAGAAGGTGAAAAACCAATACATGTGGGACGATCGTATAGCATACTCGAGCTATGTATGTACGGATAAGAAAGTGGCTAAAAAGATTGCTAAGTGGTCTAAAAAAGCCAAGGTTGCTAAGATAGCTACACTTCTTAAGTCTGAACAGGCCCTAAGCGTTGTAGTTGACGAAGGAACAGCACAGAAAAAGGACGATGAACTCTTAGCTAAGGTTTGGCAAACAACGCCAGGAGTATATGGGCCGACGGAGTTAGACGGTGGATTCGTAGTTTTAGAAGTGAAGGAATTCTTGCCTTCTCAGCCAAAAGCTTTGAAAGAAGTAAAAGGTCTTGTAATCGCAAGCTATCAAGATGTTTTGGAACAAGAGTGGGTGAAAAGCCTAAGTGAGAAGTTCGAGGTCGAGGTGAACTCAGAGGTCAAAGCTCAGCTATTTCAAACGTTGAAATAGTATGAAAGCGATTTGTATTGCCTTGTTAAGTAGTGCTTTAGTGGGTTGTCAGTTTGTTTCTGAAACAGACGACAGCCAGGTACTAGCTGAACTAGGCAATGCGCGTTTGACCTATGAAGATTTACAATCGCAATTACCCAAGGCGGGGACCATGGCCTCTGCTGATAGTGCTGCAATGGTAGATCGCCTGGTACGTAGGTGGGCGAAAAATGAGTTGCTGGTACAAGCTGCTGAGTTTAATCTTAAAGATGAAATTGGCAGCTTTGAAGAACTGGTCGAACAGTATCGAAATGATCTTTTGAAGCATGCGTTCATCGAAAAGTACGTGCGTCAGAATTTGGATACAGCGGTGAACGCCGAAGAGGTTGAAGCGTATTACGAAGCGAATAAGGCGAATTTCGAATTAAAAGAGAGCATTGTTAAAGCAGAGTTTACAGCGGCGCCACTCAGTGCAAAAAAGGTAGAAGATGCTAAAAAGTGGTTCAAGCGAACGCGTGATGAAGACCGCTATTTGGAGTGGATTGAAGTCTTTGCTACAAAACAAAGTGCGTATTCAGATTCATCTTGGGTGCCTTTAGATGAACTTTTAAGCGATATTCCTTTAGAGACGAGTAATCCGTATGCTTTTCTAAGAAGAAACGCTAGATTTACCTGCGAGGACACAGCGATGGTTTATTTCGTTGAAGTGAATGCTCTAGAGATAGAGAACAGTTACAGCCCGGTGGAGTACGTCAAAGAACGTATCCGCAAGATGATCTTGAATCGTCGACGTTTGGACCTGATAGAACAAATTGAAGAAAACATAATAGAGAATGCAATTGAAAAAGGCGATTTACGTATCCCTTAGTGTATTGAGCTTCGTGCTCTGCGCCCAAGGTCAACCAAAGACTGTAGATGGCGTAGCTGCTATAGTAGGTGGTGATGTTATTCTAAAAAGCGATATCGAAGAACAGTATGATGTCTTTAACCGTCAAAATTTTGGCGACAAAATCACGTACTGTGAAGTCTTTGAAGAATTGTTGTTTCAGCGCTTGTTGATTCACCACGCGGAGATCGATTCTGTAACAGTTAGTGAGGATGAAGTAGAGTCGAATATGGACCGTCGTATTCAACAATTGATTGGCCAAATGGGCGATCAAAAGAAATTGGAGGAATTCTACGGGAAGTCTGTTCCTGAAATCAAGGAAGAGATGCGTATTCTAATTAGAGACCAATTGACGGCTCAACGCATGCAGATGACTGTTGTAGAAGGTATTGAAGTAACACCGTCGGAGGTGCGTGAGTATTACACAAAGCTCCCTGAGGACAGTATTCCGTTGATTAACGAGGAAGTGGAACTCAGCCAGATCGTGAAGTACCCAGAGGTGTCAAAAGAGGCTAGGGAAGAGGTTGTGGAGAAGTTGAATGGTTTGAAAGAGCGTATTGAGAATGGTACGTCTTTTTCTTCTATGGCCATCCTTTATAGTGAAGATCCAGGCTCGAATAAAAAAGGCGGTGAATACAAAGGAATCCAGCGTGGAGTTTTCGTGAAGGAATTCGAAGCGGTGGCGTTTAACTTGAAGAGAGGAGAAATCAGTGCACCGTTTAAGACGGAGTTCGGATATCATATTGTTCAATTACTAGAGAAGCGTGGTGAAGAGTTAGATCTTCGTCATATTTTGATCAAACCAAAATTGACCCAAGAAAATTTGCAAGAGGCGAAGGCCTATTTAGATTCAGTGTCAGCATCGATTGATCGTGGTGAGATTTCCTTTGAGGATGCTGCACGTCGCTTTAGTGAAGAGGAACTAACGAAATTTAATGCAGGTCAAATGTCTAACTTGCAGAGTGGTGACAATAAATTCGAGGTAAGCCAGCTCGATCGTGGGTTGTTTACGTTGATCAATTCGTTAGAGGTGGGGGAAATTTCCAAACCTAGTTTCTACCAGACCGTAGACCAGCGCGAGGCATTTAGAATTGTTCGAGTTGATCATAAATATGCTCCGCACAAGGCCAATCTAGAATTGGACTTTACGCGTATCAAAGGATTTGCACTACAAGACAAGCAAAAGCGCATTGTTGAGGAGTGGAAAGAAGAGAAATTGCTTGAGACTTTCGTCAAGGTAAACCAAGGGTACTACCCGTGTGAAGAGAAGTTGAGCGGTTGGAACAGTAACAACAATGACTGATCAGCACATCATTAAGGTTTTAGAGCAGGCGCCGGAGCGACTTTCAGCATTTAAGAAAGAGGTCGCTAAGGCGATTGTGGGCCAAAGCGAAGCAGTAGATCTCATCACAATGTCACTTCTTTGTGGTGGCCACAGCCTGCTTGTTGGGGTGCCAGGTCTAGCGAAGACTCTTTTGATTACTACCGTTTCTAAAGCACTAGGTCTTGAGTTTTCTAGGATTCAATTCACGCCAGATCTTATGCCTACGGATATTACGGGGACTGATGTGTTAAACGCCAAGCGCGAGTTTGAGTTTCACAAGGGGCCTGTATTTGCGAATGTCGTCTTAGCGGATGAGATCAACCGTACACCTCCAAAGACACAAGCAGCACTGCTCGAAGCCATGCAGGAGCGTAGGGTAAGTGTCTCGGGGAGTTCGATGGATCTTCCGCATCCATTTTTTGTGTTAGCCACACAGAATCCGATCGAACAAGAAGGTACTTATCCTTTGCCTGAAGCACAATTAGATCGATTCCTGTTCAATATTTTCGTGGGGTATCCTACGCGACTTGAAGAAGAGCAGATTGTAAAAGCAACTACCATAGGGATTCGAGAGGAGATATTTCCTGTGCTGTCAGCTCAGGAGATTGTCGAGATGGGCACGGCGTTGCGCGCTATGCCGGTTACTGAAGAGACCGTTAAATACGCTGTTGAATTGGTCAGAAAAACACGACCGGGAGTTGAAGGTGCGGATCCTCTTGCGGATGAATATTTGAATTGGGGTGCGGGACCACGTGCTTCTCAAAACTTGGTTCTAGCTGCAAAAGCGCTCGCAATGATGGAGGGCAAAGGAACGCCGTCCGTCGATCACGTTAAACGTGTTGCAATTCCAGTACTACGTCACCGTATCGTTGCAAACTATCGTGCAAAAGGGGAGGGAATTACAGAGGACTCGATCATTACAAAATTACTCTAAGCCTTGCGCTTAGCTTTCTTATTTGTGTTAAGAGCCGTTAAAAGCGCTCCAATCAGCAGCTAAGTCGTCTAACTTAGAGGTCTCTATGATTTCAATAGTCCTATCTAAGCTAAAAGCCAATTCTATCACTGCTATCTTAACAGCAGCGGTTCTAGGTGCACTTTTATTACAGCTCAACTTACTCTCAGGACAACTTGAACTGCAACGACAGCAGTTCGAATCCTCTGTCGGTGAAACGGCATCGGATTTAAATGAACGTGTTCGCTTGTTCATTCGTAGGAAAAGTATGGGTACCCTTCGCACTTCGGCTGCAGGGGACAGTGTTCTGACCATAAATACTCCGATGGGACAAACGACCTTGCGGTGGTCAAACGCCCAAGTACAGAATCCGTACGGAGGAGGAGGTTTGTCTGATTCGTCACTGTTTGGTGGATTTCTAGACAATTTTCAGAGCTCTCTGCCATGGGAAACACAGCTCAGTACGTCCGAGTTAGATAGCATTATCATTGATGAGCTCAGCCAAAATGGAGTACGTACGACTCCTCAATGGGCTGTGGTTGAAAACGGTTATTTAAGCCCATTGGCTAGCGAAGGATTTGATCCGAAAAGCGCAACATTCAATTATGTTTTAGCGGAAAGCTTTTTCGGTCCTACACGCCAATTACTTCTGTACTTCCCCAGTGAGAAATTCTATCTCGCGCGCCGTGTCTACCTGAGTTTGATAGCGTCGTTACTGTTCTCCGCAGTGATTCTAGTGGCATTTTTTGGAGTGCAGCGTCAAGGTCGTAGACAAAAGCGTCTTGCTGATGTGAAAAGCGATTTCATCAACAACATGAGCCACGAGTTCAAAACACCTTTAGCCACGATCAATTTAGCTGTGGATCAATTGATCAAGAATGGAGAGAAGATGAATGCTGAGCAGCTTGCAAACTACCTCTCGATCATCAAGGTGGAAAATAAGCGGATGAATGCTCAGATGGAAAGTGTACTTCAAATGTCTATGATGGATAAGGAGGAACTTACGTTAGCTGTAGCGCCCATGTCTATAGAACGTGTGGTAGAAGAGGCTGTAGAACACTTTAAATTAGCTGTGAGTCAGCGTAATGGATGGATTGATCTGAGTATTCGTACCGGGGATTATCAATTCATGGGGGATGCCACCCAATTCAAAAGCGCGCTCACCAACCTGATTGATAACGGCATAAAATACAGCACAGAGGAGCCTCAGATTTCAGTAAGTCTAGCAGAAGAAGAGCGCCAGTATATCATTGTAGTAAAAGATCGTGGCATAGGTATGGATGAGGAGACGCTTAGCCAAGTATTTGACCGCTTCTTCCGTGCAACCAAAGGAAACATTCACGATGTAAAAGGACACGGTCTAGGCCTGTCTTTCGTTAAAGAAATAATTGAAAAACACGGAGGTTCCATCAAAGTGCAAAGCACAAGCGGTGAGGGCTCTGTATTTACTATATTCCTACCTAAAACCTCTTAAAACAGCTTACCTCATGGAGAAACAACGCATCTTACTAGTTGAAGACGATGTCAATTTCGGTAACCTACTTCGCGATACCTTGTCGTTTAATGATTACGAGGTAACCCTCGAGCGTGATGGTGTACAAGGTCTTCGCGCTTACAAGCAAGGAACCTATGAGTTGTGTATTTTCGATATCATGATGCCAAAGAAAGATGGTATCACACTTGGCACCGAGGTGAAGGAAATAGACAATGGTCAGCCCCTAATTTTTTTGACGGCTAAAGGGCAGAAGGAGGACATCATTGCAGGCTATGCCGCTGGAGCGGACGATTATTTAGTGAAGCCGTTCGACACAGATGTATTGCTCTATAAGATCCAAGCGATTATCGGTCGTAAAATTTCTGAAATGGACGATGAGCCGGATGAATTGGTCTTGGGGTCATTTACATTTATGCCTAAGATTCGTCAGCTCCAGGGTGATGGGGACACCATTCGTTTAAGTCCGAAGGAAAGTGATCTGCTGAAATTATTGGTAGCGCATAAAAATCAGCTGTTGCCGCGTTCCAAGGCCCTTTTGAAAATTTGGAAAGAAGACAACTACTTCACAGGACGTTCTATGGATGTGTACGTTGCTAAACTGCGTAAGTATCTGAAGGTAGATGCTCGATTAAAAATTGAGAACGTGCACGGTGAGGGATTCCGTTTGGTGGAAGAACTTTAACTCTTCCTCGGGCCTGGGTTAACATGTCTATCGAGCAGACGAGTACCTTCTCCTCGAACGGCAGCTGATTTTCGCATGGCGTATAACTCGTCCGATGCGCGCTTACGTGCTTTGGGTAAAGAAACTACCGGCTGCTCAGGATAGGATCCGGTCTGGTAGCCCATCATTTGCTTTTCTAATGGCGGTATATTCCAAGGTTCATGAATGTATGGAGGGGGGATATGCACCAATTCGGGAATCCACATTTTTATAAATCTTCCTTCCGGATCGTGATCTTGACTTTGTTTGATGGGGTTGTAGATGCGAATGGTGTTGATGCCGGTATAGCCAGTTTGCATTTGAAATTGGGCATAGTGAATGCCGGGTTCAAAATCTGTGAACAAGGAGGCCAAATAATCTGCGCCCGGCTTCCATGGCAACCACAAATGGTGACTGTAAAAGCTTACCACCATAGCACGCATACGAAAGTTCAAATACCCGGACGCCTGCAAACAGCGCATGCAAGCATCGACAAGGGGCACGCCTGTAGTTCCTGATTTCCATGCTTCAAAGAGAGCTGGACTCCATGTTTTACGTGCATCTAATTCTTCAAAACCCCGATTGATCGTACGGAACTCGTATTCCCATTCACTTTCAAATTTCTGGATGAAATGAGCTTGCCAGCGTAATCGATCTGCGAAAGCCGTAAAGTTGCGTTTGTTTCCCGTAGGGTCAGCTGCGGTCATTGCGTGAAAAACTTGACGAATACTCAGGTTACCCCAGGCCAGGTGTGGACTTATTCGGCTACAACCTTTGCGCGATTCGAGCGGTTTTGAAATGCTCCGTGCATAGGATGAGATTCGGTCGTAGAGAAAGCTATGCAACACCTTATGTGCACGCCTTTCACCTCCTTTTTGAAGGTACGGGTGCGGCTCATAGGGTTCTTCAAAATAATTTAGCTCATGATCGCTCGGTAACGTTAGACATCTATCCTGTAGTGCTTCGATGGGTGCTGGAAGTAAAGGTGCACCGGCTTCTTGATACCATTTCTCTACCCAATTTCTTCGGTTGCGCAACCCGCGTTGCACGCCATTGGCGACATATTCATGCCATAGGATCCCTTGATTTTGGAACCAATTTTTCATGTAAAGATCACGGTCAAACGTATGCTTTATGCCGGTCTCTTGGTAGCTGTAAACGGTATGAATGCCAAATTTATGCTGCACGTACTGGAAAAAGTCTACGGGCTCCATGTGCATAAGCTGCAAGGCGGGAATACCTAATTGGGCATTGATATCAATGACAGAATCTTGAATGAAACGTATCTGACGCTCTTGATATTGAGGGAGTTGGAACAGTAAGGGTTCAATAAAGGCCACTAAAAGTAGGGGACGAGTATTTGCAACAGCTGCCGTTAATGGCGCATGGTCTAAGAGGCGAAAATCTCTTTTAAACCAAACGATGTCCACCGGTGCCATATAAATGCTAAAAACCTAAAGATGAAGCAGATGGGTAGGGGCGTTTTTTACGATCAGCAACCTCTAAATAGGTGTTGAGTCCTAGTGCGAGGGCGGGAGAAGATTCAAAACAAAGCGTTCCATCTTCTTCCAAGCTCGCCCTTGATCCGAGTCCAATTTTTTCAATCGTACCAACGGTATATATGCAGCCGTTCCCTAAAGTGTGTTCTTCGAGAAAAGAAAGTTCTACGGCCCAGAGCGCTTTCAAAGGAATGGGGTGTGACCAACCTTCTACAGTAGCCACTTCACCTCCAAGATGGGTCCATTCGAACACACCTTCCGGAGCATTGACGCTAGCGTTATGCACCCGTTCATTTTCGCTAAAAGGAAGAACGACGAGCGTTAGCCTTCCTAGGGTCTTGTAATTTGAGTAGGTATGACGAGAGCCGTTGTTTGGTCGAAAAAGAACACTGATCTGAGCGGGGTGGGCGCCGACGTGGGTAACGTTAGAAAAGGTGCCGGCGTTCCACACTCCGTCAGATCCAGTAATTCCTATAAAAGCAGTTCTCGGTCCACCGATGGTGTTAACGAGTGCTGTTCTGAAGCGTTTCTCTAAAGTGGAAAGTTGCTCTTGATAAAAGGTCTTGTGAAACATGGCGAGTTAGGTACAAGGTTAGAGGAACGTTAAAGAACGCTTTGTCCTCCGTCAATATGAACCACCTGACCGGTCATCCAAGAGGCTTTATCGCTGAGCAGGAATGCAGTCATTTCTGCTATGTCAGCGACTTCTCCGACGCGTTTCATCGGGTTATTTCCTCCTATAGCCTCTTTTTTCTCTGGTGTACTCAGCAGCTTACCAGCTAATGGGGTATCCGTAAGAGAAGGAGCGATGCAGTTAATGCGAGCTTTCGGTGCCCATTCAGAAGCAATAGCTCTAGTCAATCCTTCAATAGCACCTTTAGAAGCGCTTACCGTTGCATGGAAAGGCATACCGCGTTGCACTGCAACAGTGGAGTAAAGCACACATGAAGGAATGGCATCTTTTTTAAAGTTCTTTTGAGCGGCTTGTAAGGCTTTAACGGCACCCATCACTTGAAGTTGGAAGTCTTGTTCGAACACTTCTGGTTTAAGACCACGGAATGGCTTTAGGGTGATTGACCCTACGCTGTATACAAGACCGTCGATGTCTTCTGGCATTTTATCTTCCCAATCGTCCGAAAGTACATCAAACTCTTCCCATTGGATGGTGTGCGCTGGACCTTCATAAGGAGTACGGCTAAATACAGTCACCTCATGGCCCTCTGCAGCAAGAAGTTCTGCTGTTGCTTTTCCAATTCCTTTACTTCCGCCGATGATTACGTAATGCTTCATTATAGTGGGTTTTTCTAAGATTCTAAACGCATATTCATCTCGAAGGTTCAAGAGTTGGTCAAGAAGTTGAATCTATGGCGTATTTTCGGGGACCCTATTACACAAACACACTCATGGAAACAATCGTACTCGGATCCCAACCACTTCATTACTTTCAATACGAAGCCATCGCTCATGGTGAGGTAGTTTTAGCTATTTCAGAGGAGGCTAAATCACGCATTCGAGCTTCACGTGCGTTTTTAGAAGACAAAACAGCGCGCAGTGAACGTCCGATTTATGGCGTGAATACAGGCTTCGGAAGTTTATGTAATGTGGAGATCTCTCCTGAGCAGCTGGGCCAATTACAAACGAACCTTGTTCGTTCTCATGCTTGTGGCGCAGGAGATTACGTTCAGGTAGAAGTCATTCGCCTGATGTTAGCGCTGAAAGTTGAAAGCTTTGCAAAAGGGGTGAGTGGTATTCGCCTAGGGGTCGTGGAGTCTTTGATAGAGATGTACAACAGCGGTGCACTACCGGTTATTTATCAGCAAGGCTCGCTGGGTGCGAGTGGTGATTTAGCGCCCTTGGCACACATGAGCTTGCCGTTGCTCGGTGAAGGCTCAATGTGGTATAAAGGAGAGAAGCAGGAAACAAAAGCAGTCTTAGCGCAACTAGGCAATCGTGGCTGGACGCCATTCGAGTTAGCTTCTAAAGAAGGTTTAGCCCTTTTGAACGGTACACAATTCATGTCTGCACATGCTGTTTATGCACTCATCCAAGGACAGAAACTGGATTATTTATGCGATAAAATCGGAGCACTGTCTACGCTTGCTCACGATGGAAGAATAGAAGCATTTACGCCTGGAGTTCATGCAACCCGTCCGCAATGGGGGCAGGTGAAGACTGCACAGCGCATTTTAGCTTGGTTGAACCCTTGTCCGAGCATGCATAAAGCGAAGCAACATGTTCAAGATCCTTACAGTTTCCGATGCATGCCTCAAGTTCATGGCGCTTCTAAAAATGCTTTAAGACACGCTATAGAAGTTGTTGATGTAGAGGCGAATGCGGCTACTGATAACCCGGTTGTTCTAGAGGAAGAAGATGCGGTAGTGAGTGCAGGTAACTTCCACGGTCAGCCGCTTGCGTTGGTGTTGGATTATGCAGCTTTGGCGCTGCACGAATTGGGCAGTATTAGTGAACGTAGAACGTATCAATTGATCTCTGGGCGCCGTGAACTCCCGCCGTTTTTAGTGAAGAATGCAGGTTTGAACAGCGGTTTGATGATCGCTCAATACACAGCTGCGGGCATTGTAAGTCAGAACAAACAATATTGTACACCTGCCTCCGCGGATAGTATCGAAAGTTCGAATGGACAAGAGGATCATGTGAGCATGGGGGCGAATGCGGCGACGAAACTATTAAAGGTGGTTGATAACCTGTATAGTGTATTAGGAATCGAACTGATCAATGCTTCTCAGGCCATGTATTTGAGAGGAGAATTGGGTGAGGGAGAATTGGCAACAATGCTTCAAGAGTTTAGATCGGTATGTCCAGTGATTGAAGAGGACGAATACCTGCATCCTAAGATGGAAGCGGCAAAAGCCTATCTGAAATCGTTGCCATTGACAGAATCGGCGTTACTTTTGTAGTCCAATTCAACCCGTATGAGTCAAGATCCGTATCAAGGCCTTCGTGAAAAGCTATCACAGCGAAAGTGGCCTGCTGTTTATTTGTTTAAATTCATTGTTCCTGCTGATCACCAGCGTATTGCTATGGTAGAGGCCTTGTTCGACAGTACGGAGGCTCAGGTTGAACAGCGTAAAAGCAAGACGGGTAAATTTGTGTCCATTAGCGCAAAAGAGATGATGCTTGATGTAGATTCGATCATTGCCCGCTACAGAAAAGCCCAAGAAATCCCAGGGTGTATGGCACTTTAACGCCTATTTCCACTGCTCGTAGACGCCGAGTCCAAACAGCGCATAATCTAACTTCGCCGGATCGTTGGGAAGGATATCGCGCACCCGAGTATCCAATTCTTTTACGGCCTTCCAGTCATTCTGCGATCTCAACAACAGTCCTAAGCTCCGTGCTACACGTCCACTGTGTACGTCTAACGGAATACTCAACAGGGCAGGCGAAATAGGCCAAAGTCCAAAATCAATCTGCTCGCTGTTGCTGCGAGTCATCCACCTGCTGTACATCACTAATCTCTTGCATGCACTGCCCTTTGAAGGGTCCCCAAAATGCTTACTCGCGCGCTGTGGCAACCCATGGGTAAGCAAATAGTGTTTGAAGGCTAAAAATGCTGGGCCTAGATCTTCGGCATCGTTGCCTAGATGAGCAGCAAAGAATGCACCGATAGAGTCGTATTCTCGGTAGAGTTGCTGCAGCGCAACAAGAACACCCTTGATATCGACATCTTGAAAGGTTCGATGTTTGAATCCTTCCAGGCTTTTTAAATCACTTTCACTAGCACCAGCCACAAAACTCCCCGGACTCTCGTCCATGCGGTTCATGAGATCTGTACTTTTTGCAATAATGGTAGTTCGATTTCCCCAACTTAAGGTGGCTGCTAATAATCCACTGATTTCGATATCACGAGGATGGGAAAAACGATGTGGAATTTGTATTGGGTCGTCTTCAACAAAACTTTTTTTCGCGTATTGTTCCGCCTTCTCGACAAGGAATTCGGCCAATTCGCCTTTGCTCAGTCCCATATTTATTGTGCTATCAGAACGCCATCGGCCATTTGCCATCGTGCCGAGCCCAATTTCGCGAGCTCGTTATTATGGGTAACCACCACTATAGTTTGTCCGTGTTTCTCATTGAGTTCTTGAAGCAATGCATGGACAGCATGCGCATTCGAACTGTCTAAATTTCCTGTGGGTTCATCCGCAAGTAAGATATCGGGTGCATTCATAAGTGCACGGGCAATAGCAACGCGCTGCTGTTCGCCACCACTCATTTCATTAGGTAGGTGGTTAGCGCGGTGAGCTATACCTAAATCATCTAGAAGTTGACGCCCACGTTGTTCTACGGAAGCATCCATTTTTCCTCCTATCCAGCTAGGAAGCGTCGTATTTTCTAAGGCGGTGAGTTCCGGTAATAAATTATGGAACTGAAATACGAGTCCAATGCGCTGGTTGCGCAAATGATTCAGTGCAGTTTTGTCCAAGTTTTCTAAACGTAGCCCATCAAATGAGATACTTCCTTCGCTTGCTGTATCTAAACCTGCGATGAGGTGGAGTAGGGTGCTTTTTCCAGCACCTGAGGCACCTACGATTGTGATAAAGTCGCCTTTATGAATGTTCGCATCGATGCCTTTAAGCACCCTGGTGTCATCGTAATTTTTGTGAACGCCTGAAATTGAAATCATAACAGTTGCAAGTTAGGGAGTTAATTAACGATTTCGGCGTAGTCTAGGAAGTAAACAACTCTTAAGCTGAGCAAATGATCTGAAGGCAAGGCACCCACGCTTTGAAGGTTGCGCCAATAATTCAGGTCGGCTTGATTGTCCGAATTGGCTAAAGAGGCGCGATACAATAGATTCAGTTCTCGACCCGGCGCGAACCAGAGCACGTATTTCAAGTCAATATTTAAGAAATTAATTCTGAGGTCTGGATCCGAATAATCGGTTGAAACACTGAGCAATCCGTCCTGCTCAAGGTGAAAGATTTGCTCATTTTGAATCCGGTTCCAACTGTGTCTAACATTTAGACTTACATAGGAGTTCGGCCCGAACAGATACTGTCCAGACAGGCTTTGACTCAGTGATCGACGGTGGCGTAATGCCATACCCACGCTGTCAGCACTTACCGTTTGCGCCCAACCAATCTGGTGGTTGCTGCTCAGTTCCAATTCTGCGTTAAAATTGAGTTTATCATTGATACGGGCCAATACTTGTAGTTCTCCATACAAGCCGCGTGCGCCATAATCGGCCCACCACCATTGTCCGCCGCGTAGCTCAAACGCGAGCGGATTTCTAAAATCGGTACTGACCCATGCGTTGTGCCAGAAAGAAGCGGGGTTGATACGGTAACGGCCCCATACTCTTGGATCGTAATAATCATATTCCGCAGGACGTGTTTCAACGTTGTAACCCCATGCAAGGAAGCCTTTGGTCAATTCGAAATAGCTGTATTCAATATGGAAACGCTCAAATTTCGCAGGATCATAAAGTCTATTGTACTGTACCCCTAAACGGTGCCTCCTGCGCAATAATCGGCTGGTAGGTTCTAGAATTTGGTGAGAGATACGTACGTTTTGGTGAAACTTATTTCCCCTGCGTTGAAATCCTAGATCGTTCGGATCAAAGTTCGGAGTGATGAGTTCTAAGCCATGCTCCCAGCGCCATGCGCCACTCTGTTTACCTGCTAGCCAGCCCAGGGAACTTCCAAAATTAGAGGCATCTACATCCGTGATGCGAGAATGGGCGAACGCTGCATTAATGTAATGGGTATTTTCCAGCAAGTTTAGGTTCGTAGTGAGCGCTGAGACGTTCGCATCGCGTGCCGGACCTTCCGTATTGTTTCTCAAGACATTTGTATTGATCAGACCGATGGAGCTATTCCCACCTAAGCGTTGATCAAGAGCGAACACATTGTAGTTGGTCATCGGCTCAGTGAGGACTTCTACGGGCATGCCGTTACTGTCTGTACCGTTCACGAAGTTCGCTGCGGTTAATGCATTTAACACACCGATGCTCAAGTTGTTGTCTGTGGTTCCCGTAATCTTAGAGGCGTTCAGCATGCGTGTGAAGCTTTGCGTCGTATTACTAAGGTCGTCGAGGTTGGCGTTGGTGAAGTTTTTCGGATTTCCACCAATTCTTCTGCTATAAAAAAGTCCGCCTTTGTTGAATAGATTCACGCCTTCTGTGAAGAATTGACGGTTTTCATCGAACTGTCTTTCGAACGCATCGAAGTTGACAAATTGTTCGTCGAAGGCTACTTGCGAAAAGTCGGGTAGGAGCGTCATGTCGAGGGTGAAGCTCTTGTTTAAGCCAATTTTTATATCCGCACCTGCAGTCCCCGTGCTGCGAACGGGGCCATCACCACTTTTTTGTGCAGAGGTTGTTAGGTTCGGTCGTAAACTCACTCGGAGCGGTGGGTTCTCGATGCGAATGCCTTCTAGTAAACCACTTTGTAGACTTTCGTTGTCAAAGTTTCGGTCAATCGGGTTCCAGCTGTAACTCGTTCGGTCAGAGCGAATTTGGCGTTTAATATTGAATCCCCATGCATTGGGTCGAACCCCAGAAGGGGTTTCGGGAATTCTCAATACTCGGTAGGGAATAAAAATCTCGGCGGTCCAGCGATGATCCTCTTTAATAACGGCACTGTTCCACACGGCATTCCAAGAACCGTCTTCTTCGCCACTACTCGTAGCTCTCGAGTCGCCTTGCACGCCGGCAGCACTGAGGTAGAAGTTAAAATCATTTGCGCCATCATTAAACGGGTTGATGATCAGCTGAAGCCAGTCCGTGTTCGCATTCACACGATCACGTGGGGTCAATTGACTTAAAATTTTAGCTCGCTCGTCTTTGAACTCGGCACAGATGTACAGTCCTTTTTGTGTATAAAATAAGTGTACACTGCTTCCAGCATTTTTTGGTGCAGGTGCCGGCTCAGGAAAAAATTGGTCTAAGGTGGAGATCACTCCAGCGCTTGCCCATTGCGGTTCATCTAAAACGCCATTAATAACCATCTCCTTGTCAGACAGTTCGGGTACTTCGAGACGCTTTTTAGGTAGGGTGCTTTGTGCAAGAAGAGCTGGGGTACATAGCAATCCTGCAAGTAGTGATAGGTTTTTTAGCATAGCGCAAATATCGGTATAAAGCGGCATATACCCATTTAACAACTTTACCCGAATTCGGGTTCTTCATTCCAAGGCTGTGCCCTACATTTGTGCACAAATCAAGCACAGTTATGAACCTCCACGAATACCAAGGAAAAGAAATTCTAGCAGGATACGGCGTTCGCATACAACGCGGTAAAGTAGCACAGACTCCAGCTGAAGCTGTAGAGCAAGCTAAAAAACTAACCGAGGAAACAGGTACGGAATGGTACGTTGTTAAAGCTCAAGTTCACGCCGGTGGCCGCGGAAAAGGTGGCGGTGTTAAACTTGCAAAGGGCATTGACAAGGTTGAAGAAGTAGCAGCGTCTATTGTGGGCATGCAACTCGTTACTCCACAAACATCTGCTGAAGGTAAGAAAGTACACCAGGTGCTTGTTGCTGAGGATGTGTACTACCCAGGAGAAAGCGAAACTTCTGAATTCTACATGTCGGTTTTATTGAACCGTTCGACTGGCCGCAACATGATCATGTACTCTACAGAAGGAGGGATGGACATCGAAACAGTTGCTGAAGAAACACCACATTTGATCTTCACAGAAGAGATCGACCCAAAAGTTGGCCTTACAGGATTCCAAGCACGTAAAATTGCCTTTAACCTAGGTTTGAGCGGTGCTGCATTCAAAGACATGACCAAATTCGTAACCGCACTATACCGTGCATACGAGGGCGCTGATGCTTCTTTGTTCGAGATCAACCCAGTACTAAAAACATCAGACGATAAAATCTTAGCAGTAGATGCGAAGGTGACTATCGACGATAACGCATTGTACCGTCACAAGGACATCGCTGAGATGCGCGATACTCGTGAAGAAGATGCTACAGAGGTTGAAGCTGGCGAAGCTGGATTGAACTTTGTGAAGCTCGACGGAAACGTAGGTTGTATGGTAAACGGTGCAGGTCTTGCAATGGCTACCATGGATATCATCAAGATGGCAGGTGGTAACCCAGCAAACTTCTTGGACGTAGGTGGTACTGCAGATGCAGCTCGTGTTGAGCAAGCATTCCGCATTATCCTTCGCGATAAGAGCGTTAAAGCGATTCTTGTAAACATTTTTGGTGGTATCGTTCGTTGTGATCGTGTTGCTCAAGGTGTGGTAGATGCGTACAAAAACATGGGCAACATCGAGGTGCCGATCATCGTACGTCTGCAAGGAACTAACGCTGTAGAAGCGAAAAAATTGATCGACGAGAGTGGTCTAGAAGTACATAGTGCTATCGCATTACAAGAAGCGGCTGATCTCGTACAGCAGTTGGTGTAATCTGATTCACAATCCTTATTTTTACAGCCCCGTACCATTCTAGGTTCGGGGCTTTTTTATGCAATTCGATTTCATTTTAGAACTCATCTCAACGGCCCTTGGCCTGCTCTTCTTGATCGCTTTGATCCGAAAGAAGGTATGGGCCTGGCCAGTCGGAATTCTCAGCTCCTTAGGTTCGGTAGTGTTGTTCTATCGCATTCAACTGTATGCGGAAACAGGTTTATATATCATCTATGTTTTGATGGGGGTTTATGGCTGGCGAATGTGGAGCAAGGCGGCAAGTAACCACGGCGGTTTGGACCAAGTCCCTTTAATAGATTTGCCTTGGCGTAAACAGCGTTGGGGCGTTTTAGGGCTTCCGGTCGCGCTCGCTTTGGGAAGTTTTTTACAGCAAATTCCCGGAGTCAGCTTCGGGTATTTAGATGCCCTCACCACAGTGTATGCATTGATAGCTACTTGGCAGGAAACCAAGCGAATACGAACCGCTTTTCATTATTGGATCCCCATTAATATCGCCACAATGCTACTCTACGGTTTCAAGGGACTTTGGGTTTACACAGGACTGATGGTGATATATTCCGTGATGAGTGTGGTGGGATATTTGAATTGGCGCAAATAAATCCACTATTTTAGTGGCCAATTCTTCTCAACATCAGCATATGAATCCACAAAACTACATAGATCTCGTAAAGACTACCTTGGACGCATTAGACCCTAAAGCATTGGAGGCACTTATCGAAGCATTTCACACCACGTATCAAAAAGGAGGAACCATCTACACCATGGGTAATGGGGGGTCTGGAGCCTCAGCTTCTCATGCTGCTGGCGATTTCCTAAAGGGTGCAAGCTATGGGCTAGATAAGCGATTCCGCATGATTTGTCTCAACGACAACTTGCCTTCGATGATGGCCATTGCAAACGATATCGGTTGGGATCATATTTTCATCGAACCGCTCAAGAATTTTATCGGACCAAATGACCTTGTGATCGGTATCAGCGGTTCTGGAAATTCTAAAAACGTAGTTAACGCGCTTGAGTATGCAAATGCACAAGGCGTAACGACGGTTGCTATGAGTGGTTTTAAAGGAGGGAAGATTTCTGAATTGGCGACCATTAATGTGCACGCTCCAGTGATGGATATGGAAGTCACTGAAGACATCCATATGGTCATCTTTAACATTGTGAAAAAGCAAATGATGTCGCGTTTGATGGGGGATAACCCGTCTATGGGAAGTACCTACGATCAGCGCATAGGTTAATGAAAAGATTTGCGCTCATCGGTGCGGCTGGCTACATCGCACCACGCCATTTGAAAGCCATTAAAGAGGTCGGGGGTCAATTAGTTGCCGCCTACGATCCTAGCGATAGCGTGGGACACATGGACGCCTATTTTCCTAAAGCTGCATTCTTCACCGAGTTTGAGCGTTTCGACCGCCATCTCAATAAGCTTCAAGAAGCCGGAACACCGGTTGAATATATAAGCATCTGTTCACCCAACTATCTGCATGATAGTCACATACGTTATGCTTTGCGCAATGGTGCGCATTGTATTTGTGAGAAGCCACTGACCCTTCGACCTTGGAACATACAAGGCTTGACAAACACGGCGCAAGCCACTGGAAAGAAGGTGTTTACCATCCTCCAATTACGACTACATGAACAAGTTATTGCGCTAAAAGAACGCGTAGAACAAAAGTGGCTCAAAGAGCCAGATCATGTCTTTGAAGTAGATCTCACCTACATCACTTCAAGAGGGAATTGGTACTATGCATCATGGAAAGGCGATGAAGAGAAGAGTGGAGGAATTGCAACGAACATCGGGGTGCATTTTTTCGATATGCTGCAGTGGATTTTTGGGCCACTCACTTCACAAAAAGTGTATTTGAGGACCCACGACAGGGCTTCTGGAATGCTGTCCTTTGAACGTGCGAATATTAAATGGTTCTTGAGTATCAATGAGTCGACACTGCCTGAAACGGCAACGAACGAAGGCAAGCGTACCTTCAGAACACTCAGTTTTGATGATTGGTCATTTGATTTTACTGAAGGGTTTACAGAGCTTCATACTCAGAGTTATCAGCATATTTTAGATCAGGGCGGCTTCGATGAAAAGGCAGCCGAAAACGCGATTTCAATTGTGCATCAGATGCGTGAAACTGTGCTGACACCCCTGGATGATCAGGCACATCCTTTTGCTCATTTACCGCTTGAAGATCATCCTTTCTACCCAAAGCGATAATATCCCATATTTCTGATTATTAAGATGTTGTGAAGCTATCATTAGTTATTCACATCGTGCTACTCTACATCCTCTATTTCGTATTTTTAACCTTCGCACACATCTAAAGGTTAACGAGCTATGTTTTTAATTTTCGATACGGAAACCACGGGGTTTCCTAAGGATTGGAATGCACCGATCACGGACTTGGATAATTGGCCAAGGATGGTTCAGCTCGCTTGGCAAATCCACGATGAAAAGGGTGCGCTAATCGAGGTACAAGACCACATCGTGTATCCGGACGGCTATGACATCCCGTTCAATGCAACGAAAATTCATGGCATTTCCACGGAGCGTGCGAAAAATGAAGGTAAGCCACTTCAGGAAGTACTCGAAATCTTTACGGCCTCTTTAGAGAAGTGTGAGTATGTGATCGGGCACAACGTGAATTTCGATCTGAATGTCACAGGGTGCGAATACTTGCGTGTTTTTGGTGAAAACCCCTTGGGCTCGAAAGTACCTTTGGATTCTTGTACGGAGACCACTGCGGCGCTATGCCAGATCCCTGGAGGTCGTGGCGGTAAATTCAAATTGCCGAAACTAGAAGAATTGCACCGTCATCTCTTCAATGAAGGTATTGACGAGGCGCACAATGCAGCTTTTGATGTAGAAGCAACGGCGCGTGTATTCTTGGAGTTGGTGCGTTTAGAGGTGATCGGAGCGCAAACGCTAGGGAAAGAGCAGCACATTATTGATGCTTTTAAATTGGCCAATCCTGCTCCAATAGAAGCGATCGGACTTGCTGTAGATGAAGCTAAAAAGAAACGCGAAGAGGGTTTAGGAAAGACGAGCGGTGCTGAGAAGGCGGGTTCAGCGACTCCCACCTTGCATTCAGCTGATGTGGAATTTGCACACCTTCATAATCATACGCAATATTCTATTTTACAGGCCACTACGGTAATCGGTGACTTGGTGAATACGGCTGTAGATAATGGCCATGCCGGGGTGGCTATGACCGATCTAGGTAACTTGATGGGGGCGTTTCACTTTAACCGAGCAATCATGGGGGTCCCCGGGAATAAGGAGGCCTATGAACACAATAAAAAAGTCAAAGCAGGAGAACTCAACGAGCCCTTGAAGGAATACCCTTTTGTTGGGGTGATTGGGTGCGAGTTTTATGTCTGTAATGACCGATTAGATAAAAGCAAAAAGGACGACGGTTTCCAGATCGTAGTACTCGCAAAAAATAAAAATGGGTACCACAACCTCGCTAAACTCAGTAGTGAAGGAATGCTAAACGGGTACTATTATGTACCAAGAATTGACAAGCAGGTACTTTTAGAACATAAGGAAGATTTGATCATCCTTAGCGGTGGTATACGTGGAGAGGTGCCTCATCTCTATCTAAACGTCGGTGAAGCTCAAGCACGTGAGGCCCTGGAGTGGTGGCACGGTCACTTCGGTGAAGACTTCTATTTGGAACTCAACCGCCATGGATTAGACGAAGAGGACCATGTGAATCTTCAGTTGTTAAAATATGCCAAGGAATACGGCATTCAATACATTGCAGCGAACAACACCTTCTATCTCACTCAAGACAATGCGGATGCACATGATATTTTATTGTGTGTAAAAGAAGGTGCACAAAAAAGTACGCCGATTGGTCGAGGTCGAGGTTTCAGATTTGGATTCCCGAACCAAGAGTTTTACTTCAAGAGCAAAGAGGAGATGGCAGAGTTATTCTCCGATTTGCCAGAAGCGCTTAACACGACAAAGGCGATACTTGAAAAAATAGAATTGTACCCTCTTGAAAGAAGCGTACTACTTCCAGAGTTTGATATTCCGGAGCAGTTTCAAGATCCGCAGGACAAAGTCGACGGCGGACAGCGCGGTGAGAATGCCTTCTTACGCCATTTGACCTATGAAGGGGCCAAGGAGCGCTATGAAGAACTCACTCCGGACATTACGGAGCGTTTGGATTTTGAGCTAGAGACCATTGCACGTACCGGATATCCAGGTTACTTTTTGATCGTACAGGATTTTTGTGAGGCAGCAAGGGACATGGGGGTCAGCGTAGGACCAGGTCGTGGTTCTGCTGCAGGATCTGCCGTCGCTTATTGTACAGGGATCACGAATATAGATCCTATTAAATACGACCTACTTTTTGAGCGTTTCTTAAATCCCGAGCGTGTATCGCTTCCCGATATTGATATTGACTTTGATGATGAAGGTCGTGACAGAGTCATTCAGTATGTGATTGATAAATATGGTGCGCCACAGGTTGCCCAAATCATCACCTATGGAACCATGGCCGCGAAAAGCTCCATCAGGGATGCTGGGCGAGTATTGGAGCTGCCGCTACAAGACACCGATCGTATTGCTAAGCTTATCCCTGACATGACGAAGTTGAAAAAGCTCTGGGACTTGGACGATAAAGGTCTCCGTAGCAAGTTCGGTTCGGAAGAGGCGGGTATGGTGCAACAGCTGAAAGAACTCTCAGAAGGGGAATCACTTGAGGCCACCACGATTAACCAGGCGCGTATCTTGGAAGGCTCAGTTCGTAATACAGGGATTCACGCTTGTGGGGTAATTATTACTCCTAGTGATATTCGGGAATTGGTTCCTGTGGCTCGCGCTAAGGACAGTGAAATGTGGTGTACACAGTTTGATAACTCGGTGGTAGAGGACGCTGGATTGCTCAAGATGGATTTCTTGGGATTGCGTACACTGACCATTATCAAAGAAGCCTGTCGCTTGGTAAAGCAACGCCACGATGTGGATTTAGATCCAGATAGCTTTCCGCTTGATGATACCAAGACGTATGAGCTTTTTCAGCGTGGAGAAACCGTTGGGATTTTCCAGTATGAGAGTGCGGGGATGCAGAAGTATTTGAAAGAATTGAAGCCCACGGAATTCGCGGATCTCATTGCAATGAACGCACTGTATCGTCCAGGCCCTTTGGAATATATTCCCGAGTTTATTGACCGTAAACACGGCAGAAAGGAGATTGTATACGATCTCGATGCGATGGAAGGTAAACTGAAAGAGACCTACGGAATTACGGTATATCAGGAGCAAGTAATGTTACTTTCGCAGGAATTGGCAGGGTTTTCAAAGGGTCAAGCCGATATGCTCCGTAAGGGAATGGGAAAGAAGCAAAAAGCCATCATCGATAAGCTTAAGCCGATGTTCCTCGATGGAGGGGAAGAGCGCGGACACAATAGGGATGTCTTAGAAAAAGTGTGGAAGGATTGGGAAGCATTTGCCTCGTACGCCTTCAACAAATCGCACTCTACCTGTTATGCATGGGTAGCCTACCAAACCGCCTACCTCAAAGCACATTACCCTGCCGAATTCATGGCTTCGGTACTCTCGAACAACATGTCCGACCTGAAAGCGGTAACGTTCTTCATGGAGGAATGCCGTAGAGGAGGAATCCCAGTTTTAGGACCATCAGTTAATGAAAGCCTTCTAAGGTTCAGTGTAAACGCTGAAGGGGCAATTCGCTTTGGAATGGGAGGAATGAAAGGTGTTGGAGAGAATGCCGTTCGAGAAATTATCAATCAGCGAGAAGAAGGTGGGGTCTATGAGAATCTTTTTGATATGCTTGAGCGCATTGATCTGAGACAGGCGAACAGAAAGACCATCGAATGCCTTATTCTCGGTGGCGCAATGGATGATTTTCCAAATACGCACCGAGCGATGTATTTCGCTGAGGAAGAAGGTGGAAGAAGCTTTGTTGAAAAAGCTATCAAATACGTTCAGAACAAAAAGAACGATGCTGAAAGTGCACAGGCATCACTCTTCGGAGAAGACAGTGGGGAGGCTTTACCGCCACCGCGAATGCCAGAGGTTACAGAATGGCCGTCAATCATTGCCTTGAAGAAAGAGAAGGAGATTAACGGGATGTACTTAAGCTCGCACCCGTTAGATGATTACAGGACAGAGATTCAGTATTTCTGTACGGCGGAATTAAACAGATTACACAACATCGAGAGTATTCTCGGAAGGGACGTTATGGTAGCGGGGATTGTGACCGAGGCACAACATCGCGTCTCCAAAATGGGTAAAGGCTGGGGGATTTTCAGATTAGAAGATTTCAAAGGCGACTATGAATTCAAGTTGTTTGGAGAAGACTACCTTAAATACAGACACTTCTTTGAGAATGAGCAACTCTTGTTTCTAAGGGTGCGTGGACGCAAGTTTAACCAGCGCCAAGGAGAGGGGTTCATTGAACGTCTCATGATTGATGTTGCCGAGGTGAGGTTACTTGCGGATGTACTCGAAGAACAGAGTAAGGCACTTGAGATAAAATTGGACTTAGCAACCTTAGACACTGCTGTGGTCGATAGCATACATGGCCTGCTAGAGATGTACCCGGGAAAGAAACGCGTTAAGCTTCATGTGGTAGATGTAGCAGAGAAGCTAGATGTCAAACTTCCAGTAAAAGATCGCAAGGTGACCATATCGAAGGAGCTGCTTACTGAACTAGAGCTCAACCCTGTTCTACATCCGAAAATTGTGACCTAAAGTGAGTTTTTTAACAACCTAGGACCCTGAGGTGTGAATAACATCAATCAGCTCATAGCTACAGCCTATAGGTTGCATCCTTAACTTGTACGTACCTTTGGACAACGAAAAAGAAATACATTTTAGATTATGGCACTTGAAATAACAGAAGCAAACTTTGAGGAAGTAGTACTAAAGTCAGACAAGCCAGTTTTGGTTGATTTTTGGGCAGAATGGTGTGGACCATGTCGTATGGTTGGACCAGTAGTTGACGAATTGTCAAACGACTACGATGGAAAGGCAGTTGTAGGTAAGTTGAACGTAGATACTGAAGGTGCTGTAGCTCAGCAGTTCGGTGTTCGTAACATCCCAACCCTTTTGGTATTTAAGAACGGTGAAATCGTTGACAAACAAGTAGGCGCAACAAGCAAACAAGTTCTTGCTGCGAAACTTGACAGCGCAATGTAATCCATTGATTGCAAAATATTAAAGCCCTTTTGATTTCGGTCAGAAGGGCTTTTTTTGTGAATACCACTGAGTTTTTCACATTCTTTGGACTTATGTCTCCTCTGGGGCCAATTTAAATAGACCAGGCAATAGTGCCATTATTTAAACCCCCAGACCATGCGAAAATTACTTGCATTTTTTTCATTGACGGTCATGCTATCGGTCCTTCAAACAACCACTGCACAGACTGTCGATTCCACGAAATTTCTCTTTGAAAAGCTACCAGATGCGCTATTCCCATCCGGGCTACTTCACGACCAAAGTGCGCTAAGGTATATGCTCGAGGATACCGATGCCGACTTACACAACTTTGATGGTAGCATCGGTGGCCCTGTCACTAGAACGGCAATCATGGAAGAAATGTACGTCGACCTGTATCAAAGTCAACGTATCGCCTCTAACGGACTGCTGTTCGGCAATAAGACTCCTTATTTAGTACCCATAGAGGATTTTATCGCCACGTCTAGCGCTGCCGAAAGTAGAGTAGACGTACCGCTATTTATTAATTGGTTTGAGTTTCAAGAAATAAAGGACGATGCCCTGTCTAATGGTTACTTCGATTTCTCAAGTGGCCAATTCACCTTGATCCCAGAATTCGAATACCTTGATCCGCAGCAGCAATATTTCATCCATAACCAAAGTCCGATTGATTCAGCACGCAAGGGCATCGATACGTTTACTACGTTCTTCGCGGGGTCTCTTGCACCGGCAATATATGCTTCAAATGGCACTGCAAGGGTGACCTTTGAATTGCCCAATTCCTTGGTTCAATCCAACCAAAACCTACCTTCAACTTTCGATATAGATTTCGCAGATGGCAAAGGGTTTCAAACCGTCAGATTAGATCAGAAAATCACCGTGCAGTATTCTTCGCCAGCTACCAATATCGAAGCACAATCCCTGAAGATTCGAATTCGTGCAAAATCGAACGCCGGAGTGCTGGAGAGTGCACTATATCTTAATGTGGTGTTCAATGTAGAATTGGCCCATGAAGAATTTTCAACAGCAGCACTACCATCCCCATCCTGTTATCAAACCTTCGAGCCTGAAGAGCCAGCAAAGGTTTCCGTCCGGTATGCGGATCAAAACCTAGGCTTGCAAAAACCTCTTGTACTCGTTGAAGGGTTTGAAAGTGCCACGAAAAACTATGGTGTGATTTCTTATGAAGGGCTTTCCTCAGGTTATATTTTTAATGGCGATGAGCGCGTGTACTTAGGTATGGAAAAACTCTCCTGGCTATACGACTCCCTTAGCCAGTCGGGGTTTGATATCGTTCATCTCGATTTTAAAAACTCCCGATTATCAATCAAAGAGAATATGCAAAGTCTGATAAAGACGCTAGCATGGGTAAATGACCAGAAGCCTACTTATCCTATGGTGGTAGTCGGAGCGTCAATGGGTGGCTTGATCTCTCGTGCAGCATTGTTAGAGATCGAGCGTAAGGAGTGTTGTTTTGACATTGCTGCCTTCGGTACGTTTGATACACCACATCGCGGTGCCTTTATTCCCGTAGGAATGCAAGCTGCAGCCAAGCGAATGGGGGAATTGTTATGGATGCTTCCAGGCAAACAGAGCTATGATAAAGCAATCAACTCTGATGCAGCCCGTGAAATGCTTATTGAGCACTACGAGCAAAGCGCAAGCACAGACCGATTCCATCTTCTTCAGCTATTGAATCACGAGCAGCCTAACCTTCGCCGATTTGCAATTTGTAATGGAAGTGACTTAGGCGATATCGCCTCAATTGACGACAATCAGAAGCGTTTATTATCCTGGGGCAAAACTCGTGAAATACCCTATAGACACCATCTTGGTAATCATCCCGATACGCTAACCTTCAATACAACAGGTAGAACTAAGCTCATTAAGGCGATTGGCGCGGACATAGATGCACATCAGAGTACTTCGAAATACCTGTATGTTGGCAATAAGCGACAACTCCCTTTTACGTTTAAACGCATCGAATGGACATCTTCTTTCGGAGCATTCAAAGCAAAACAGTTCGCTTATTGGGGAGGTGTTTTTGGAATGCAGCAAACGAAGATCGACGCAGGCGTAGTAAAAGCACAGCAACACACGAATAAGCGCTTGGCGAAGTTGATTGGAAATGCGACCGCGCAAGGAACGACTGTGGATAAAATTGGTTACTTAAAAAAATACGCTGAATTACCTGGATCCTTTACTACTACTGGAGCGGCTTTTGAAAGCTTCATGACAAATGTGTTTAGCCCTACACACACCTTCGTGCCGAGTTACAGCGCTTTGGATCTTCCTGAAAATTACAAGACTGCTGTGCTTCGTTCAAAGATGAGTGAGATACCTTTTCATTCCTATTATTCGCCAGGCGTGATTTCCGACGGAGGTTCGGCCAATACCGAGCATATTTACACGGATGAAAATGTGATTGGTTATTGCATGTCTACTCTTCGTAGTATGCACGAAGCAATTCCGAATGCTGGTGGGATATTGTCAAAGTCGTACAACATAGCTAAAGAGCGCGACCAATCCTCACCGTACCTCTCTACAATCCCTTCGATCACCGTACAACCTCAAGCAACTCTCGGTATAGGTTTACCCGTAGATATAGGATTTACAGGTAGCGGTATCAGCGCTGATAACGCTCAAAACATCGAAGTATTTATCGGGGAGAATTGTAAGCCAGCCGTAGTAACTATAAACGGAACTTTAGAAGTAGGAGGGATTTCAGGTAGAGCAGTACTCCGTGTAAGAAAAGGCGCTGTCCTCAGGATTAATCAAGGCGGTATTTTACGGTTGAACGAAGGCGCAGAACTCATCGTCGAAAAAGGAGGGCAGCTTATTTTCGAACCGGGCTCTTCTGTATTTTGGGATGGCGCTGCAATCACATCACGTAGCCAATTCCAAATCGTACAAGGCGCGAAATTTTCACCGGTCGGCGAAGGTACACTCAACCTAGAAGAAGGGCACCAGTTTTACGCACCCAACGGAGGTCAGCTTTTGTTCAATGGAGCCAACGTTGTCATCAGTACTCAGGTTACTCTACTTAGTTCATTGCAAAAGACTCGTTTCGTAGCTTCTAACGTAGTTTATAGGAACAAGGCAACTCTTCGTAGTCTTTCACCTTTCGAGGCGCTACGTTGCTCCTTTACCATGTCTAGCAATAAGCAGTGGCCGGGATTGGATATTCGCAATACCTCCACTTACTTAGACTCTTGTGTATTTACTGGTGGAGCACCGGCCTTAGCTACAAGCGACACAGATGCTAGCATACAGCGCTGTTATTTTAAAAATGCCCAGCTCGGATATCGCGCTTTAAAATCTCCCAAACTCTTTGATTCAAATGAATTCTCTGCTTGTATTGAGGGTGCAAAGATTTCAGGCTCCTCAACTCGAATACTGAACAGTGCCTTTATTTCTTGTGAAAAAGGACTGGAGCTACAAGCACAAAAGGGGACGGCATTCATAGAACGTTGCATCTTTTCCGGAAATACTAGGGAAGGGCTGTATTCAGATGGCCTTGACTTACGCCCTGTTTGCAGTTCTTTTGAGAACAACACCGTAGGCCTAGAGGTTTACAATGCGGGTATTAATCTTGCAAATAATGCAGGATGTCATTTTACAAGTAATTCGATGGGAATCCAGGCAACTAATTTAGATCACCTGCAACTTAACAATGGTCACAATATCTTCGCGGCGAACTCAATTACGGATATTAAAGCCTCACTGAGCACCTATGCGAATGTCGCATTCAATGGATCCTACTATTACTTCTTGTCCAATTACAATAGTTTCTCAGCCAACCAAAGCACACAGATTTACACCGGACGTGACCGCGTATATATGGTAAAGACGACCAACGGAAGTCCATCCACGCTACTTTGTCCAAACCGAGGACCGGCTAAAATGCCAGATGCAACGGATGTAGTTACTACAACGCAAGAATTTCAAGTGTTCCCAAATCCGTCACAAGCGCCAATTGGAACAGCTAGATTCCCCGCGTTATCTGAGACGGGTACTTTCCAAGTGTCCAATATGAATGGACAGATATTATTCAATCAACAGCTTCAGCTAGGTGACACTGAGGTGCATTTTACAGTGCCAGAGACAGGAGGTACATTCTTAGTTCGACTAACTACTCCATCGTCTACGACTACAGCACGCTGGATAGTGACTCCATAAGCTCAAAACTATGTAGAGTAAAAGCGGACTTGGTTGATGATTTTGTCGAAACCGCAGTACTAAGATTCGTGTACTCTACTAATTTGAAGACCGCTTCAAGGCAAGGCCTTTGTAGCGGTCTTTTTTAGCCCATACTTTCGCCTTAATTTGCATCGAGCTAAAGAGCGTTTCTGGTGAAAACTATAAAAATGATTGACCTTCCTCGAATTCATGCTGAATATCAGCGTGAATTAGACGATGCTGTTCTTAGTGCCGTGCATAGCGGTCAATACATCGGTGGACCAAAAGTGACTTCATTTGAGCAGTCATGTGGAAAGTATTTAGGTGCACCCATAGTCGGAGTAGGAAACGGTACAGACGCCTTACAGATTGCTTTAATGGCACTCGGCATAGGTTCTGGTGATGAAGTCATTGTTCCAGCCTTCACCTATGCGGCAAGTGCTGAGGTCATCGCTTTATTAGGCGCTACGGCGATCTGGTGTGATGTGAACGAGCACACGTTTTGTATCGATGCTGAATCGGCAGCAAAGCGAGTTACAAAAAGGACAAAGGCCATTATTGCCGTTCATCTTTATGGCCAATGTGCCGATATAGAGGCCTTAGAAATACTTACGGGAGGTATTCCTATCATTGAGGATACGGCACAAGCCTTTGGTGCACAGTTCACTTTTGGCAAGTATGTAGGCAAATATGCAGGAACCGTAGGTGCCTTTGGTACTTTTAGTTTCTTTCCTACCAAAAGTCTAGGTGCACTGGGGGATGGTGGGGCCGTCTGTAGCCAAGACCCCTCGCTTTTAGCTAAAGCCCAGATGATTGCCAAACACGGCCAATCTAAAAAATACATTCACGATACGATCGGAATTAATAGTCGGTTGGACCCATTGCAAGCGGCCGCACTTGAAGTAAAACTGAACCATTTCAATCGAAGTATTTCCCGAAAACAAAGGCTTGCTGAACGGTACAAAGAACTATTGAGTGACCTTGCGCATATCGTACTTCCAGCGCTTAATCCCTCTAGCACTCATGTTTATCACCAGTACACCATTAAGGTAGGTAACGGCCACCGAGACAGACTTCAAGAACATCTCAAAAAATCGGGCATCGCGACGATGATCTATTATCCGAAAACACTGAATACTCAACACGCATACGTGCATTTTGATCCCAATGCTGAGGTACTCGTGAGCACTGAACTTGCACAAAGTGTGCTGTCACTCCCTATTGACGAACTTCTCAGTGAGGAAGATCAGATATACATCGCAACTACTATTGCATCTTATTTTACTGCCCTATGAGTTACTTCGTACATGACACAGCAGTGATCGACCTTGGCGCCAAGATTGGCGAAGGAACGAAGATCTGGCACTTTTCACATATCATGGCTGGCGCAGTTCTTGGTGCGAATTGCAACCTTGGACAAAATGTCTTCGTTGCAGACGATGTCCTTATTGGAAACGGCGTGAAAATTCAAAATAACGTCAGTGTTTACGGAGGTGTAATCATACAGGATGATGTATTTCTAGGTCCATCTATGGTCTTCACGAATGTGCAGGCTCCAAGGAGCTTTTTTGAGCAGAAAGCCTATGCTCAAACGATCGTCGAAAAAGGCGCAACGATAGGTGCAAATGCTACTGTTGTTTGCGGTCACAAGATTGGTGCCTATGCTTTTATCGGAGCCGGTGCTGTAGTAACGAAAGACGTAGCTCCATATGCCATGATGGTTGGTGTACCGGCCCGAAGAATAGGATGGGTAAGCCGACATGGAAAGCGCTTAGATTTTGATCAAAACGGTAAGGCAAGTTGTCCCTTAAATGGGGATGAATATGAGCTACGTGGTGATCAAATCATCTTAACGAAATCAGCAGAATGAAAGTACTAACAATCATTGGTGCTCGCCCGCAATTCATTAAAAGTGCTCCTGTAAGTAAGGCGCTTCAAGATTCTGGTATAAAAGAGTTTACGATTCATACCGGGCAGCACTACGACGTGCGTATGAGTAAGGTGTTTTTTGAAGAAATGCAACTTCCCGAACCTTATGCAATGCTGGAATGTGGGAACATGGCGCATGCCGAAATGGTGGCAAAAATGTTAGCTGAATTGGCACCTATTGTTCGAGAACTAGAGCCTGATGTCGTACTGGTGTATGGCGATACAAACTCTACCTTGGCGGGTGCTCTGGCGGCCACAAAGTTGGAGATTCCATTAGTCCATGTAGAGTCTGGATTGCGTTCTTACAACCTAAGGATGCCGGAAGAGATGAATCGCATTTTGACCGATCGGATGTCAAAAGTATTGTTCACACCAAATGATAACGCCACCGCTACGTTACTCAAGGAAGGCTATGGTGCGTTTGATGTTCAGATTGAAAATGTAGGGGATGTGATGTATGATGCACTGCATACGTTCTTGCCAAATGCAGCATATCACCCCGAGATGGGAGAGGAAGCTTTTTTCAAGGAGCCATTCGCATTGGCGACTATGCACAGATTTGAAAATGTCTCTGATCCCAAAAGGTTGAAGCAGCTCGTTGAGGAATTAAATCGTGTTCATGAAAAGTGCATTCCAGTGTGGATGCCGTTGCATCCTTCGACTGCCGCTAAGCTAAAAGAGTTTGGTTTAACGCTCAAGGTACAGTTGGCGCCGCCCGCAAGCTACCTACAAATGCTATATGCGTTGAAGCATACGAGTGTAGTCATAACAGATAGTGGTGGGTTGCAAAAAGAGGCCTTCTTCTCAAAGAAGCCCTGTGTAACCTTACGAAATGAAACAGAGTGGATAGAACTTATTGACTTAAAGGTAAATCGACTGTTCACTTCAAATGATTTGGATTTGTCTGAAATGATCACGGATGCATTGGCGTACCAAGGAGACTATAGCTATAGTGGCTATGGAAGTGGTAATGCCGCTTTACGTATTGCAACAATGTTAAAGCAATTCGCTTAAAAATTGCTGAATGGCGTCCATACAAGAGGCATTTAAATGGTGCCCCATCTGATACGACTGAAACGTGTAATTCGGATTTTGTTCGAGTCGTTGAGCACTCGCCTCGGCCCATTCAAAAGGAATTACGGGATCTGCCATGCCGTGTGTTTGGATTACAGGAACCTGTTTTAACCAATTCCCGTCAGCCCATTGTGGTAGCATGTAACCACTCATGATCACATAACCATCTGCAGCAACGCCGCTTTTGTACAAAGACATGGCGAGAATTCCTCCTTGCGAAAACCCACCGATAAAGATTTTACCAGTACATCCACGTTCTTCACGCCAAGTGTCAAAGTCAGCAGCTACGGTCTTTTCAACTCGTGCCACTTCCTGCGGGTCAATAATTTTATCACCTCCATTCCACTGAATGTCATACCAAGCGTAACCGCCTTGTCCCAACGAATTTGGAGCTTGAAAGCAAACTAGGTTGAACCCTTTGAAATAAGGCTGTAACCCGAACAAGTCTTCTTTGTTTGAGCCGAAACCGTGCAATAGCATAAGGGTAGGAGCGTCCTTTCCCTCGAAGTGTTCGATGTAGTCTAGCATTATTCTACGATATCCCAGGTGTGGTCTGCAAGTAAAAGAACTTTGTGTAGGAATTCATACGGACATTTTCGCCACTCACTAGGGGCAATCATACTTAGTACAGTTCCGCCTTCTTCCTTTTGGTACAGAAAATAGGTGTGATTAATCTCTGGCTTAAATCCCATGTCTGCATGGTAGATATGTTCGCTCAATTCCTTGCGTTGCTGAATCTTCTTCGCCTGTTCTGCGAGCAATTCTATCTGCGCCTTAATCTGGTCCAATTGCATGTCCGTCTGCATTTCCATCGCATTGACATCCAAGGATTTATTCTTCAGAGTATCGACTGCTGCAAACGCTGGGGCACTCACGCTCGAGCCATACGGCAAGACGTTCGCGTTTTCAGCGATTTTATCGGGATCGATCGGATTAAATGTGCGCTTTTTCTCTGCCATGTGTCAAAAATAAATGATTCCTTCGGTTTCTAAACCAATTTTTTCCGCCGCTCCCGCAGCATATTTACGAGCTGTACGAAGCGCTAAAAGCGCATCAAACCTGTGCCAATTCGTTACCTGTGAAGCATCCAAACCATCCGGAAATTCAGCACTTAGCATATCTAGTGCCTCTGTTATATACGCCAAGTCTTTTTTATACCGGTTGTCCAATCCCAAATCTTGGGCGACGAGCTTAGGATAAATCTCAATAACTTCTGCCCGTAGCGTTGCATGGATCCAATCCTTCATTTCAATAGCACGAGCGGTAAGTCCTCCTAAAAACATGGGACTCATCGCACTGACTTCGACATCGCATTGCCTGTAGTGGTAGTTCGTACAGCCTTCAGTACTAGCGTACACCCCAGGTAGACTCAATGGTGCATCAACTGCAATGATGTCCGGAGTATGGCGTTTTATGAGTTCTTTGAGCCATATGTCGGCATTGCTGCCTTTTAAAGCTTGGTGCAACGAAATACGACCTTCACTATTTAATAGTGCAGCCGCTGTGAATCCCGAGGTTTTACTTCCAAAATCTACAGCTAGGATTACTTTTCCCATTTGCCGAAAATCTCCTCCGTTTTAGTAATCCTATAATTGAAAATCTCTTCCAATTTTGATTTTACGACTAGGGGATGCGCAATCTTACCCAGGATTCCAAAAGGCACCTTATAATTGACTCGGTCAAGCATTTCCACGCCGCCTTCTATTTCCTTGAAATGATGTTCATGATGCCAGATTGCATAAGGACCTACGCGTTGTTCATCCACAAAATAGTTAGGCGCATCAACGTAGGTGATCTCTGTCGTCCAATTCAATTTGACACCGAGAATAGGACTTACTTTATAGTGAATGAAAAGCCCTGGGTACATGGCTGCAGGAACCTCTGACTGAATATCAAATCCCATTTCTTCAGGCGTAATTTTCGCCAAGTTGGAAGGATTTTGAAAAAAATCCCAAGCTTCCTGCAATGAAATAGGCAATCTCTGAACTCGTTCTATGGTGTACATGGCAATGACTGTTATTGCTGTACAACAAGACTGAGCTGTTAAGAGTTCACGAAAAGCGTACTAATGTTAGATGCGCTTCATCTGTTGTTTGATGTATTTGGTTTGCTCTGCAAGTACACCTTTCGAATCCAATTTTTTCACTTCGGTCAACAAAATTTGCGCTTCGCGCTTACGACGCTTTGAAAGTGCAATCCCGGCTAGATTTAGTTTGGCGAGTGCCTTATCCTGATCCATGCGAAGTCCAGTGTTCAGCGCACGCTTGAGTAACGTCTCCGCTTTTCCTACTTTACGCTGACTCTCAATCATTCCGAGTAATAGATAGTAGTATGCTAACTGTCCTTTGATCAGTGATTTCTCTGGATTTTTGATGCCTAGAAGTACCTTCTCCGCTTTTGCAGTATCGCTCTTGCGCATATGATACAGTGACCATAAAATTCTTTCATTTCTAAAATAGGTGAACAGCACAATGGCCGCCGGGAAGATTAAAGCAATCCCATTACCAATTTCTCCGTCTACAAATTCATAAATTGAAAGCCCAAAAATGGCAGCGGTAACTCCTAAACGAACGATTTTACTAAGCATCTATCTTAATTTTGACTTACCGCAAAGAAACAAAGAAATGAGCAGAACTGATTGGAGATCCTTGTCTAAGGAAGAAAAAGAGGAGTTTTACGTCGAAGTGGCGTCACAGTTGACCGTGAATAGGCGCACATTGTTTGAGGAAAAGATAAAATACCGCACACGTCATATCTCTCTGGCACTTGAGGATATGATGAAAACACAAAATGCATCTGCGCTTCTTAGAACGGCAGACGCGTTTGGCGTTCACCGTGTTGACGTGTATGATAAAAACGAACGTTTCAATGTAAGTGCGGGTATCTCGAAGGGGGTAGAGAAGTGGCTGGACGTGGAGTTCTTCAACACGTATAATGATGGAGGGGTAGAGACTTGGGCGACGAGTTTAAAAGCGACAGGAAAAAAGTTATATGTCACCGCGTTAAATGATCAAGCTAAGCCCTTGCATGAAATAGACCCATCTATACCGGCTGTGATTTGTTTCGGAAATGAACAAGAAGGAGCTTCAGAAGAATTAATGAATGCCGCGGATGAATTAGTATACATTCCCATGAAAGGCTTTGTTGAAAGTTTTAACGTCTCTGTAAGCTGTGGTATAGCCCTGCACCACCTCACATTAGGCATGGACCAGGCAGGTATTCCCCGGGGATTAAGCCCAGAGGATGAAATAGACACTAAGATTGAATGGGCTTTACGATCGATCCCTAATCCACATCGATACTATTAATCTAAATAGTACAAGAACTGCGACTTGTCATTTCGCCAATTAATCACTTCCCATCGAATTAGACGTGCAAGTATGCGAATTGTTGTGTTTCGCGGAAGTTGCATCACTTTAGCTGCCTTACTTACGGTCACTTCATCATAATCTCTGATGTATTGAATAAGACGTTTCTCATTTTCAGAAAATGGCACAGGATGTTTACTCTCATTACGGGAATCTTGCTGCCAAATTTCCTTGAGAACAGCATTAGCAGCGAAATTTTGATCTGCATCTCTGTAATAGGCAACGATTCCAGTTTCCTCCTCGACCGAATAGGGTTTATTCTTCCCTTCTAAAACAACTACCTCCCAGACCAATTTTCCTTCAAATACATGTGAGTATACTTGGAGTTCTACTTTAGGTTTCATCCAAACTTCAGCGGCACTTTCTATCATGTAAATGTCGTCTTCATCCTTTACTCCAGCAATCATTCCGTTGTCTCTAACTCCGATCAAAAGTCTTCCTCCGGTGGTGTTGGCAAAGGAACTCAGGGTCCTAGCAATCTTTCGACTACTTGAGATTTTATATTTAAAGTCCTGATTTTCATGCTCTCCCTCTCGAATTAAGGCTCTAAGATTATTGCTTGAGATATTTTCTTCTAAATCTTTACGCATATGTAAAAAAAAAGCTAAATTGTTAGTATGATTGACTCAATAGATAAACGAAATCCGATTTTATTCTCAGAAGTAGAAAACCTACTTCATTTTCGAGTAGTAGCAAAGCTCGCTTTTGAGCATTTGATGAATGAGATCATTGGATGCCTAAGTGAGTCGGAATTAAGGGACAACACAGGGATTAAAGAATTGTTGTCTTTTTCAAATTCCTGCTTTGATGAAACCATTATTAAGTCGCATACCATTGGTTATTTCACTCACCATGGATTTGAATCCAAGTACATACTCGACATTCTTGAAAAGCACAGATTTGAATTAAAGCTTTATGAGGACGAAGATTTAGAAAACTGCTATTCAGAACTTCAGTC
The DNA here is from genome assembly GCA_965656315.1 of uncultured Schleiferiaceae bacterium. GTDB lineage: Bacteria > Bacteroidota > Bacteroidia > Flavobacteriales > Schleiferiaceae > UBA10364. The sequence goes on along the minus strand of CBFHKC010000002.1, from coordinate 44,933 downwards.
TTACCTAGAATACCTTGCAGGGGTATACAATAAAATCGTAGAGATTGAAGATGTATACAATGAAGAACTGATTTTCCTGCAGAACTGATTCTACTTCGTCACGTATACGACATCGACAAGAGCTTGGACCTCAGAATTTCGTCCAAACCATTTTGTTTTGAATTCTTCGCTGTAGACGCGAACGTTTGCAATAGTCACAGAGTCTCCAAAAGTTTTTCTGGCTTCCTGAAGCATTTTTTCATAACTAATGAGGCCTTCGTGTAAGATGACCTCCCTGGTTTGATCTGCTGCGGTGATTTTATCACTGTAAATAACATCAGGATACACAGTAATGGTGCCTAAATAGGTCCAACCATTTCCATAAAGGGCGTTAGCAGTATCATATAAGGCACGTTTTGGACTTGCACATGAGATTAAGAGTCCTGCTGCGGAAAGTGTGATTAATAAGATCTTTTTCATAACGCATTAAATAGAGCAAATGCTGTACCAATAAACAAAAAAAGCAGCCCAAATTTTGGGCTGCTTAAAAGAGTTTTACAATGACCTTACTCGGGCTCTAAGTGCACTGTCACTAATGACAATACCCTTTTGTTTACAGAACTCACGAACTCGTTGAAGATCTCCTTTGAAATGTTTAATGGCTTGGCTAATACTACAGATAGGATTCATAAATACTTTCTTTTTGCATTAACACTAGAGTTAAGTTACGATTTTGATGATCTATTAAGAACCCTCTTCGAATAAAATCACTATAAATTCAAAAATAAGAGTATAATAACTTAATGTCTACGTGCGTAATAGCTGTAAACGCTTAGTTGCATTTTCAAAAATGAGGATTTTAACGTACATCACGTGATCAAACTACCAAGGCTGCCCTAATATGGGGGTACATTCGTATTAATGAAAGAAAGCAGTCCCATAGTGATATTTGCTAACCCAGTGTTTGAAGGCGAGGGCTTAGCCTCCACTGTAGAACTGGCCAAGGGAATTTCCGAGAACCAAGAAGTTTTGTTTATCAATTTTCCGATGACATTTACTCAACTCATCAAAGGGCAAGAGCCTCAAAGACTACTTAGGGCGACGGGATTAAAAAGCAGATTGTACCGGCCGATAGAAGAGTTAAGTAAACTTTGGGTCTTGGAAATGCCCTTGATGCTACCCTCGAATAAAATCGGTTCCGAGAAACTGTATCACAGAGTGTTGGCACGTAATAATCGAACCTACCGTCTTCATGTGCATCGTGCCATTGAACGTTTAAATTGGTCATCTACGATCGCTGTAAATGCATTTAACCCATTGTATTTAGAAGCGTTTAAATCCCTTAATGCGATCAAGCATGTGTACTACTGTTATGATAATATTAAAGCGGCGTATTGGCTATCGAGACATGGTACAACTCTAGAGAAAAAATTGGCAGCGCAGGTTGATGAGATATATGTCAGTAGCCAAGCCTTGAAGGAGAAGTTTTCTGCTTCAAATCGTCCTGTGGTTTGGATTCCAAATGGGATGCAACCGAATCATTTTAAAAGAACGACAGCTTTTCCTGTCCATGCTTTTCATGCAGCATATATCGGCGCACTCGACGATCGTATAGACTACGAGTTGCTTCAGCATCTTCTGAGGCATTTTATTGATTTTCGCATCACGTTGGTGGGGCCTATCAAATGCAAAGAAGCACAAGAACTTATCCAGCATGAACGCGTTTGCTACCTAGGCCTTAAAAAGCCTTCTGAAGTAGGGCAGCTCATACAAGGCTGCGACATAGGTTTGATACCTTTTGTCAAGAATGAATTCACACGGTTTATTTATCCGCTAAAAATTAACGAGTACCTCTGTTTAGGAATGTCCGTTTTAACTACTGACTTCGCTGATTTATCCGTTTTTAGTGAGTGGGTAGCCCCAGTTTCTTCAATCCAAGAGGCTATTGAGGAATTGGAATGTATCAAAGGGCAAAAGGATGTAGTTCAGATGGTAGAAGGCAGAATTAAATTTGCGCAGTTCCAGTCTTGGCAGGCTCGTGCGCACAAGATGAGGACTCATCTCAATGGATAAAAAACTAGCTATACAACAGGCATTCAGCTTGGTCAGTAACGGTGCTCCCGCGGTTATGGCATTACTGTCTTTTCGACTCTTGAACCAGACGCTTGGTGTGGACGGCTTCGGTCTCTACATTTTGATTACTGCTGCTTTTGGAATTTTCATTCAATTACGATTAGGTGTCATATCAGCGGCATTTGTGAAATTAGCTTCAGGGAAACAATATTCCTCTGAGCTTACCGGTTCAGCTTGGATAACAGCATTAGTTATCAGCACTGTATTTACACTGATCATATGTATAACAAGTTTGGTGTCGTCTATCCAAAGTTCAGCTTTACTTCCGCTTGCACTTTTGGCTTTTGCAACCGTACCGTCCTTCATAGCAACTATCGTTTTGCAAAGTGAAGAAAACTTCAAGGGCATCGCAATCATTCGTTTAGTAGAATCGGGGCTCTTCTTATTAGGAATTTGGTTCTTTCAAAGCCAATTAACCGAGGTCAGTAAAGCGCTTTGGTTGCTGTTAATGTCCTCAGGATTATCTGCAGTGCTGGTAATCCTATTGGGTTGGTCAAAATTATCCTGCATTCGAAGTGCTACACGAGCAAAAACAGCTTCGATTTGGGAATTTGGAAAGTATACAAGTGGCACACAAATCATAACGAGTTTAATCATTAACACGGACGTCTTCTTAATCCAGTATTTCTTAGGTGCGGCTTCAGTGACCTACTTCGAGATAGGTCGAAAGTGGTTGGAGGTATTTGAAGTTCCGTTCCGAAGTTTAAGTAGTGTTTATTACTCTCGTGTCAGCGCCATGATCAATACGGGAGTAACTTCCGGGGTATGGAGCTTTATTTCCAAACGAGCCATCAGAACATCTGGAATTTCATTGATGTTTGTGCCGGTATTCTTTATTGCCGCGCCCTTTTTAGTAACAATGCTTGGAGGGGAGCCTTTTCAAGATAGTATTGATGTTTTTAGAATTCTTTTATTTCTTCCATTACTCATCCCGATGGACCGCTTTTACGGTCTGTCTCTAGATGCTTTAGGAAGGCCGCGTCTTAATTTTTATAAGGGTTTGATTCTTTTAGCGGTCAATTTTATACTCGATGCGATTGGACTCAATTTGGGCTTTGGAATTCAAGGAGTTGCCGTAGTAAGTATTACGTTCTATAGTATTGGTGGATTGTTATCAGTTTTTTGGTTGCGTCGTAGTCTAAAGCCATAAAATTCCTAAATTCGGTTAACCAACCAAATAAACCAATAGTCCGTATGATTGATCGAATTGATCATGATGCGGTGTATAACCATCTACACGCTCAACTCAGAATTGAGAGTGCAGAAGCTCGTTATAAACTGCGTGAATTCAGCCGAAAATTTGTCTTCAAAACATATGAGCCAGGAGATGAACTCTGGTCATTAACAAGCACTGAAGGTGACCTACATGTCATACTTACAGGTGCTTTTGGAGAATATTTAAAAGAGAAAAAACAAGCACATTTGCTTCGCTTTTACCGCAAAGGGAAATGTGCGTTTTCTGAGGATCTCTTGCTGTATTCAAATCCTCCTGAGACGATTACTCGTTGTCTTGTCGAAGGAAAAGTGGCATCTATACCTAGGTCTCAAATTTCAATGATAAGTGAAGGAAATGATTTTGGCCTACGACTGATCTCTGGACTCATCAACCTGAGTATGACTGAATATCGCTATACTACCTATGAAATGCTTCAAACATCGGTGGAGTATAGAATAAAGGCGGCTTTAGAGCAGTTCCCAGAACTTTTAAATGTAATACCAAGAAGAGAATTGGCCGATTACCTCGGTATATCTAAGGCTTCCTTATTTCGCACCTTAAAAATACTCGGAGATGCAAAAGGTTAAACAAGCTGTGCGGGCATACTTTGAATCTTTGCCTGTGTACTCACCAGCCTTAGACGAAACTATTCAAGCTGTAGTTAGCCACCTCGAAGATCATTATCACTTTAAAAAGGGGAGTATTATTTCTGAACTTGGACCGGACAATAATGACTTTTGGTTTCTTCAGGAAGGGCTCCTCAAGGAGATGTATAAGAATAGCTATCAAAACAATGATACACTCTTTAATATCATTCCATCTAATGCGATTTTTGTTAACGAGGACACCCTCTTTTTGGGTAATCACCCACAGCATTACTTTGTGGCTTACACGGATGTGCAGATTGTACGTTTCTCACAAGAGTCCTTTTCAGAAGTTTTTGAAAAGTATCCGTTGATTCAATTATTGTACGTTTCCGGTACTGCGGAAATACAAAAGAATCGCAGAGCTCGATTGACTATGTTGCGTATGTCTAAGACCATCGACCGTGTGAATTGGGTTCGAACCGAGCGCCCCGATTTGTATAAAAATATGGACAGGATCACACTTGCGCAATATATAGGCGTAAGCCGTGCGAGTTTGTATCGAGCCTTTGAAAAAAACGGGAGGTATCAATTTTGAGACAAAACAAGCGCATTGAATTCTTTAAACAGGTCTAAATACGTGAAACAGTCTCTTATGTGAGCATTTGTATCTGTATTATACTCAAGTCCAATCGGACATTTGAAGTATACAAATCATAACAAATGATAGCATGAAAAATTTCTTTTTAGCCCTGTGTACGTTTACTGTAGTAGTTGCTTTTGGGCAAAGCAATCCATCTATAGCTGTATTAGACTTTGATACTCGCGGATATCCAGAAGTGCAACGTTACCAGATCATACAAAAGCTTAGCCTAGAGATGATCAACATCCCTGGATATGAGGTGATGGATAACTATGATATTGAGTACATCTCAACTCGCGATGATAAGGACTTCAGCGGTTGTTTCTCGCGCATCTGTTTAAAAGAATACGGAGAACTACTTCAGGTCGATTATATCCTTACGGGCTCGATGAACCTATTGGGAGAAAAAGTCAGTACCACTGTTCGATTGTTTGATGTGCAATCGGGCACCTTCGTGTCAAGCACTAATCGCAACTATGTGGATGTACCGAAAAACGATTTATTGATGGCTGAGCTTACCTTAAAGGATATGCTGGATATAGAAGTGGACCAGGAATTGGTTCGTCGTGTAACTATTGCGAATGATTACGAGAACATTTTAAATAATCCGTTCGATCGTACCATCGTTGCAGAGGGGCCGCGCATGGGGTTCGGATTTGTAACGGGTCAGAATGCACGCATTTTAGCAAAGCCTACAGTTGAAGGCGGTTTTGATCAGAAAATCCCAATGTTGTCTCAATTCGGTTACCAATTTGAAAAAGCGTATATCACGACAGGAAATTGGCAAGCACTTGCTGAATTTATTCCAATGCTTAGTGGTCTTGAAGCGAATCGACTCATTCCTACATTAACTATTCTAAACGGTCTCCGATCTAACAATTCTGGATGGGAATTTGCTTTCGGACCGACCATTGACTTTTCAAGATCATTAAACGGCAAGTTAGATTCCCGTGGAGATATTGCAGTGAGTACTGCGCTTGTATTCTCCGTTGGAAAAACAATCAAAAGTGGAGAGATGAATTTTCCGATCAATGCTTATGTAATTCCTCCAAAAGACGGATCGTCTTATAGATTCGGTGTATCTATGGGATGGAACGCCTCTAAAAAGCAGAGACTACTCGACTAGTCATCTTGCACATCACATAGCTAAAACTTTGTAAAAACCCGTTGGACTCCATGTCTAGCGGGTTTTTTTAGGTGTAATTTTGCCCAATGAGAAACTTCCTTGTATTACTTGCGGTATGGCTCCTTTGGGGACAGATGAAGGGTCAAGGGATTTACTCTGATACCACCATTGTACTGAATCAAGTAAACATTATTGACGGTGAGGATCCAGCAGTGGTGTTATGGCGAACGATTAAGAAAGAATACCAAAGCTATCGCGAGCGAACGCCTGAGAACATTACTATTTATTCGAGGCAAATCAGTGATAGCATACAAACCGATTTCGAGCAACTCTCCATCGTTCATTTTAACGAGAACGCCCCCTTTCAAAGTGTCGAAGCATTTAAAGAGTATACACCACAACGGGCTGATTTTGGAAATGAAGTAAGTATAGGTGTCCAGTTAGACCTGAGCCCAGAAACCGATTTTAATGACCGACAACCATCGGAGACATTCAGCTCTTTCCCTTTGGCAGCGTACAGTTATTCTGATTGGTCTCCGCTTGAGCGAAGCGAATTCACCCCGTACCACCCACGTGCCGTCGCAGGTTGGTTATTGCAAGGAGGCATGAACGTGTATCAAGCAGACATCATTCGGAGTATTTGGTTTGCAGGGGAAGAGCTCGTTACACTCCGTTTCTCGCCTAAACCGGGTAGAGAGGGATGGAGCGGAACTTTAAAAGTAAATGCAGCCACCAAACGTGTGCTGTCTTTACAGGCCGAATACAAGGGAGTGAGTGTTGAGCAAACCTTCTCAACTTCCAACTGGTTTTATGTAACGAAATTGGCCATCGAGATAGAAGAGGAGGAGCTATTTTACGAGCAAACCTCACAAGGCGTAAATACTCCGTCTAAACAATCTGCGAAAAAGAACCCGATGATGGTTGCTTTTATTCCTGATCAGCCAGAGGTTAAGGAAGATTTTTGGTCAGCGTATCGCCCAAAGTCTGAAGCACTGGACACGTGGACCAAGAAACAAGACAGCTTAATTAGATACTTAAATTCAGACCAATACCTCGACAGCGCTGATCAGGTGTACAACAAATTTCATTGGTACGAGCCCTTAGTAAGTGGAGTGGGGTATCGCAAGCGAAGCAAAGGGACTAACTTTTACCTCTCTCCTTTGATATCTCAGTGGAATACAGTAGGTGTGGGTGGCGTTCGTTGGATGCCTATGGTCATGTATTCAAAACGATTCTCAAACTACCAGAGCATCAGTACCGTTGCGAATATCAATTATGGATTTCTAAACCAAGATTTGAAAGGCTCGTTTTCAACGACGTACACGTATGCCCCATTGCACAATGGTTCGGTCCGGTTTTCCGCTGGGGATGAATACAAACAAATCACCCAGAGCGTAGATTTGGCTGGAGTGTTCGCAAGATCAAATTTCGTAAGGAAGACCTTTGTAGAAGGGGCACACCGCTATGAATGGTTCAATGGATTTTATACAGAGTCCAGTTTAGAATACAGCAAGCGAGAAAGTATTGAAGGACTTCAATTTGCTGAATGGACTAATGCGATTTTCGGCCAGCGCAATGAGCCTGCTCCATTCCCGACTTATACTGTGGCACAACTAGGTTTGGAAATCTTGATCCGTCCGTACCAGCGCTATTACCTTAAAGGGCGCCAAAAGATTGTACTTTCTAGTAAATGGCCGGACTTTAGAATCATTTTAAAGCAGGGGATTCCGAAAATCTTTGGTAGTGACGTTTCCTACACGAAATATGAATTTTTGGTAGAGGATATGCTACGTCTAGGGGCATTAGGTGAAAGCTTTTACAGATTTTCCTCTGGTGGCTTTTTAAACGATCCGTCCACCGTGCGATTTATTGAACACAAGTGGTTTCGTGGTGGTGATAACTTCCTGTTTACCCATCCGTTGTATACTTTTCAGGCGTTACCGGAGACCTTTTCATCTCCTGGGGTATACATTACAGCTTCAGCTATTCATCACTTCGATGGCTTCTTTCTTAATAAGGTGCCATTAATCAGAAGGTTGAAGTTAGGTAGCGCAGTGGGATGCAGTATGTTGACTGTACCTAGTGAAAATGTAGCGCATTTCGAATCCTATCTAGGGCTTGAACGCAAGGTAAAACTATGGAATACTCCAACACGATTTGGTGTCTACTACATGCTCCAGTCAGAGCTAGCTCAGCCAGGTTTTCAATGGAAGATTGGAATTGACATCAAAGACACGTTCGGAGATCGTTGGAACTTCTAGGTTACATATATGAAACAAGTGGAGCTGTTCGTGGACGAAATAGCCGGTTTTCAGAGGTTTATTGTCCTAAATGGTGCACTTTCCGCCGTGTTTCGTGTTAAATTGCACCGCAATATTGCATTATGAGATTTATACTAGCCTTCGCTCGCATTCTTTTAGTTTTTAGTATCATTCTATTCGGCGTGTGCCTACTCGCTTTGATGATGCCATTTTCTTCGCGTAGGTTAGCCCATACTGTTTTTCTGCGCCTCAAGGGGATTTTACTTTGGGTAGTCGGTGTGCGCGTTCATGGCCCTTCATTTGACCATATGGAGCCGGGTATGATAATGGCGAATCACCGCTCGTATTTGGATATACTTTTTATCCCAAGCACCGCTTTATTTACGATAGTAGGTAAGGTTGAAGTTCGTTCGTGGCCAATTATCGGATGGGCTGCTAGAGCCTTAGGAGTCATTTGGGTCAAAAGAGAAAGCAAGGAAAGTCGAAAAAAAACAAAAGATTACATTGTTAAATCGATGCATGCAGGTCAAACGGTAGTATTGTTTCCAGAAGGTACTTCAGGTGAGGGACCTTTGATGTATCCGTTGAAACCAGGAATGTTTTTTGAATGTGCCGCTCACAACTTCCCCATCTATCAATGGAGCTTGCATTTTGACAATGCCAAGACAGCTTTTCCACCGGGCATACCATTTATGAAGCATCTCTGGACATTGTGTAAGGAGGTGCGTGTTAACGCCTACATCGAGCTTCGAGAATCTCCATTACGAGGAAACGATGGCGATGTGATGCTTGAGGAAGCTACTAAATGGTGGAATACGAGTTTAGCGTCATTGAATGAGCGCTATCCCGCTAAAAACGCCGGCTATTGGCCAGATGCTAGAGTCTCAGAATTAAGCTAAGTCCTCCGATTCGAAGACATGTTTTTCGTAAGGAAATGCGAATCGTTCCATGTACGTGCGAGTAGCTTTACAACGTCCTTCGCTAATGCATATGCGCTGCTTATATGGTATACTATCAGCAATGCGCTGTGTGTACCCGTTTGTTCCCACTCGTAATAAAGCTTTACTGTTGTCTAACACACAAGTTTGAACAGAGGCGCTATTAAAGCCTTCAATATTCAACAAGTCATTAAGCCTTTGTGGCGTAGCAATGACTACATCAGCACCGAAATATATGTCTTCTTTTTGCTTCAA
>CBFHKC010000002.1:28011-35701 GCA_965656315.1 uncultured Schleiferiaceae bacterium | reverse complement strand
AACAGTTGTGGCCCTGTATATGCAGTCCAAACTCTTAGATCGGTGTGCTTCCCTAATAGCTCAAAAGCTTCTGCATACAGATCAGCACGTTCTTTATCCACGACCAGGATGAGTGCACGTGCAACGTCTTCATAGCTCGATTTTAGCTTGTGTATCAGGGTCGCAGCAATAGCCCAAACATGAGGATTTGTTGGTTCTGTGGCAAGCCAAGTGCTCTGTCCGCTCTTAATTGCGCTCACCAATTTGCGTTGCTGGTCCGAAAACGGCAACTTATCATTGATTTCTAATGCGTGCAGAACCTCTTCTTGTAGTTTGAGCTTAGCCATTGCTTAATTTTTATGCAAAACTACGGGCAAATTAGCAAACAGCATCATCGTATTGTCCTAGGGTTGTATTTTAGAGCAATATGATATCATCCACTATGAGAAAAATAGCTTTTGTTTTAGCCTTAATGGCTTCTCTTCCTGCCTTCGCGCAGAAAATCACAAAAATCGAACCTCCGAGTTGGTGGGTAGGAATGAAGCATGATACTGTGGAATTCATGATCTATGGAGAGGAGATTTCGACGTTGAGCGCGGAAAGTAGCACCTTAGAAGTGCTTTCATCTGAAGGTCTTACTAGTGCGAATTATTTGTTCGTAACTGCTGTGGTACCAGCGAATGCAACTCCTGGTAAGCATGCCTTTACTTTTAGAGATAGTAAGGGGAAGCGCAAGGGTAAAGCATCTATCGATATTTTAGAACGTAGAGCAGGGAGTGCAAAGCGCAAGGGCTTTTCTTCAGCTGATTTTATTTATTTAATCATGCCTGATAGGTTCCGGAACGGTAACCCCGATAATGACAAGGTCCAAGGCATGTTAGAGGGGCCGAACCGTTCGTTTCAAGGCGGTCGTCACGGCGGTGATCTCGAAGGAGTGCGCCAGAGCCTTGGATATTTTAAAGATTTAGGTGTGAGTGCGTTATGGCTAAATCCCGTATTAGAAAACGATATGCCTGACTATAGCTATCATGGTTACGCGATGACGGACCTCTATAAAGTAGATCCGCGATACGGTAGCAACGAAGAGTACAAACAGTTATCTAAAGAGGCTAAAGAAGCAGGGATAGGTTTAATCATGGATCAGGTGGCCAACCACATCGGATCGTACCATGAATGGATGTCAGATTTACCGTCGGAGGACTGGATCAACCAATGGGATGAGTTTACGCAGACATCGCATTTAAAGGTGTCTCGATTTGATCCACACGCGGCCGAGGTGGATAAGAAGCAATTCACAGACGGTTGGTTTGTTTCGACTATGCCGGACTTGAATCAGCGCAATGAGAAATTGGCCAATTACCTGATACAAAACAGTATTTGGTGGGTGGAATATTTGGACTTGTATGGTATTCGAATGGACACTTGGCCATATCCAGATGCGAATTTTCTAACGGATTGGACCAAAGCGATTCTGGACGAATACCCCAACTTTAATATTGTTGGTGAAGAGTGGGTGAGTGATCCTGCGTTGATTTCGTACTGGCAACAAGGCGTGAATCGCCACGATGATTACGAAAGTTATTTGCCGAGTGTGATGGACTTCCCGTTGCAATCTGCGGTGATTGACGGATTGAATGGTGAATCTGGATGGAGGCCTGCCATGTCTAAAATCTACGAGTCGCTTGCGAACGATTACAAGTATGCCAACACGAACAACGTCATGATCTTCCCAGACAATCATGATATGAGTCGCATATTCACACGACTCGAGGAAGATTTCGATAAGTGGAAAATGGCGATGAGTATGTACTTCACGATGCGCGGAACACTTCAGTTCTTCTATGGCACTGAAATTTTAATGGCCAATCCAGGTACGGAAGATCATGGTATTATTCGAACTGATTTCCCAGGAGGTTGGGAAGGTGACTCGGTGAATGCGTTTACGGGTGAAGGTTTGTCAAGCCAAGCATTAGAAGCACAAAATTGGATCAAAACGTTAGCCAAACTACGCCGCGAGAGTTGTGCGTTAAATATGGGTACAACGCTGCATTACGCGCCTACAAATGAAATATATGTGTACTTCAGAACCTTTGAACAAGAACGTATCATGGTCGTAGTGAACCGCAATACTTCATCGAAAGAGTTACGATTGGACCGATTCAAACAAGGTTTGGAGTCTGCAACACAGGCACATAATTTGATTACTGGTGAGGAGTTGATGCTCGGTGAAGCACTTCAGGTAGGACCTATGGAGACACTGATTCTAGAGTTGAAATAATGAAAATCCATTCATTTCTGCCCATCTATGTCCTTTTCGGACTGCTCGCAATGGGCTGCAAGTCCCCAAATCTGCAGGTGCAGGAAGTGCCAGTGCGCTGGGATACACTGTCGGATGTGGGTAGCGGTATGCTCGTTCGATTAGATAGTTTCCAGAGCGCTTATATTTCGACCCGGCCCATAGATGTTTGGTTGCCTTCGAATTATCAGCCTAAACGCAAGCATGCCGTATTATATATGTACGATGGTCAAATGCTCTTTGATGCAAGCAATACATGGAACCATCAAGAATGGCGTGTTGATGAGACGGTGGATAGTTTAATTGATGCAAAAATCATCCTACCCACGATTGTGGTGGGGCTCCACAATGGAGGCGTACAACGCAACTTTGAATACTTTCCTCAGGTGCCTTTTGAGCAATTAAAAAAGTCGTTCTCTGACTCTTTGATGAAGAACATTGCGCTACATTATGGATCGGACTCGAGCTTTTCTGTGCAAAGTGATGCGTATTTAAAGTACATGGTAAAGGAGGTAAAGCCCTTGATTGACGCTAACTTTTCTACGTATACCTCCAAAGAGGCCACGGTGGTGGCAGGAAGTTCCATGGGCGGACTGATGAGCATGTACGCCTTAGGAGAATATCCTGAGGTTTTCGGAACAGCGCTTTGTATGAGTACGCATTGGCCAGGAGGTTATGCGCCTAATGAGCAAGTTCCTGAAGCCTTTCAGACGTACATAGCGACACATATTCACGCTTCAAATCGTTCGAAGATCTATTTTGATTACGGAACAGAAACCTTGGATCAGATGTATGAGCCCTTTCAACTAGAGGTGAATGAAGTCTTGTTAGAGAATGGATTTGTGCACGAGCATACATGGCTCACTAGAAAATTTGTTGGGCATGAGCATAATGAACAAAGTTGGTCGAAACGACTGCATATTCCGATCAAGTTTGCATTAGAAAAGCAACGATAAAAACAAAGGCCGGCATCGCAATGGAGCGAGTGCCGGCCTTTTTGTGTAATGGAAGTATAGTGTGCTTAGAAAGCGTCTACAATTGCATTTAATGTCGTTGATGGACGCATCACTTCGGTTGCCTTTTGGTCGTCCATGAAGTAATAACCACCGATGTCAGCTGGCGTTCCTTGAACAGCGATGAGCTCTTCAACAATCTTAGCTTCATTAGAAGTTAAAGCTTCGGCATAAGAGGTGAACGCTTCTTTTAGCTCCGCATTTTCGTTCTGTGCCGCCAATTCTTGTGCCCAGTATAATGCCAAATAGAAGTGTGAACCACGGTTGTCTATACCGCCGATACGACGAGTAGGGCTCTTATCCTCATCCAAGAATTTAGAGGTAGCATCGTCCAACGTCTTAGAAAGAACAGCAGCCTTTTGATTTCCATCTTTTTCTGCAAAGTGTTCTAAAGAAACACCCAGTGCTAGGAACTCTCCTAAACTGTCCCAACGTAAATAGTTCTCAGCAGTGAGCTGTTGAACGTGTTTCGGCGCTGAGCCACCAGCTCCAGTTTCGAATAGACCACCGCCATTCATCAAAGGAACAATCGATAGCATTTTTGCTGAAGTACCTACTTCGAGAATAGGGAAGAGGTCTGTTAAGTAATCGCGAAGAACATTACCCGTAACAGAGATGGTGTCTAATCCTTGTACGATGCGCTCTAAAGAGAAGATAGTCGCTTCGTGTGGGGCCATGATGAAAATATCCAAGCCTTCAGTAGGGTACTCTGGAAGGTAGGCTTCCACCTTTTTGATGAGTTCCGCATCGTGTGCACGGTTTTCATCCAACCAGAAGACAGCGGGCATTTCAGTTGCGCGGGCTCTGCGGATAGCAAGACCTACCCAATCTTTGATAGGAGCGTCTTTAACTTGACACATGCGGAAGATATCACCTGCCTCTACCTCTTGGGTAAGTAACGTCTCTCCGTTTGCAACCACGTTTACTGTACCTGCTGCATCTAACTGGAACGTCTTGTCATGCGAGCCGTATTCTTCAGCCTTTTGAGCCATCAGACCTACGTTGCTTACAGAACCCATTGTGGTTGGGTCAAGTGCACCATTTTCTTTACAGAAGTCAATGGTTGCTTGATAAATGCTTGCGTAACTACGGTCCGGAATGATCGCTTTCGCATCTCTAGGCTTGCCGTCTTTATCCCACATTTGTCCTGAATTACGGATCATTGCAGGCATGGAAGCATCGATAATTACATCCGAAGGTACATGTAGGTTGGTAATACCTTTGTCCGAATTGACCATGGCGAGGTCAGGCCCGTTTTCGATCGCAGCTTCTAAAGCGGTTTCAATCTCTTTACGTTTTGCCTCTGGTAATTGGCCAATTTTAGCATACACATCACCCAAACCATTGCGTACATCTACACCTAAATCTGCAAATTCCTTTGCGTAGGTGGTAAACACGTCTTCGAAAAACACCTCAACACAAGCGCCAAACATGATCGGGTCACTCACCTTCATCATGGTAGCTTTCATGTGCAAAGAGAACAAGACCCCTTGCTCTTTAGCTTCAGCGACTTGAGCTTTCAAAAATGCTTTTAAACTATTCATACTCATACGAGCAGCATCAATGATCTCACCAGTTTGCAATGCAATACCTTCTTTAAGGGTCTTTGTACTGCCGTCTTTTGCAGTGAAAACAATCGAAGCGGTTGCAGCAGCGGCCACCGTTGTGCTCACTTCTGAGCCATAGAAGTCACCATCACTCATCGAGCTCACGTGAGCTTGACTTTCTTCACTCCATGCACCCATCGAATGCGGATGCTTGCGGGCATAGTTTTTAACAGCTTTTGGTGCGCGACGATCACTGTTCCCCTCACGGAGTACAGGGTTAACTGCGGAACCTTTTATTTTGTCATAGCGTGCTTTGATTGCTTTTTCATCTTCGTTTGCTGGCTCTGCCGGGTAATCAGGAAGAGCGAAACCTGCAGCTTGAAGTTCGCTGATTGCCGCGCTAAGTTGCGGGATGGAAGCACTGATATTTGGAAGCTTGATGATGTTGGCTTCTGGATTTTTAGCTAAAGCACCGAGCTCAGCAAGATCATCACTGATGCGCTGATCTTCAGGAAGAAGGTCCGCAAAAGTTGCTAGTATACGTCCAGCGAGTGAAATGTCTCTTGTTTCGACTTCGATGCCGGCTTTAGATGTAAACGATTTGATGATCGGTAAGAAACTGTACGTAGCAAGGATAGGAGCCTCGTCAGTTTTGGTATACAAGATTTTTGACATGGTAAACGTTTAGTGTTACTAAAAAAATCGGTTTGCAAATATAATACCTAGAATCAAGCCTCAGGTGCTAACTATCTGAACTTTGCGACCTTTTCCTGATTTGAAAGACGTGTGGGACCGACATGGTATTGTACTTGAAGTAAAAACTCAGTTACAGTGTGGCTTGCAAGTAGTTTTTGTACGGTGGCATGGACCAAAGAGGAGGGGCCTTCAACGCTCGTGCCGAAAGGACCAACTTCATAAGTTAATCCGCTCATTTGAATGATAGCAATGGCGTCATCTACAAGTGCCATGGAATTTTGAGATTCGAGAGGAATGAATTGGATCTGTGCAGCAATCATAGCGTTAGATTAAATAGGAGATTGTCCGAGCAGCGCAAGATAGAGCAGTGCGCTACACCCAAGGCCATATACAATAGAAATAATGATGCTTCCGAACGCTTTGGTTTTTAAAAGATGGGCGAGGATAGGCAGTACTTGCAAGGCATGAAGGCCAAAAAAGTGAGCAATGCGTAGATCGCCCACGGTGGTTGACCAGCCTAAAACTGGTATTCCTTGAGCGGCCAATGGTGCGCCAACAAAGTGATTTAAATAGGCGCCCATCAGAAAACCTGAGAATCCGAAGATCACGAAATACAAAATCCCAAAACGCAAGGCCCATAAGACCCCTGGCATCATTCTAAAATCGGTTCTGAAGGTCCACTTGAAGAGTACTAGAGTCCAAGCAGTGGAGATGCTAATGGCGATTCCCATTAAGTTGAACATGATTTCCTCAAAAAAGGTGGAGGTATTGAAGTGGCTTATAGTTCCTCGGGAGGCTTGTATGAAAATCCAACCTAGTTCGAAGATCATAACCACTGCATATACGCGAGCAAACCGTTCAAATGCTTTCTTTTTTACACGTGGAAGAAAATTGGAATACCAACTAAAAAAAAGGAAGAGAATACAGGTAGATAAGCCAAATTTCAAGGGCTTAATAAAGGCATTCATTCCGAGTACCTCTCTTGAAGTTCTTGCGATGAGAATGCCACACGTGAGCGAATACAATAGCGCTATGAATGCGCCAGAGCTGAATAACCTGTGATTCAAAAATGTCGGGGCACGCTGCATTAAAATTGATAATGATTTCTTACCAACGAGCGGTAGGCAATGTATGCTGTTAAGCCGAAAGGTCCAGCCATAAATGTTGCAATGAGGAAGGGAAGGAGCAGGTGTTTGTTGAGCTGGTTCTCTTTCGCATTTTTCGTGATATACAAACCTGCGACAAGATCAAAAGCTAAATAATGAATCCACCCTAAGAGGACAGCTTTTTCAGATGCAAATAATCCCGTTAGACCACTTAAGGTCGACATGTCACTAACCATTTCAGCGTCTAGTGTACTCCATAATAAAACAGAATAACATAGACCTAAAAAGACGACTACACCACCAAAAACGGAGATTCGGACGGTTTTATGATAAGGGGCAATGATCAGTGCAATCCAAGCGATTAACGCTAAAGAATTGGTAGCACCGAAAAGCATTTCTAAATCCATAAAGTCTTGAATTTCAACTAAGATAGAAATCTAGACTACAAATAGAGAAAGATGGACTGAATAATGTCCTCTAGTAGTGTGTTTTTGTGCTGGATTCACAAAGTCTATACAGCGTTTTTAACTCATGCTTCTTCAGGTCCCTCCAATGACCTACGGGGAGATCGAGAGTAATGTTCATGATGCGAACCCGTTTAAGTCGGGTGACTCGGTACCCTAAAAATTCACACATACGACGAATCTGACGGTTTAGTCCTTGTGTGAGAATGATTCTAAAGCTTTTAGGGCCGATCTGTTCAACTTCACATTTTCTAGTAACCGTATCTAAAATGGGTACACCACCACGCATTTTGGTAATGAATTCTTGTGTGATGGGACGATCAACATTCACAACATACTCTTTTTCGTGATTGTTTCTGGCCCTTAAAATCTTATTGACAATGTCACCATCGCTCGTCATAAGAATCAAGCCTTCAGAAGGTTTATCCAGACGACCAATCGGGAAGATTCGCTGCGGGTGACCTACGAAATCGACAATATTGTCCTTCTCAACACGACGGTCTGTAGTGCAGACGATACCGCGCGGTTTATTCAACGCAATGTACACGTGCTCTTCGGTGCGTTCGCCTACAACTTTGCCATCAACAGC
>CBFHKC010000002.1:0-27912 GCA_965656315.1 uncultured Schleiferiaceae bacterium | reverse complement strand
AATGTCTCCAGGTTGTACTTTTTCTCCTAATTCAGGAACACTGCCATTAATAGTGATGCGCCCTTGTTCTAGAAGTTTATCAGCACCGCGCCTTGAGCAGTGTCCTATTTCGCTAAGATATTTGTTGATTCTCGTTGCCATTCGGCAAAGGTACGTTTATAGCGGAAGATTTACCCAACTTCCGACAAGTGCACTTAAGGCCATGGTAATGGTTCCCCAAACTGCGATTCGAAGCACGGAGCGAAGGATGCTACTCCCGCCAAGATAAGCACTGAGACCACCTAAGAATGCAAGGAAACTGATGCTGAAAATATATTCCGCCCAGTAGAGTTCACCGGGATCAAAAAAGAATATTAAAAGGAATGGAAGAACACCGCCAACAACAAAGCTCAATGCACTAGCGAATGCCGCTTGTAATGGTTGAGCGCTGGTGATTTCATTAATGCCTAATTCGTCTCGAGCGTGAGCCTCTAAAGCATTATGTTCGTGGAGCTGACGTGCGACTTCAGTAGCCGTGGCTTGATCTAAACCTCGACTGACGTAAATTTTAGCCAATTCACGTTCCTCAACCTCTGGCATTTCCTCTAGCTCGCGTGCTTCACGTTCAAGGTCTGCTTTTTCAATATCAGCTTGAGAGCTTACGCTAACATATTCGCCTGCTGCCATACTTAATGCACCAGCGACAAGGCCGGCTAGTGAAGCGATGGCTATGGGTTCTACTGCTGCTGTTGCTGAAGCGACTCCCACTGCAATGCTACTCACGCTGAGAATACCATCGTTTGCACCCAATACAGCAGCCCTTATCCAGTTCGATCGGTTGGTGTAGTGCTTTTCTAAATCACTCATGGTCTAAGTAGTCAAGTTGAAATTCTAAAATATTTGTGGTGCTGTCATAAGTTGCTGTCCATTCCGTTTGAGGCGTGCGTCCTGCGGCGCTGTGCTTCTGGCCATCCCACTTAAAATATTTCTGGGTATAGGCCACTTCGTCCTTTCTTGACTTTAGCACGAGAAAAGATGCTCGGCGAGTATGGTCACCAATTTCACAATGTAGACTTTTGATTTTTGGAATGTCGATTCCTGTTCTGAGTTCGATATGATCAATGTTGAATTGGTCACAATCCATACTGGAATAGATCGTATTCTTTAGTCCGCGACATCCTTGAATAAATAAAAAAGAAAGCACAGCTAAGGATCCAAAAAAGTACAAAAGCTTTCGCATGTTCAGGGGACAGTTACTGCTTCAAATTAGCCAATTAATTTGGGTTGAGCGGTATTCTAACCTTGAAATACTGTATTTTTCAAATCAAACGCCTGATCCATGAAACGATTCTTCTTCTTAAGCTTAATCCTCTTACAAGCGTGTAATTTCATGCCCGATTCACCGAAAGAACTGTTGTTGTTTGACGGGGCGACCTTAAAGGGTTGGCACTTATACAATGCCCCGTCAGCATCGTCGATCTGGTTTGTGGAAGATGGATTACTTACTTGTGATCCAGCTCATGATGGAACTTATGGTGATCTAGTTACAGATCTGGCATTTGAGGGGGACTACACATTCTCGTGCGAATGGAAAGTAGGGAGCGGCGGAAACAGTGGTATTTTTATCCACGTGTTAGAATCTGAGTCTTATGCTGCTCCATGGATGAGTGCTGTGGAATACCAAATTTTAGATCATTCCGATTCAACCAACCACAACTATAACGACCCTAAGAGGATGAGTGGAGCCTTGTATGGTTTCCAGGATTTACCAGAAGAATTGCCGTACCATGAAAACGGATGGAATACCACGATGATTCAAGTACAAGGCGAGGTATTGACGTTTTTTCTGAATGATGTCCAAACGGCAAAGGTTGATTTAGCGTCACCTGCTTGGAAGGCTCAAGTAAAAGCATCGAAATTTGCACAATACGCAGGCTTTGGGCAGTCTCGAAAGGGAGCAATAAGCCTACAAGCTTGGAAGGGGCGTGTTCAGTTCCGGAATTTACAAATCACAAATTAATTATAGAGGAATGCATACGCATTCAGGGTACTTGCTATGCTCAGCCAAGCGATGTATGGGAGAACGAGTAAACTACTTCTTCCTGCTTCTTTTTTACCGAGGATGCCCATGTAAATAACTAAAGCAAGAAGTGATAGAATTTCAACTTGGGCAATACCTAAAAGGTGTAAATCAAAGAACAGCGGATTCCAGGCGATATTAAGAATTAGGTGAATTGCATATAGGCCCCAAACTCGTTTGGTGTTTTTTGACTTTTTAATCCAGTCAGCCATAAAGAATGCGAGTGCAACCATAATGGTAGTCCATGCAGTTCCAAACACCCAGCCGGGTGGTGTCCATGGAGCCTTATTCAATGCTGTGTACCAAGGTCCCAAAGGGCCTTCTCCCATGAGATAGCTCCCTAGGGCCAATGCACCAAAGTTGGCAACGAGCAAGAGTAAAATTCGTTTCATACTATTAAGCGACTACATATTCAGCGTCAAAAGAATCTTTGCCGCCATCAGATATTGCGAGGTAAAAATTGGCATTAGAAACAGCAACGTAAGGCATAAGAAAGAAAAAGCCGATGCCTAGTGTGAGTACACAAAGAAGTCCTAGAAGAAAGAACCTCAAGTGCATAAAGAAGTACTTTGTTTTATGCCCTCGCATCATATTCCAACTGTCTTGTAGCGCTTGGAGACCGTCGCGTTTTGGATCGTCAGCAAGAATATAGAACACTTGGCTCATGCCCAGTCCAATTATGATTCCAGGAATGATAAAAAATAAGGTACCTATTACAACCGCAGTAGCCATCAACAAATAAGCTACTAACGGAGGGACGAAAGATCTGAAGCCTTCGAAAAGAGACTCCATGCGCAACTCTTCATCACGCGCAACTCTCAAGGACCATATTGCTAGTCCCACAGAAAGATGTCCTACGATAAGAATACCAAGTAGAACGGATCCTGCGATAGCTGTAACCATGCCATAGACCACTAAAGTAACTATGGCAATGAGCCATTTACCGTTAAGCTGTTCACGAGCGGATGATAATAGAGATGAGGTACGCATTGATGTTTGGTTTAGATATTTTAAAGATAGTCTTTATCGCTCTCCGTTCCACTCAGCGTAGAATTGAGTTAAAAAATCTTGCATATAGTTGTGCCGTTGTTCGGCCATTTCCCTCCCTTTTTGAGTTTTCATCAAGTCTTTTAATAACAGTAGTTTTTCGTAAAAATGGTTAATAGTGGGAGCAGTAGAGTGCTTGTATTGCTCTTTGCTTTCATACTGTTGTGGAGGAATTGAAGGATTGTAAATCGCACGATTTTTGAAGCCACCGTAATTAAAAGTTCGCGCAATGCCAATGGCGCCAATGGCGTCTAGCCGATCTGCATCCTGTACGATGTCTAACTCAATAGAATCATGTGTTTTAGCGGTCAGACCTCCTTTGTAGCTGACATTTTCTATGATGGCGACGATATGATTGACCTTGGCCTCTGAAAGGTCGAGCGACTCGAGGAATTCACGAGCCTTTTGAGGCCCAATTTCTTCATTCCCACCATGAAATTTTGAGTCTGCAATGTCGTGCAGCAGCGCCGCCAATTCAACTATGGTTGGATCACATGTTGTCTCATGTGCAATGGTCTTCGCATTATTTACGACGCGCTGAATATGAAACCAATCGTGTCCTCCTTCTGCGTTTGCTAATTCAGCTTGAACAAAGGCTCGAGTCTTTTTTAGTATTTCCATTCCTCAAATTTAAATAATGCCAAAGGTATAATTCAGCTACATTTGCTAAATCTAACTGCATATCGCAAACACGCATGGATTCAAAATCCGCACAACGGTTCTTAGAAAGTGTATGGATGGATGTCTTCGGAGTAGGACTCATTCTTACCGTTTCTTTCGCCTTGGGTTTTCACAAAACCGAAGTAAATGGATTGCCGATAGGTTGGTTCTCCACCATAGGTGCTGCCGGTTCAATGATGGTTACAAGACTGGTTACTAAACGGAACAACCTTGGTAATTTCATTGGGTTATTCACCGCGGTAAATTCTGCGGTTGTGGATTATTTCTTAGGTAATGAAGCCGCCTTTTTAACGTATCCTATTTCGTTCTTAGGAGCCGGTGTGAGCTACTTGTACTGGAAACGCAGACCCAAACGGATTCCGAGAAAAATTGATTACATCTACATTGTCAACATTTTCATTGCATTTGCATTAGGCTTTGCATTGAACTATATCGGTTTTACCGATTTTCTGTCTGAGCCAATAGGAGAGAAGCGTTCTAAGTTTTTGATTACTGCAGTCATTACAGGAATTACTTATTCTGGAATTTTGAACACTCCAAGAATGTATGCCGATACCTGGGCGAGCTGGCAAGTATATAATGGATTGAAGCTTTACCAGAACATTCTGTTTGGAAACGTGGCCTTCGTAGCGAAATACATCTTCTATTTCTTCAATGCAGGCTTAGCGTGGTTAGTTTGGCACTTCATACGTCGTTCGGCGGACGAGTTTTCCAAAGACTCTACCTTGGTGTAGGTTTCGAAGATAGACTTCTTCGACTTTCAAAGTCATATCGCTCAATTGTAAATTTGATGAGGCTTCCTCGTAGGCTTGTTGACCTAGTGTTTTCGCCAATTGAGCGTCTTTAGAAAGAGTTAGGATCGCTTTCGCCAAATCTTCAGGGGATTGAGTTGGAACTAAGAGTCCTGTTTTTCCATCTTTTACGACTTCAGCATTTGCTTCAATATCGCTCGCGATAATTGCTTTAGACATTGCCATTGCTTCAATAATTCCTATCGGCAGGCCTTCCCAAAGAGAAGGCAAAACATAGGCATCCGTGGCACTTAATATTTCAGGGATATCACTTCGAAAGCCTACAAAAGATATGTTGGAGTTACAATTCAGCTCCTCAGCCATAGCTTCTGTCTCCATCATTAAATCGCCATCGCCAACAAAAATAGCATGTAATTTAGGTTGCTGCTTAGACGCGATTGCAATAGCCTTTACCATGGTCAAGGGATCCTTTTGCTTGGTCATTCGAACGATGTAAGAGAGACAAAAGGCATCGTCACTAATGCCAAATTCATTTCTTAATTCTAGTCGAGCATCCAAGTGTTTATTGAATCGACTAAAATCAACCCCATTTTGAATCACACTAGTCTGGGGCATTTCAAACAGTGTTTCTCCCAATCTAAAATTGGCCTTAGAAACACAAATTACCTCGTTGGATTGTTGAACTAAAAAGGACTCACTGCTCTTTCTTGTGAAATATTTCAGTTTGGGTTGGTCGTTATGAAAACTCCAGCCATGTACTGTATATATCAGTGGTATGTCAGCTTTTTTGGCACTTCTGTAAGAGTTTGAGGCCGCACGAGTTCCGTGAGCATGAAGTAAATCAATCTCTTCCTTACGAATTATCTCATCCAATTCCTTGGTGATCATCGGATTAAATGGAGTGTTCGTGCTAATAACGTACACCCCAATACCGCGCTCTTTAAGAGCATCTACCATAGGACCATCAGAAAAGGAAACTACGACAGATTTAAATTGCTTTTGGTTTAGGCGTTCCACAAGACTTAGTACGTGGCTTTCACCACCACCAATTTTTCCTTGACGTATAGTATGAAGAATATTTTTCGTTCGTAGTTCCATAAGAGTGCTTAGTGGAGAGTTTATATAAATGTACTCCCTCTGAACACGACTTGTGCCGGAACTCTACCTCATGCGTACAACTAGCAGTTATAGGTATGTATTTACTGAAATATGATCGAACAAATTCTAAATCACTTCACGAGTACCCCCCGCTTGTTAGCGAGAACAGGTAATGGTTCAACAACACCTTCATCAATCACGTAAGGTCCAAAGATATATTTGCGATCCTTCATTTGCCCATCTTCGAAAAATAGAACCCAATACTCATTGAACAGGTCAAAAACCTCTGGCATGATCGGCTCAAGTTTCGCTGCTGATTTTGCAGGCAGCACTTTTATTTGCTTCCTAAGAGCCACTGTTTTCTTACCGCCCTTGGTGTCAAGGTCTGCATAGCCACGTGAGTTGATAATAAGATTCTCTAATGGTCCGTTAGTATCATTGATTAAATATACCCACCATTGCGATTCATTCTCTTCGTTCGTCTCTTTGACAGCTGCCACATAAACGTGTTGTACTTCTGGAATCTCAATATCTTTTCTCATGATGCAAAAATAGGGAATACCATCTTTCAAGTGAGTGTTTCCGCGCGAATGTGTTGGCTTTGCGGGTAAAAAATGAATCAAACTGCGATACCACAGTTCTAATTGTTTTATATTTCTCCGCTAAAACGAACAAACATGTACAAACTATTCAAAATCATGAGTCTCGTCGCCGTTACGGCTTTAGCGACGAGCTGTAGTGGACCTGGAGAGGCGCATCAGTACGATGTGAATGATCTAGAGTTCAGTATGGAAGGACCGTTATTCGCTGGTCCAAATTCGGCCCAAGTGCAGATTTCTATTGATCTAGAGGATATGCTACAAGACACGTATGTAGAGGGCATGGAGGTATCGGATGCGGTACTTTTATCGGCTACTGTTCGACCAAACGACACTTTGGGATTTGATAACATCAACTCTGTTGTTCTTTCTTTTGCAAGTGATAACGAAGATGTTGAGATGCAAGAAGTTGCTTATAAGAACCCGATTGACGCAAATGCAGCAATGGCTGAATTAGAGATTGCATCAGATCTAGACCTCGGGGAACTGATGGACGAAGGCCGCGTCTATGTCGTACTTGATGCAGACCTCATGGAGGATTACTGGGACGGCAACAGAGATTTTAAATTAGATTTTACACTTGAATTAACCATTAAATAGTCAACCATGATTCGCAAAATTACTTTTTGGGCAGTTGCTGCCATCATTACTTTCGGAACATTGAGTTTCGTTTTGCCTGAACAAGAAAAAACTCAAGATCCAGCAGATAGAATTGTTGGAATTTGGGAACCAAGTAACGGTCGTTCGCGCATCAAAATTGACCGTATCGGAAATAAATATTACGGTCGTGTAGTTTGGTTGATTGAGCCAAACGACGCTGACGGAAATCCAAGATTGGATATCAATAACCCTAATCCGGAATTGCGCAATGCACCGCTAAGAGGTTTCCGCATGCTCAAGGACTTCGTATACCAAGGCGATGATACATGGGAAGAAGGAACGTTGTACGACCCGAACAATGGATCTACCTACAACGGTATCATCAAAATGAGAGATAATAACACGCTTGACATGCGCGGATTCATCGGAGTTGAGGCCTTAGGTCGTACCGATGTATGGAAGCGTTTGAAGATGCCTTCAAGAAAAAAGAAATAATCCATGTGGAGTAATGTATTGAAGTTAACGACGGCAGTAATCGTCCTTGCTTCGACTCCGGCATTCGCACAGACAGAAACCACAGACGATATCGACTGGAGTTTGTACGATGACCTCGGATTTGCGGATGAGAGTTCTAAACGCATGTGTAGTCCTAAAATTGAGGGGTTATCGCCGGCGAAATTGATCTCTTTAGGGTATGACTTCCAAGGTCCATATTCCATCCAAGCAGGTGAGATGTCACTGAATGATGGATCTACCATTGCTGGTGGTGATGCGCAGCAGGTCAATGCGACGACCGGTGTTAGAGCGGGCTTTAATGTGCCTGTGGTTGGAAATAACAACATTTTGTGGCAGCTCGGAGCAAATTATTGGAATTCGAATTATTCGTACGCTGATGCACCGGCTGAAACGGATAATCCTTTGCACCGTACGCTCTCTGAAAATGGATTGCGTACCACTGGAATCAACACTACGCTGTTCAAGCCGCTAAACGAAACAGACTTCTTGTTGTTCCAAGGCTCTGCAGATCTGAGCGGTACGTACGGCACTTCGATGATGCCATTGCAATACACGAAATATTCAGCTGCACTGCTCTGGGGACGTCGTCCTACAGAAAAGAAGCAATGGGCTGTAGGTTTAGCGCGTACCTACCGCGTAGGTGAACTGAACTACATTCCAGTAATTCTTTACAATTCTACCGATGCAATGAATAAGTGGGGGGCCGAAGTATTGTTCCCTGCTCGTGCACACGTGAGAAGAACAATCAACCCAAGAAACATGGTCTTTTTCGGATATGAACTCCAAGGACAATCGTACAGAATGTACGAAAACTTACCTGGGTTTGATATCCGTGATGAAGATTTGGAAATCCGTAGGGGTGAAGTTCGCGTTCGTGCGGTCTATGAGTTCTCTCTAAAAGATTTCGTTTGGATGTCTATCCAGGCGGGATATAGAATCAATTACCGCTACGATGTGGATCGCCTTACAGACGGTGCTGAAATTTACCGTGCCTTCGGCATCCTTCGCGATGATCCGTACGCTCAAGTAAATGGCTTAGCCAATCCGTTCTACATTAATGTGAGTGTGAATTTGGTAAGTCCATAATTCTTCGCACTAGCCTATAAAAACAAAAACGCCTCGAGTTCATCGGGGCGTTTTTTTTTGTGGTGGGATGAATTTAGTCGAGGTTACTTGAATCGAAGAAAGTTGTCAATGACGTGGATTAAGTAACCTTCAAATCCTCATATGAATCCCTCTTAAGGTGTCACAAGAGGTAATTGTATTGGTTTGGATATATTGAATATTATCTAGTTGAAATCTATTCTTGTTGCGTTTGATTTAATTATTTAATTAATATAATGCATTTGAAACAACAAAACCGTGTGAAAATTCTGTTTTATTCAATAAATTTGCTTTTCCCTTATTATTTCAATTGAAATCACTTTCTATGTTTAAGAAGCCGATCGAACTATCACAGGTAATTAAGGAACAAGATGGACTTTACCATCCATCATTCGAGCATGATTCATGCGGTATCGGTTTTGTAGCAAACCTTGATGGTGGTAAGACTCGTGAGGTTGTAAAGGGTGCTCTTACCATGCTTGAGAACATGGAACACCGCGGAGGGCAAGGCGCAGAGCCTACTTCGGGTGATGGAGCAGGGATACTCCTTCAGATTCCACATGAATTTTTAGTTCATGAGGCGAAGAATCTTGGATTTAAGCTACCACCCGCAGGAAGCTACGGTGTAGGAAACACATTCTTCCCGAAAGAGGAATCACTCCAGCGAAAGTGTATTTTAGAATTGGAAAAATACGTGACCAATTTTCATTTGGAACTAATTGGTTATCGAAACATACCTGTAAACAATGAACCCTTAGGGAAAAGCGCCAGAGACTCAGAGCCAGCTCACATTCAATTTTTTGTAGCTCCGAAAGAAGCCATGGATGAAAATACCTTGGAGCGTAAAATGGTGGTTCTTAGAAAATATGCAAACCGTACTATACATCAACTATTCCCATCGACCTACGATAGCTTTTACATAAGCTCTCTCAGCTGTAGAACCTTGATTTATAAAGGTCAATTGACAACTGAACAACTGCAGCAATATTTCTTAGACCTTCAACGCGATTCGTTTGTTAGTGCTCTGGCTTTAGTCCACAGCCGTTTCTCAACCAACACTACCCCAAAGTGGAAATTGGCCCAACCGTTCCGCTACATTGCGCACAATGGTGAAATTAATACCATTGCCGGAAACGTGAATGGGATGAGTAGCAAGACGGCATTATTTAAGGATAGTTTTTTCTCAGAGCAAGAATTAGAACTCATTCACCCTATCTGTGATGTACGTCGTTCAGACAGTTCTAACTTAGATAATGTAGTTGAGATTTTAACCGCATCTGGTCGTTCGCTTCCGCATACGATGATGATGTTGGTACCTGAGGCGTATGAGAATGATACGAATATGCCGCAATACAAAAAGGATTTTTATAGGTATCACGCCCACCTTATGGAGGCTTGGGACGGTCCGGCTTCATTATCTTTTACCGATGGGAAGGTGGTCGGAGCCGTACTGGATCGTAATGGATTACGTCCTTCGCGCTATACATTGACGAAAGATGGTATGGTAATCATGTCATCCGAGGCGGGCTCTCTTCCAGTAGAACCTGAGAATGTTTTGAAAAAAGGTCGCCTAGAACCTGGTAAAATGTTTGTTGCCGACTTACAGCAAGGCCGTATAATTTCCGATGAAGAGCTCAAAGAAGAGATTTGTAAAGCTAAACCTTATGGCCAGTGGTTAGCCGATGGCGAATTAAGGCTTGAAGATCTTCCTGCGGTTAATGAAAAGGCTTTGGGAAATAGCACCTACGAGGAGCGCTTGCGTTTTCACGGGTATACAAAAGAAGAAGTAGAGCGTGTATTGCTTCCAATGTTCAATGATGCAAAAGAAGCTATCGGTTCAATGGGGGCAGATAACCCTATTGCTGCGTTAAGTGAACAGCCTCAACACCTCAGCCATTATTTTCGTCAGCGTTTTGCGCAAGTTAGTAATCCTCCAATCGATAGTATTCGAGAGCGTTCGGTGATGTCCCTAACTACATTATTGGGTAAAACGCGTAATGTTCTAGATGCGACATCCGAGCACTGTCAGAAGATACGTCTCGAACAGCCCGTACTAACCAATAGTGAATTGCAGAAATTGCGAAACGTATCGGCTCCAGGCTTTGCATCACATGAAATAGAGAGTCTGTTTTATGCAGATAACAGAGAAACGGGGCTAGAAAACGCGATAAAGAGTATTTGTAAAGAGGCCGATTTCGCCGTGAAATCAGGCAATAATCTTCTTATAATCTCGGATCGAAATGCAGATAAAAACAGGGTAGCCATTCCTTCATTATTAGCGGTAGGTGCCATTCATCACTATTTGATCAAGCAAGGCGTGCGCTCTAATGTGAGCTTAATTGTTGAATGTGGCGATGCTAGAAGTACCCATCATTTTGCTACTCTCTTAGGCTATGGCGCCAACGCGGTTAACCCTTATATGGTATATGATATTCTACGTAATTCATTGAAGAAAGGTAGGGTAGAGACTCAATCAGCCAACACGGAGTTAGATGCTTATTTTGAGAAGGTAAAGAATTATCAAAAAGCCATTGGTAATGGACTGTTGAAAATCTTTGCGAAAATGGGAATATCGACTCTAGAGAGTTATCAAGGGGCACAAATTTTTGAGCCGATTGGGTTGAACGGCCGTGTGGTAGGTACATGTTTCAGAGGCTCTATTAGTCGTATTGGTGGATTAGACTTCGAACATATCGCAAAAGAGCAATTAGATAAATTATCCCAGGCATTAAATGATTCTGAGGAAACACTGCCTTATGGCGGAGTGTATCATTGGCGCGTGAACGGTGAATATCACCACATGAATCCAAGCACTATAACTGCATTACAACGCGCTTGCCGTGAAGGAAATTACGAGCATTTTAAGAACTACAGTTCATTACTCGATGGCAATGGTCGTTCATTACGTCATTTGTTAGAGTTTAAGCAGCGTCCATCTATTCCTCTAGAGGAGGTGGAGATGGTAGAAAATATTTTAAAGCGCTTTGCTACAGGTGCCATGTCTTTTGGCTCAATATCACATGAAGCTCACAGCACGCTTGCAGTGGCGATGAATAGAATCGGTGCAAAGTCAAATTCGGGTGAAGGTGGTGAAGACGAGATTCGCTTCGGCAGTAAGGAAAACGGAGATAGTGAAAACAGTGCGATTAAGCAGATTGCTTCTGGCCGTTTTGGTGTAACGATCAATTACCTCACAAATGCAGTTGAATTGCAAATTAAAATGGCTCAGGGCGCCAAGCCTGGTGAAGGTGGTCACCTGCCGGGACATAAAGTGGATGATTGGATCGGACGTGTTCGTCACTCGACCCCGGGAGTAGGTCTGATATCGCCACCGCCACACCATGATATTTATTCTATCGAGGATTTGGCCCAATTGATTTACGATCTCAAACGTGCGAATCCTAAGGCGAGAGTAAGCGTTAAGCTTGTTTCACTAGCAGGCGTTGGAACAATTGCTACAGGTGTAGTAAAAGCTAAGGCGGATACAGTGCTTATTTCAGGCATGGATGGTGGAACAGGTGCTTCTCCATTGAGTTCTAT
Organism: uncultured Schleiferiaceae bacterium; assembly: GCA_965656315.1. GTDB lineage: Bacteria > Bacteroidota > Bacteroidia > Flavobacteriales > Schleiferiaceae > UBA10364. The sequence goes on along the minus strand of CBFHKC010000002.1, from coordinate 15,916 downwards.
CCAATATGCGGGTATACCTTGGGAACTCGGTTTGGCGGAAGCGCACCAAACCTTAGTAAGTAGTCGATTAAGAGACCGAGTATTGCTTCAAACTGACGGGATGCTTCGAACCGGTAGAGATCTAGCCATAGCAACACTGTTAGGTGCTGAAGAATGGGGCGTAGCTACTGCCGCTTTGATTGCAGAGGGGTGTATAATGATGCGTAAGTGTCACTTAAACACCTGTCCAGTCGGGATTGCTACTCAAAATCCAGAATTGCGCAAATTGTTTTCTGGAAAACCAAGTCATGTGATCAATATGTTCACTTTCATGGCTCAAGAACTGCGTGAAATCATGGCGGAATTGGGCTTCAGAACCATCGAAGAAATGGTCGGACAAGCTCATATCTTGAAGCAAAATTCCAAAGCAGGCAATTGGAAAGCGTCTTTGCTCGATTTAGAGCCACTACTAAAATATGCAGACTGGACCAAAACTGTAACTGGATACCCGTCGCAGCCTATACCCGCAACGAAATTGGATGCAGCAATGGTGGAGGCCGTACTTAAATACAAGGCCAATCAAAAACAGTCAACGTATACTTTTAGCATACTTAATACCGACCGCTCCACGGGCACTACAGCAAGCCATGAGGTCGCTAAATGGCGAGGTAGTGACGGGATTCCTGAAGATGCACTTACGTTTAACCTGTTAGGATCGGCAGGACAAAGTTTCGGTGCTTTTGGCGCACGAGGACTCACTTTCAACCTTGTTGGGGAAAGCAACGATTACACTGGAAAAGGCTTAAGTGGTGCAAAAATTATTATTCGCAAACCTGAAGATGCCACTATTGTTGCTCATGAGAACATCATATGTGGCAATGTAGCATTGTACGGGGCGACCTCGGGCGAACTCTATGTAAATGGAATTGCTGGAGAGCGCTTCTGTGTGAGAAATTCAGGTGCCAAAGCAATTGTAGAAGGAGTAGGCGATCATGGATTGGAGTATATGACCGGTGGTGAAGCCATCGTTTTAGGGGCGACAGGTAAAAACTTTGGTGCAGGTATGAGTGGAGGAATTGCCTATGTCCTGAACGTTGATGGAATGCTTCAAAGTAGATTTAACAACGACAGCGCTGATCTTGAGCAGCCAACGGACGAAGAGTTAGCTTATTTACGTACACGTATTCAGTCGCATTTGGATTATACAAATAGCGCTCGTGCTAGGGAGTTACTTAAAGATTGGAAGAATTGTTCAGGCCACTTTGTGAAAGTATTCCCGAGAGATTATAAACGCGTTCTAAAAGCTAAAAAAGTACAAACACATGGGTAAGGATACAGGATTTTTGGAAGTAGATCGCCAAGGACCAGCAATGCGTCAGCCAGAGGAGCGACTAAAAGATTACAAGGAACATTATAGTTCGCTGGGCGAAAGAGCTGTAGAACAAGCATCAAGGTGTATGGATTGTGGGGTACCGTTTTGTAATTCGGGGTGTCCACTTGGAAATCGTATTCCTGAGTTTAATGACGCAGTATACCGTGAAGATTATCGGGAAGCCTATAACGTTTTACGTGCAACGAATAATTTTCCGGAATTTACTGGAAGAATTTGTCCTGCACCTTGTGAAGCATCTTGTGTCCTAGGCATCAACAATAAGCCGGTAACCATTGAATTCATTGAAAAAGAAATCAGTGAGAAGGCTTGGGAAAATGAATGGGTCGTTCCAAAGCTCCCTGTCATTAGAACAGGTAAAAGTGTGGCAATTGTGGGCGCAGGTCCGGCCGGTTTAGCCGCTGCAGACCAATTGAATCAAAAAGGTCATCGCGTGAAAGTCTTCGAACGGGATGCTCGTGTAGGTGGACTCTTGACGTACGGAATTCCAGATTATAAGCTTGAAAAGCATGTGGTAGAGCGCAGAGCAGCAATCATGGAAGAGGAAGGGGTGGTTTTTCAATGTAATACCGAGATTGGAACCGACATTACGCTGGAGGAACTTCGTGAATCTTTCGACGCAGTGTTAATTACAATTGGCTCCAAAAAGCCACGCGATATTCGTGCGAAAGGTAGAGAGGCAAAGGGCGTTTATTATGCTATGGACTTATTGCATTTAAACAACCAAAAGGTGGCCGGTGACGCGCCATTAGACAACGATATTACTGCCAAGGACAAAACAGTTCTAGTTATTGGCGGTGGAGATACAGGCTCTGATTGTATCGGTACTTCCATTCGTCAAGGAGCCAAACAAGTTATCCAGGTCACAATTGAGGAGCAGCCGCCATTGGAGCGTGCTGCAAACAACCCTTGGCCGGAGTGGCCAAAAATCATGCGTACATCATCTTCTCATGAAGAAGGCTGTAAGCGTCTTTGGGGTTTAAATGCAACCTCTTTCAATGCAGATAAGCAAGGAAATCTTATTAGTGTAACCTTTGATGAAGTTCGCGGTGAGGAATTGGCTGGTAGATGGCAATTCGTTCCAACGGGCAAGCAACGTACTATAGAATGTAATATGGCTGTACTTGCTATTGGTTTTTTACATCCAGAACACGAAGGCCTTATCAATGGGGCCCGTTTGACCACAGATCCAAGAGGAAATATTGCAGATGAAGGGTTTAAAACAAGTATTGAAGGTGTATTCACAGCTGGAGATGCCCGAAGAGGTCAAAGCTTAGTAGTTTGGGCCATAGCAGAAGGTCGTCAAGTAGCCGAAGCGATTGATGCATCTTTAGCACCAAATTACAAGCCTTGATTGGTGCCTCAATACAAAAGCCTGCTGCTCGCTATAACAGTATTGTGTAATGAACTACGTTCGCTTTTAGGGGTTTACTTCCCGATACAGAACTTGCTGAAAATATTAGCCAACAAATCGTCTGTAGATATAGTACCTGTAATTTCACCAAGTCCGTCCAGCGCTACGCGTAGATCTTGTGCTAATAAATCCCCTGGTATTTGAAGTTCAACGGCTTCGATACATTTTTCTAAGGCATCCTTTGTTCTACGAAGTGCATCTGCGTGTCGAGCGTTTGTTACGATGGTTTGCGTCGTAGAGTTCACACTCCAGGAAGTGGCCTTCTTTAAGGCTTCTAGGAGCTCAGGTAAGCCTTGTTTGGTCTTAGCAGCAATACGGAAGCGTTCGCCTTGAAGGTGTTTTAAACGCTGCTCTAGGGAGGTAGTGTCGGCCTGATCCGATTTGTTTAGACAGATAAAAATAGTCGCTCCAGGCGCACTTTCTTCTAAGTGTGCAATGCGCTGCTCCAAGTCTTTTTCAGGTGCGGTAGCATCTATAATATAGAAGATTACATCTGCTTTAGACGCTTGTTCAAAAGCCTTTTGTATCCCAATTTTTTCCACGACGTCTTCCGTATCTCTAATTCCTGCAGTGTCGATAAGACGATAGGTCAACCCGCCAAAATTGAAGAAATCCTCCACCGTATCTCGCGTGGTTCCGGCGATGGAAGAAACGATCGCTCGGTCTTCCCCCAGTAGGGCATTTAAAAGCGTGGATTTACCCGCATTCGGTGCTCCTAAAATGGCTGTGGCAATCCCTTTTTTAAGCGCATTACCGAAACGAAAACTATCAATAAGCACCGAAACATTGTCCTTTAAAGATTGCAACATGTCCAAGAGCTGTTTGCGCGATGCAAACTCCACATCTTCTTCACTAAAATCCAATTCCAACTCGACCAGTGAAGCAAAGTGTACCAACTCTTCTCTAAATGCAGTGATTTCATTTGAAAAACCACCCTTGAGTTGGCGTAGCGCGACATCGTGCATGGTTTTGTTCTCAGCATGGATCAGATCTGCTACGGCTTCCGCTTGCGCTAAATCCATTTTTCCATTCATAAATGCGCGCATGGTGTATTCCCCCGGATCGGCGAGCCGTGCGCCGTTTGATAGAAGTGCTTCCATGATTTTGCCGATGATATATGGCGAGCCGTGGCATGCTATTTCGGCACTTTCTTCACCCGTAAAACTCTTGCCTTCTTGAAAGTAGGTCACTAGTATTTCATCGATGTGCTCATCTGTGAAGATAAAGTCGCCGAAATACGCTCGGTGCGACTCCCAACCTTGACGTGCTTGACGTTTGGATTGAAAAAATGGGGAGAGGACCTGGGCAGAATTGGTCCCGGAAATACGAATGATAGCCAATGCGCCGACCCCTTGCGGTGTCGATAATGCACAAATTATGTCGTCTCTAAGCATGGGACAAAGATACAGCGATAAGTATTGAGCAAAGAAATTTCGTTAACATCGAAGCGCTTTAAAAGTTGGATAGTACATTTGCGGAACAACTCACAGAAAAACCATCTACATGAGCGTTTTAGTCAACAAGGACTCCAAGATTATTGTACAAGGATTCACTGGTAAGGAAGGTACATTCCACGCAACCCAAATGATTGAGTACGGAACCAACGTTGTTGGTGGTGTAACTCCAGGGAAAGGTGGAATGACGCATCTGGACCGTCCAGTATTCAATACAGTTTCAGATGCTGTTGAACAAGCAGGTGCTGATACTTCGATTATTTTTATCCCGCCAGCATTCGCAGCTGATGGTATCATGGAAGCTGCAGAAGCAGGTATCAAAGTAATCATTTGTATTACGGAAGGTATTCCAGTAGCAGACATGGTTAAGGTCAAAGAATACCTCAAGGACAAAAACAGCACATTGATTGGACCAAACTGTCCTGGTGTGATGACCGCTGGTGAAGCGAAAGTTGGTATCATGCCAGGTTTCATCTTCAACAAAGGGAATGTAGGTATTGTAAGTAAGTCAGGTACCTTGACTTATGAGGCAGTTGATCAATGTACCAAAGCAGGCTTAGGTCAAACTACAGCTATTGGTATCGGTGGTGATCCAATCATTGGAACTACTACGAAAGAGGCTGTTGAACTTTTGATGAACGATCCAGAGACAGAAGGTATCATCATGATTGGTGAGATCGGTGGTCAGCTCGAAGCGGAAGCAGGTAAGTGGATTAAAGAAAATGGTTCTAAACCAGTTGTAGCGTTTATCGCAGGGGAAACAGCTCCAGCAGGTCGTACAATGGGTCACGCTGGAGCTATCGTCGGTGGTGCTGAAGATACGGCAGCAGCGAAGAAAGCGATTCTACGCGATTGTGGAATTACCGTTGTAGACTCACCAGCAGAGCTCGGTACTGCAATGGCAAAATTGTTAGGTAAATAAGCGACATACGCTATTATTATATTTTAAGAGATGAAGCCACAACCTTTAAAGCAAAGGTTGTGGCTTTTTTCGTTTAACCTACTTATTTCTAGGTATCTTTGTTATGTATGAAACAGATTAAATGCCCTTCATGTGCAGATTGGTACGGTGTAGATCCATCGCTGGACAAATATGCTTACACCTGCAGTTCTTGTAATGCGCCCTATGCTGTTAAAAGTGCAGCTCAACTGGAGCGCGAAGAAGGGATGAAGAACCCCGTGAGTAAACCGCCGTTGACTTGGAAACGTTTTGGTGAAATGCACTGGGCACTGGTTATTTTAAACAACATTGGATTTATCATTCAAACCATTCTATTTATGATTGGCACTGCGATTGGTATCCTAGTAGCCCCATTATAATATGGAGTTTTTATCACCAAAGACAAAGGAGCATATTGAAAGGCTCCAACTAGAGAATACTGAGCTCAAAGAGCAAATCGAAGCGGTCGATACATCAGAGTCGAAGAATACATCGTTAGTTTGGATCGTTTTCACCGTATCGTTTGCTGTACTTTCAGCCTACTTATATTTCTTTAATTCAGGTATTTCTGGAGATGACTTGGCTGCGATTCAGGTTGAATTGTGGACCGCTGATGGAAAGCAGGAAGCTATTCTTTTACCTAGCGACGAGCTGCAGTTTTCAGTGCAAGTGGGGTCTTTTAAAGACATGGATTTCAGTGAGTTGTCTAAACGATTTGTAGAGGCATCTACTATTGAGAATGATAGTTTAACGGCATTAGTTGTCGGGAATTACCAAAGCTTGCCTCTGGCGCAAGAGATGCTTGACGTGTTGGTAAGTTTGGGTATGGAAAATGCGTACATAGTTGCACATAAAGACGGGAAAAACGTAGGTTTGCTCTCGAACAAAACCACGAATAATTAATCGATATGGGTTTATTGACAGGAAAAACGGCCATTATTACAGGTGCGTCAAAAGGAATTGGAAAAGGCATTGCCGTCGCTTTTGCAAAAGCAGGAGCTAACGTGGCATTCACCTACCTCAGCTCAGTGGAGAAAGGTCAGGCTTTAGAAGAAGAGCTTAAACAATACGGAACTGGAGTCAAGGGATTTCGCTCTGATGCTTCAAAAATGGAAGACGCTGAAGCACTCGTTGCGAATGTAGTTGAGGCTTTCGGTGGAGTAGATGTAGTAGTGAATAACGCTGGTATTACGAAGGATACCTTATTGATGCGAATGACTGAGGAAGACTTCAATCGAGTAATCGAAGTGAATTTGAACTCAGTATTCAATATGACTAAAGCGGTTCAGCGCACCTTCTTGAAACAACGTTCAGGATCGTTGATTAACATCAGCTCTGTTGTTGGTGTTAAAGGAAATGCAGGTCAAGCAAACTATGCTGCTTCAAAAGCAGGAATCATCGGATTCACAAAATCTGTAGCGCTTGAGCTCGGTTCTAGAAATATTCGCTGCAACGCCATTGCTCCAGGGTTTATCGAAACTGAGATGACTGCAGTATTGGATGAAAAAACAGTACAATCATGGAGAGACAGTATTCCATTAAAACGTGGTGGCTCTCCAGAAGATGTAGCCAATGCATGTCTGTTCCTTGCTTCTGATATGAGCGGTTACATTAGCGGTCAAGTGTTGAACGTTTGTGGAGGTATGTTGACCTGATGAACATCTACATTGCCGTTATTAGCACACTATTAGCTGGTATTACGGCAGCATTATACGCCTATGGCATTAAAGGAAGCGTCAGTACTCATCGAGTATTGGCGCTTTTACGTTTTGCATGGTTCAGTTTACTAGTGTATGCGTTTTTATCCGGGCCCATTCTCGTTAAGACTAATACTGAGGTTACTGCCCCTGTTTCCATTTTAACAGACACATCGAGTTCCTTACATGGGGGATTTCAAGACCAATTAGAAAATATCGAGTCTAGCCTTGAGGAACTTGGTATTCCCACAGTAGTCCTGCCTTTTATCCCTCAAGCAGTACCCTCTTCCGGACAGTGGATGTATTTAGGCGATGGTCATATTGAAGATTTTGCAAAGGACGCGGCACTTCCTAAGGCAGCAGTCCTGTTACCCGCAAAACCACTCGCTGAAAAGCCCTTGATCTCGGGAATTTCGGTGCCCTCTTCGGTACAATCTTCGAGTATTTTTAAGGGCATGGTGCATGCTCCATCAGATGCTTCAGTACGTCTAAACTTTAACGGACAGCGTCAGACCAGAGATCATTTCGAATTTCGTGCCCCTAAGAAGTCCGGTACTTATGCACTGGAGGCTGTTGCCCTTCGAGGAGATCAAATAGATACGCTTACGTATCAAATTCAGGTGGTGGAACATTTTGCAACTTGGCTCGTGGTGAGTAACGCCCCCCATCCCCATGAGGGAATGATTCGCCGCTATGCAAGGAAGCACGGCATAGCGATCAAAACCCAAACCTTTGAAGAGTTCACAGCGCCATGGTTAGGACCTACTATAGTTATCGGTCAAACTGAGCCGTTGAAGGAACGCATCGCTGTATTTTGTAAAGGACCAGTTTGGTTCATGTCAGATGCCACTCCACGTCAAGCGATAAGTCGTAAATCGTTTACAATACCAAGTTTTCCCACGGGACACGTACCCATGTCAGCATCCCTCAGAGTAGTAGACAAGAATGCACAGCTACGTTTGGCACGTCGTAGCATCGAAAGTAGCGCAGTACAATGGTATGCTTCGGTCTTAGAGTCCGAACAAAATCAAGAATTGTTTGAGGCGCTTTGTACTTCGCTGCAGGTTTGGCATACCCCAAATCGAATCGAAATGAATGTGCCTCAACGTATATTTCAGAACGAGTCCTATCGTGTATCGGCTGCTGCTGTAGGAGGGAATAACCTTCCGTTAGACGCAAAGATCAGCGTGCTACTTAAGGATGGGCAAGGTCGCATTATAGATCGTCCAGTAATAACACCAGAGTTGAGGGGTGGATCGTGGAATATGCGTTTAAACATTCCAGGTAGGTACAGCCTAGAGGTCCGTGCCGAGATAGGAACAGAAGTGTTGAATAGTACCCGTTTTTTCGAAGTTACAGCATTAGATATAGAGTCTGTTCGTCCTTTGAATACCGCCTTATGGCAGCGTTCTAAAGGTGAGGGCTCTATAGTCGTTAAAGGGATAGAGAATTGGAAGGCAGGGGAGGTCGATTGGCAGATCACTTCTGTCGATATGGTCAAAAAAAATCCCCAGCACAACACTTGGTGGTACTGGGGACTTGCTTTAATATGTGCTGCGTCAGAATGGTTGCTTCGACGCAGACAAGGAATGGTCTAGAGATTGGCTGCTAGGAATTCTTCTAGTGCAGCTGGCTCCATGTTTTTTCCTACAATTTTACCGTTGTCATCAAGGAGCAGGTTCTGCGGAATGAATTGGATTCCATAGAACATAGAAATTTCATTTTGCCATCCACGTAGGTCGCTCATTTGCGGCCAAGGAAGACCGTCGGCTTCGATTCCCTCGTTCCATTTAGCACCGTCGTTATCCAAGCTGATACCTACAATGTTAAATCCTTGCTCATTGTAGTTATTATAGAGCTCAACAAGAGCAGGGTTCGCAGCACGACATGGTCCACACCATGAGGCCCAAAAATCAACTAACACATACGTTCCTTCAACCCCGAGAACACTGATGGTGTCTCCTTCAGGTGTTGCTTGAGAGAAGTCTGTAAACTGAGCGCCAACGGCACTTTTTTCCATCACTTCAATCTTTTCCACCAATTTTGCATAGTCAGGACTGTCTTGCTGTTCTACAGGAATCTGGTCTGCAACTGCTTGGTAATCCTCGAAAGAGAGGTCAGATGAATTTGAGCTTAAGATTATTGCAGCGCCTAATACGCCATTGCGTTTTGCAAACGCCAAAGTAGCCTTGCTTTGGGCCTCGAGCATGCTCATCGCTTCGCCACGAATCGCATCTTGAGTCACAGTATCTTTGAGCTGCATAGCCTCACCATATTTCGCTTGTAGCACTTGCATGGTCTGTCCAAAAGTCTCAGATACGGCCGTAAATGCGTCAGCAGAATCGTTCATGATTCCTGCCTCGATGCTGTAACCGTTGATGGTATCAAAGGAGACGGAAACTGCTGCACCGTCGTGGTAATAGACTGCTGGTTGGCCCAATTCGGCGATTTCAACCATGGCGAATTGGTTTGGGAAATCCGCAATATTTGTCTTGAGCTTACCGTCATTTAGGGTGCCTTCGAATAGAATTTCATTATTTTCAATCGACACTTTTACTGGGCTATTTCCTGCTGCAGGTGCGTCTATGCTGAGTTCGAACCCTTCTTGCTCGCTGGTACAAGCGAAGAGCGCTGCGGAAGCAACAACACCTAATACTAATTTCTTCATTGCTATTGTTTAAGTTTACACTTCGCAAAATACAATAGTCCAATGAAGAAACTCCTACTACTGCTTACATTAATCTCGTCGGTCACCTACACCTCAGCAAAAGAAGGAATGTGGATTCCGATGTTGCTCAATAACAATATTGCTGAAATGCAAGCCATGGGTTGTGAACTCAGTGCGGAAGACATTTATAGCGTAAACAACAGCTCATTAAAAGACGCTATTGTTAGTTTCGGAGGCTTCTGTACGGGAGAATTTATTTCATCAAAAGGCTTAGTTCTTACCAACCACCACTGTGGGTACGGTCAGATTCAAAAGCAAAGCTCTATGGATCACAATTACCTGAAAGACGGTTTTTGGGCTAATTTGATGAGTGAGGAGTTGAAAAATCCAGGATTGTTCGTGGAGCAATTGGTGTATATGGAAGATGTGACCAATGCACTGATCGGGTCTGGAGATCAATTTAAAACGCTCGAGGCCGAGTTGATTTCGAGTAAGCAAGCAGAAAATTCGGATTTGATCTACAAGGTGGTGCCTTTCTTTGGTAACAACCAATTTTTCTTGCTAGCCACAGTAAAATACAACGATGTACGTTTGGTAGGAGCTCCTCCTAGCTCGATCGGTAAATTCGGTGCGGATACGGATAATTGGGTATTCCCAAGGCATACAGGCGACTTTAGTCTGTTTCGTGTATATGATGAAGGTGGGATGCCGTTTAGCCCAAGTAAGCACCTTAAAGTAAACACTGGGTCTCGTACGACTGGTGAGTTTACCATGGTCTTTGGGTATCCAGGACGCACACAAGAATACTTGACTGCAGTTGAGATGGATCAGCTCGTTAATGTAGAGAATGCTCGTCGCGTAGAAATCCGTGATGAGTTGTTGTCTATTATGGACGCTGAAATGCGCTCTGATGCAGAAGTACAACTCAAATACGCATCAAAATATGCACGTATTGCGAACGGTTGGAAAAAATGGATTGGTCAGATCGAAGGAGTAAAGTTCTCTAAAGGAATTGACCGCAAGCGTAGACTAGAAGCTGAATTTACAGCACGTATAGCTGCAGACCCTAACTTATGGGATACCTACAGTGGTTTATTGAATGAGATCGCTGTGAATAAAACACAACTTGCCGATGCGCAGATATCTCGAAATGAATTTATTGAGACGATCTATTACGGAATGGAGTGGTTCTCGCTCATCAATAATGTGAAGCGAGCAGGCTCAAACGAGGCAGCAGTTGCCGCTATTCTAGATTTTAAATCCAATTACAGCCGAGTGGTTAGCGAAAAAACGTCAACGGCGATGTTAGCCATGGCCTTGGAGACGTTCCCGGAATTGGTAACGGAAGGAGATGAGTCCACTACGATTCGCTTGATTCACGATGAGATTGATGCCCTACTTGCAGCTGCTGAAAACAAAAGCGACATTGAATTAACTGTGCTGGCGCCTCAGGCTGCGGCATTTCATAGCGCAGCCTTTGATGGATTTAGAGCAGTATCACCATCGAATGCGTTGATGAAGCGTTCAACAGATCTTTCGGCTAAGTACATGCGTGCGTTGATGGAAGTGTTCCCTGAGCGCAATTTCTATCCAGATGCAAACAGTACCCTACGTGTGACCTACGGTAAGCTAGAAGGGGTAAGCCCACGCGACGCTGTTTCTTATGGGACGACGACCTACCTAGAGGGAGCCATGGCGAAATATACCCCAGGGGATTATGAGTTCGATTTGCCTTCAAAGTTGATCGAACTATATGATGCGAAGGACTATGGACCTTATGCGGAGAACGGAAAGTTGCCGGTGTGTAACATCGCCTCGAACCACACTACTGGTGGGAATAGCGGTTCTCCCGTGCTTAATGCTCGTGGTGAATTGATAGGTTTGAACTTTGATCGTATCTGGGAAGGAACGATGAGTGATGTGAATTTCGACGCTGAAATTTGTCGAAATATCATGGTAGATAGCCGTTATGTACTGTTCATCATCGACAAATTCGCCGGTCAAAAATGGTTGATTGACGAGATGGAATTGGTGAAATAATCCTGTTATCCTAGCTACAGATTTGGGGTACAACGAAAATTGGTTATAATGAAGATTCGATTCCTATCTCTTCTTTCAGGGTGTCTTTTAATAGTTTCTTGTGGTACAGAACCGACGCCACCAGGGAATTCCTTGGCTGATGTTGAGTCGATCTTCGGTGACAGGTTACCTGTTCGCCCACCATTAAGTTATGCATCCTCAGCGCCTAGTTACATTGAGAATGATCTTTTATTGGGTGAAGAAATTGACGATAAACTAGCCACTCTAGGTCGCGTCCTCTTTTATGATTCAACACTGAGTTTGAACAGAACGATCAGTTGCAGCAGCTGTCACCAACAGCAGGCGGCGTTCGGTGACCCTAGCGGACTAAGCATAGGGTTAGACGGAGGACAAACGGGGCGTCAAAGCATGCGTCTTGTGAATATCCGCTTCGGAGAAGATCCTCGAATGTTCTGGGACGAGCGTGCAGACGATCTTCATGATCAGGTCACCCAACCCATTCAAGACCACATAGAGATGGGATTCAGTGGAACAGGAAATCAACCTGGTATAGATAGCCTCGAGCGTAGATTAGCCACCCTTGACCATTATAAAGCGCTTTTTGATTGGGCTTTTGAAGAGACCACGGTGATTACAGAGCAGCATATAGCTACCGCATTAGAGCAATTTGTCTTCTCCATTGAAAGTTTCGACTCCAGGTTCGATGACGAACGAATGAATGCGGCCTCGGACGCGAATCCTTTTCCCAATTTCTCAGCAAGTGAGAATAGAGGTAAGCAGCTGTTTCTTTCTCCACCTCAAATCAATCCTCAAGGCATTCGAACGGGAGGAGGAGCAGGTTGTGCAGGGTGTCATCGTCCGCCAGAATTTGACATCATTGCGAGTTCACATAACAATGGGGTAGACCACCAGGCGGGAAATCCCGCTGGTTTTGATACCACCAACACAAGATCCCCTTCTTTGCGAGACGTCTTGGGTCCTGATGGACAGCCAAATACGCCAATGATGCATACAGGAGACTTTTTGGAGTTTACCACGATTGTGGAGCACTATAATGAAGTGATACCTGATGTGAATAACACGACGGTCGACACGAAATTGGTACGTGGAAATAATAGGATTCAATTAGAGCTAACTACCACAGAAAGAGAGGATTTAGAGAATTTTATTAAGACCCTTACCGGTTCTAATATCTATGTGGATAAACGATGGTCGAGTCCCTTCTAATAGTGGCCAATTCGTCCTTAAAATCTCGTGTCTTAGTAGTAATTTTGTCACTTAAGAAATTGTACCATGAGAGATACCACGATTTTCGACCTTATCACAAAGGAACACCAACGCCAGATTAATGGCATCGAACTTATTGCATCTGAAAACTTTGCCTCTGAGCAAGTTATGGAAGCACAAGGTTCAGTTTTGACCAACAAATATGCAGAAGGCTACCCAGGAAAGCGCTATTATGGCGGTTGTGAAGTGGTCGATCTAGTGGAAGACCTTGCTCGTGAGCGTGCTAAAGAGCTTTACGGTGCAGCTTACGTAAACGTACAGCCACACTCGGGTTCACAGGCGAATGCAGCGGTTTACCTTGCAGTGATGAAGCCGGGTGATACAGTCTTAGGTTTCGATCTAAGCCATGGAGGACACCTCACTCACGGTTCGCCGGTAAACTTCTCAGGTAAAACCTACCATGCTGAATTCTATGGAGTAGATCAGGAAACAGGTCTATTGAACTACGATAAAATCGAAGAAAAGGCAAAGCAAGTAAAGCCAAAGATGATCATCGCTGGTGCTTCTGCGTATTCTCGTGACATCGACTTCGAGCGTTTCCGTGAAATCGCTGATGAAGTAGGTGCGATTCTTCTCGCAGATATTTCTCACCCTTCAGGAATGATTGCAAAAGGTATCTTAAATGATCCTATGCCGCACTGTCACATTGTAACCACCACTACGCACAAAACATTGCGTGGTCCACGTGGTGGAATGATTATGATGGGCGAAGATTTCCCGAACCCTTGGGGTGAAACTAACATGAAAGGGGAAATTAAGATGATGTCTAATGTCTTAGACATGGCCATTTTCCCAGGTATTCAAGGCGGTCCTTTGGAGCATGTGATCGCTGCGAAGGCAGTAGCTTACGGTGAAGCATTGACCGATGAATTTTTCCATTACCAGTTGCAGGTCAAAAAGAATGCAGCTGCAATGGCGCAGTCCTTTGTTAATCGCGGATACAACATCATTTCAGGCGGTACCGATAATCACCTGATGTTGATTGACCTTCGTAATAAAGGAGTAACTGGGAAGGCGACAGAACAGGCGCTCGTTCGTGCGCACATCACTGCGAATAAAAATATGGTTCCTTTCGATGACAAGAGTCCATTCACGACTTCAGGTATTCGTCTCGGTGCACCAGCAATCACTACGCGCGGTTTGAAAGAGGGAGATATGGATCGCATCGCTGATTTGATCGACCGTGTAGTCATGAACATAGACTCTGATACGCACATTAAAGAAGTAGGAGATGAGGTTGTTAAGATGATGCAAGATCGTCCACTCTTTACTTGGGAATAATCTCTATTTTTGAGTAACCAATTTAAGCTACTCAAGATGACTAAGAATTTTGTAAAGCGCTGTCTCCTGTTGGTTTCAGCGCTTTTTTTAACGCATAATGTTACTGCACAGATTGCCTTTGAAGGGCGTTATGAAGGCGGTAAACTAAGCCGATTCGGTATCATAAAGAATACCGTTTTAACCGTAGATGATGACCTTAAAGGATTAATAAATCGGCCTTTGAAGAATGACAAGCTCATTTTAAACGGGGTGAAACTATTCTCTCTTATCGCAACGGACTACGAAACGACGCGATTTTTTCAGAATAACATTGAGCCACTTGACGTGTATGTTCGCGACGCGATCTCGTTTCCAAGCCTCTATCCAAACGTTCCTGTCTTGGGCAGATGGGGTGGAGGAGTAGACGGGTACATGTATACAGGGGTTACGGCGATGTACGCTGCAGGGCTTCTCACCGGAAATGAAAAAATGCAAGAAGCAGGCGCCTTAACGGTAAAGGCAGTGGTGGAAAGCTATGTAGTGAGTCATATTGTTTTAAAGACTCTGGTGGCTCGTCATCGTCCAGCCCGTCCATTAGGTGACTATACGCAGTTTGATGGCGATAGCCAATATCCTTTCGTTCACAGCCCGCTGGACTTTTTTAACTTTCATGTACCATACTTACATTCCGACGCTTATGGTACTGGATTTCCAAGTTACCATGCTACTATGTTCTTTGCTTTTGCAAGTGTTAACAGCAAGGTCTTCGACAACAGCTGGGTTCCTTATGCACTGGCCGGTACTGCGTTGTTATATGATATTAGAGGGCATAACCACTGGGTAAGTGAATTGGTTGCAGGAGCGGTGATCGGCGAATTTATCGGAAAAGTGGTGTATCAGAATTACCACAACAGAAGAACAACGGTCCTTACTAAAAAGAAGGCTTCAGCGAGCACATTTAAGACAAATTGGAGCGTTGGCCAGACTTTTGGAGTTGCTGGACCAAGTTTAACCGTTTCATGGTAATTTCGGCGCAGTATTTGCTTTTAGCAAAGACACAAACAAGAAAGTAGAAAGACACTTCTGAATGAAAAAACGATTTATTGCACTTTTAGCTTTGGTCAGTGTAGCCTTCACTTCATGTGAAACCGGTGCTTCGACAGAAACTAACACTGAGCGTTTCTATGCTTCCGCTTGGAATGTTGATATAGAACGTAGCCATCCTGAAGTCGGTGCTGTGCCTGCAGCAGAGGAATTACATTCTTGTGTAGCTGAGCTAAGTAAGAACGGTAGTTTTTATATGCCCGTGGATTCTTTGCGCCATCACAGTAACCAACATTGGGGTTACTCATGGAGCACAGATCATTTCTATATGAATTGGTCACCGTGCATTGAATGGCACATCAATGAAGCTTCTGATTCTATGTATTTATATTATCAGTACGAAGACTACGACGCAAATACAGGAGTGAATTTCTATTGGGACTACAAACTCTACATGACTAAATAAAAGAAAACCGGCCTAGGCCGGTTTTTTTAGTCTTTTACTTTTTCTTTTAACGCTACTACTTCTTTAGCAAGAGCATCGATGACTCTAAAAGTGATGAGTGCTGTCGCAATAAGGCCTACAGCTAAGAGATATACCAGAGTTTCCATATAGTGTTAGATTTTGTAGATATAACCACGAAGGGCTCAAAGGGTTTTGATTTTAGAAATATTTCTTTCTTGAGGGCCATCTCACTTGAAATCAGCGGGCTACACACATCTTTTGTTTTTCTGTGCATTAT
>CBFHKC010000001.1:85791-149984 GCA_965656315.1 uncultured Schleiferiaceae bacterium | reverse complement strand
CATCACAACATGAATTTGCCGGTGCCGCTACAAATGATCGAGCGTATCGAAGTGATTCAAGGTGGAGCGACGAATGCGCACGGGATAGGAGCCATGACAGGAGTAGTGAACATCGTTCTGCGCAATGCCCCTAAGAAATTCAATGCCGGATATGCAGTAACTACCGGTGCCCACGATTTGTGGAACAATAGCTTCTACGTAGGTAAAAAATTAGGCAAATGGGGTGTACAGTTCGGCCAGCAGTCGCAGAAAACTTCGGGCTACATTTCAAACACGGATTTTCAGAGTAGTAAGCTTTTCGTTAACCTCGAACGTGAATTCACCCTGGGTAAAGAGAAAGGCAATATCTCCCTTTTTTATGCCGAGAATCAGAAGGCTTTTGGGGCACAGAACTATTACTCTACGACCTTCCCGGATCAATTCGAGGCGATCTCGACCCGAATCTTCGGATTGAAATTGGACGAAACGATAGGTCAGTCTACAGATTTCACGTTCAATATGAATGTAGTTACAGGAACTGACCGCTTCGAGCTCTATCGTGAAACCGCTGGTTTAGCCGGATTCGATGCGAGTGATGTGCAATACACAAAACTCTCAAACGGTCGCTATTACCGTGCAGCGGACAACGACACAGCGGCTAGTTGGTACAGCGGCCCCAATTTTCACCAGACCTTAGTTATTAATCAAAATATCGCTTTAACACACCGCTGGAATGTCGAGCACCAAAGCAGTATAGGATATAACCTACGCTATGATGAGATTCAGTCGAATGTTCTAGGAACTACTGGCGGTGAGGTCTATACCGTGCCGGAATGGGAGGGCTATACCATGGATAGGGGCGCTTCTACTACGGACCTTTCATTTTTCGCAGAACACAAATACACCCGGGAGCGTTTTCAAGCGACCGCCGGTGCCATGCTGAACTACCACGATGGCCCCCTATTCACCGATTCTTCGTATTTCTTTGCGCCTTCATTAGACGGTTTGTACCGTTTAACTAAAGACGCCTCGCTATATGCGACCATCAACCGTTCGATGCGCTATCCAACCTACACGGATCTGTACTACAACAGGGGAGGTGCTCAAGGTTCCATAGATCTACGTCCAGAGTCGGCTTGGAATTACGAGGTGGGGTATAAGCAAAAGTCGGGTCAGTGGTACGGAACGGCTGCGCTGTACCATAGACGTTCCAAAGATTTGATCGACTGGGTGACCTATGCGGGTGATCCGATCGCCTATGCTTCGAACATCACGCGTTTGGCCCTAACAGGGGTGGAAGGAGCTGCGCAATACACCGCTAAAAAACGTAAATCGTCTTTGCGTAGAGCGAGTGTGTCTGCAGCATTCATGCGCGGAGTTTCTCCTGAAGCGGACTACTCGAGTTTATATGCGTTAGATTATTTGCAAGCAAAATTCAACGCACGTGCTACGCAAAAATTGGGCATGGGCTTCTTTATTAATTACAGTCTTACACTTCAAGACCGCGTCGGAACGTACATGAGCGCAGGAGGAGAAGAGGTGAATTACGATCCGTTCGCTTTGGTTGATCTAAAAGTGTATTACGCTCCTGCAGGCGGAATTTTCAAACGCCAATTTCCGTTCCAGGCCTTCATCAACGTAAACAATGCGCTAGATGCAGCTTATTACGACCGTGGCAATGTCATTCAACCGGGCCGCTGGGTGAGCACTGGTATTGAGCTGCGATTCAGATAATCGCCTTAAACAGAAACCGTAGAAGCCCTCCTCTAAGTGCCGAGCATTTTAGGAAGGCTTTTTTATTCCTAGTCGCGTGGAGTGTAGTCGATGTATACGGTATCTCCCGCAACAGAACCGGAGTAGTTGCTGAGTTTAAAGTAACCCGATTCTACTTCAACGCCGGAATCGAAAATAACTCCAATAGCGAGATTCCCGGTACCGAACCGCAGCCAGTGCTGCAATTGCATGGTCATTTGAAAGGACTCAGCCGGAAAAGGGGTGCCTTGGTTAATTGTTTGGGTAAAGCTTTGGTTTTGATTCCCGCTGTTCAGGTCTACGTTGTGAAAATTGATAGACATATAATCGCCCGTCACATCGCTTGATCCAATCCTGGGGATAACCACAACTTCGTGCTCCAATACAAATGTATCGGCATGTAAAATACGCGCACCGTTTAGAGCCCCGTTAGGAAAAGCGTACTCGAAGCCGCCAAGGGTATCTGAATAATTCTCATCGGAATACACGTGGACGTGAGACCAGCAGTCAAAACAACCTGAATGCTGTTCGTCGAACTCGAACCACCCATCCTCGTCCGTCCTTGTCGAAGCTAAGACATCATAACTCGAACCTTCGTCTGTAGTGTAGGTCACCTCCACGTAAAGCCCTTTCAAAGGCTGATTGGAATCCAAGTCATTGACGATGTACGCACCGTCTTTTAGTTTGGTGGTCGTTAAGGAGCACGAATGGAGCAGGAGGAAAGCGCTTAGTGCACACAGTGATTTAGTTAGCTTGGTCATAAGGTGGATGGTTTTAGAGCGTGAAGGTATTTTTTTTTCAATTACCAAAATGCCCCAACCCCTTCTATTTCAGCTTGCTATTGCCGTGGTGGCGGTCGTGGTCACGCTCACGTTTGATGTCCATTTTTGCATCAAAAGCGGCCTGAAGGTCCGTTCCGGTCTGGTTGGCTAGGCACAGCACGACAAACAGTACATCGCTTAATTCCTCACCTAGGTCTTTTGCCTTGTCACTTTCTTTTTCGCTTTGCTCACCGTAGCGGCGCGCTATGATGCGGGCTACTTCACCAACTTCTTCTGAGAGCTGCGCCATATTCGTCAGCTCATTAAAATAGCGGACACCGTGTTTGGAAATCCATTCGTGAACGGTTTCTTGCAATTGGCCCAAAGGGAGGGCAGCGTCTACTTTGATCGGATCTAATGCCATGTTTATTCTTTGTTTTTACTATCTATCCAAATGGTTACCGGGCCGTCGTTCACTAGGTGCACTTTCATGTCTGCACCGAACACGCCAGATTTCACCGGCAAATCGCTGGTGTGCCAGAGTTGTTCGAGGAAAAGTTCATACAACGGTTCTGCGATTTCAGGTCGAGCGGCACGAAAGTAGGAGGGGCGGTTGCCTTTTTTTGTAGAGGCTTGCAGCGTGAATTGGCTAATGACTAAAAACTCGCCATTGACATCCATAACACTGCGGTTCATCACACCTTCACTATCTGGGAATAGTCGCATTTTCGCAATCTTTTGACAGAGCCAATTCCCGTCTTCCTCCGTATCCTCTTTTTCTACTCCAAGCAACACTAAGAGCCCATTACCAATCTGACCGACCACCTGATTGTCGACCACGACTTTGGCCTCGGAAACACGCTGAAGTAAGACTCTCATAGCTTAATGGTTCGTGCT
Organism: uncultured Schleiferiaceae bacterium; assembly: GCA_965656315.1. Classification (GTDB taxonomy): domain Bacteria; phylum Bacteroidota; class Bacteroidia; order Flavobacteriales; family Schleiferiaceae; genus UBA10364. Next base: position 146,595 of record CBFHKC010000001.1, on the reverse strand, counting down.
TCTGAAGTGGTTTTCGTCCTCGTAATCCTGCAGCTGGCTGATGTAGCTTTCGTAACGCGTAAAGGCTATGCCGTTCTGCTCTAACGCCTCTTTCACAGCGCATTGCGGCTCGTTTACATGCATGCAGTTGTGGTATTTGCAATCTTGGCTGATTCGGAAAATTTCCGGGAAAAAATGAGAGATCTCCTCTTTCTCTAAATTGACCAAACCGAACCCTTTGATTCCAGGGGTATCGATAATGTCTCCACCGATCGTCAGCGGATGCATCTCAGCGAATGTTGTGGTGTGCTGGCCTTTGTGGTGAGAAGAACTGACTTCCGCAGTGCGCAGATCTAGCGCCGGCTCTACCGCATTGACTAGGGTGCTTTTTCCAACGCCGCTGTGCCCGCTGAGCAAAGTGACCTTGTCTTGAAGGACCTCAGTGAGTGCATCGAGCCCTTGCTGCTCGGTGGCAGAGGTTTCGATAATGGTGTAGCCGATCGATCCATACACTGCTTTGCGGTATGCTAATTCGGCAAGTTCTTCCTCCCCGTACAAATCGACTTTATTAAAAACGATCACTGTGGGGATGTTGTAAGCTTCTGCGGTCGTTAAAAATCGATCCATGAATCCCGTGGAAGTACTCGGACTAGCTAGGGTAGTGACGAGCAATGCTTGATCCATGTTTGCGGCGATGATGTGTACACGTTTAGATAGATTGACGCTCTTACGTACAATGTAGTTTCGACGCTCCTCGATGCCACTGACGATTCCTTGCTCGTCATAGCCAGGCTCCAATTCAAAGCGTACACTATCACCAACCGCGAGTGGGTTCGTGCTTTTGATACCAGCAATGCGCAACTTGCCCTTAATACGACAATTAAACAGCGCACCAGTTTCCGATTCACGGACCTGATACCAACTTCCTGTACTTTTGATTACGACACCTTTCACAAGGCGCAAATTACGCAATTAACGCGTGGTGTACATGTTTTCGTAGTAGTCTTGATACGCTCCTGTGGTTACATTTTTCAACCACTGCGCATTAGCAAGGTACCAGTCGATCGTAATCGATAGACCTTCCTCAAAGGTTACAGAGGGTTCCCAACCAAGCTCACGCTGGATTTTCGTTGCATCGATCGCATAACGGCGGTCGTGTCCCGGACGGTCCTTCACGTAAGTAATGAGCTTCTCACTACTCCCTTTTTCGCGGCCCAATTTCACATCCATCTGCTCACAAAGCACCTTGATCAGATTCAAATTCGTCCACTCGTTAAAACCACCGATGTTGTAGGTCTCCGCATTCTTGCCTTCATGGTACACCAGGTCGATAGCGCGGGCATGATCCACCACGTACAACCAGTCGCGGGTGTAGTTTCCATCGCCATAGACCGGAAGTGGTTTCTCTTCCACGATGTTATTGATAAAGAGCGGGATGAGCTTCTCAGGGAACTGGTGCTGGCCGTAGTTGTTCGAACAATTGGTCACCACATAAGGAATGCCATAGGTCTCGCCATAAGCGCGTACAAAGTGATCACTTGCCGCCTTCGAAGCACTATAAGGACTGTTGGGATCGTACGCCGTAGTCTCTTCAAACAAACCCTCAGCACCCAACGTGCCATAGACCTCATCTGTGGAGATGTGGTAAAAGCGCTTGCCTTCAAAATCGGAGTGAATGCGCTTGAAACTGTTCAATAAATTTACCGTCCCCAAAATGTTTGTACGCACAAACGCGAGTGGATCTTTGATCGAACGGTCCACGTGGCTTTCTGCTGCCAAATGAATCACGCCTTCCGGCTGGTAGGTATCAAACAACGCATCTACTGCTGCTGCATCTACAATATCTACGCGCTCAAACACATAATTCGGAGCCTCTTGAATATCGCTCAAGTTCTCTAAGTTCCCCGCATAGGTCAACGCATCTACGTTGATGATGCGGTAATCGCTGTATTTGTTTACAAACAAACGAACGACGTGAGATCCAATAAATCCGGCGCCTCCGGTGATGATGATGTTTTTCATTCGGGTGGTTCTTATATAGAGGATAAAACTAAGAATTAAAGAGCAAAAGGATTATAATGTGGAATTCGATAACGACGAATTTCTCTAATAGTGGTATCTACACGATATAACTTGGATGGCATCTTCGTGATAGCGGTATACAAGCCTATGCTCTCTCGTGATTCTTCGACTCCAAAGGCCTCCGAGGTCGTTCTTGAGTGCTTCTGGTTTACCTATTCCTTCAAAAGGTGTCCGACGTGTGCCCTCAAGGACTTGATTTAGCTTTTTAAGCACCTTCGTATCGTTCAAGGCCCAGTATTGGTAATCTGCCCAAGCACTCGGCGTGAAAACGATTTTATTGCTATTGCTCATTGACCTGCCATTCAATGAGCTTGCCGTCTAACTCTTTCATACTGGCATATAGATGATCTGCATTCGCCTTCGATTTCAGCAAATGCATGGTTTCAAGCATTTGATTGTATTCTTCTATCGATAAGACTACAGCACCATTGCCTGTTTTACGTTTTAATATGATGATTTCATTATTCTCTTCGACCTCATCGAGGTATTTCTTGAGGTCTTTTCTGAATTCAGAAAAATTGGCAGCTATCATAATTAAGTACTTTATTAAGTACAAATTTAAGATAAGCTACGAGCTTCACCAAAGAATGTGGAAAAGAGAAAGTTATCGACGGAAGTTTACAATGGGAAAGGACTTTCCGTTTTGGACTCCTTTGGTGTGTAATGCAGTATTTCTAAAAGAAACGGTCATTCCGTTTACAAGGGTGTAATGGCTACTTCCAACGTTTAAAGCAAGTCCATTCAATCGGTCACCTACCCTTACAAATCCCGAGATGGCAACGCCATTCACTACATCCGTTTGCGTTCCAAAAATGGAGCACTGCAAATAACATCGTGTCCAACTATTCCTATCGTGATCCCGCAGACGGTCTCTGCCTTACCGGGTTGATAGGCTAGCAAATATCTTTAGGGGCTATCTAAAACAGGGATATGAGGACGTGGTTCTAAATGAGTAGAGCCACACTGAGAATAAGCTCGAGTAGCTGAGAAGCCTAAGCTAAAATTGGAGAGCAAGTGATCTAGAATTGAATCTGGATATTCAATAGTAAATGAATGATCCTTTTGAGTTAAGATGATGTTAATCGAGCATGATCTAAAACACCATTGGCATTGAAATAGAAAAGGTAATAGAAGGACGACGCTGGGGCTTTAATTTCCTCGCTTACTTCCATAAGTTCGAGAATGACGGGGCGAATCGCAATACTAAATATGCTATCAAATTCCGGCCTCGAAATAGTTGTGAGGTTGCTTGCCGAATCTGTGGAAAATGCCGAAGGGTAAAGACTATCAAGCTTGGTTAAAGACAATGTGCTTAGCGAATCTACAGGGGCATAGGTATATCCCTGTCCGAAAACAGGACTACTAAAAAGTACTGCGATTATCCCTATGACAATTTTATTCATTCTTTAAGCTCTGCTCAAAATTCCAAGCATCCCGTAGCATATCTTCTAAAGTCTTCTCTGGAGTCCAACCTAAAACGCGTTGCGCCTTCGCAATATTCGCATACACCGCGGGAACGTCTCCCTCTCTTCTTGGAGCCAATTCATACGCAATCTCAATCCCTGTGGCAGCCTTAAACGCATGAATCATCTCCAGGACAGTCGATCCGTTACCTGATCCGAGATTGATCACGTCAAAACCAGCAGTCTTGCCATCCACCAAGTTTTGTACGGCTAAAATGTGGGCTTTTGCAATGTCAATCACATGAATGTAATCGCGAACGCACGATCCGTCACGGGTATCATAATCGGCTCCGAAGACGCGCAACTTTTCACGTTTTCCTATCGCAGTTTCAGTAATGTACGGCACCAAATGATGTGGCTCGCCGTCTTGAAATTCACCGATAATGCTCGAAGGATGCGATCCAATCGGATTGAAATAACGCAAACTCAATACATCAACCGCTCCGGTATGCGCAAAGTCGCGAAGAATCTCTTCGCCCATCTTTTTCGTGTTGCCGTACGGACTTTCTGCCGGCTGAACCGGAGCATTCTCATCCACGTGCGGATTATCAGGCGTACCATACACAGTACACGAGCTTGAGAAAACAATATTTTTAACACCATGCTCCTGCATACTCTGCAGCAAATTCATGGTGCTCACTAGGTTGTTCTGGTAATACTTTAGCGGCAGATCTACACTCTCGTTAACAAGTAAAAACGCTGCAAAATGAATGGTTCCCGCAATGGTCGGGAACTCCTCGAATACAGCATCAATCTCCGATTTATTGCACATTTCCACTTGGCGGAAGATGATTTCTCGACCTGCCAACTGCTCAATACGGCTTTTGACCTCGATCGGGCTTTCGCTAAGATTGTCAATAACGATCGGCTCGTATCCCGCTTCGATCAACTCTACCACAGTGTGTGAACCGATGTAGCCTAATCCGCCGGTGACTAAAATGTGTACCATGAATGTTCTTAAGTTTTGGTTGGTGCCCCTAAAGGTCTATTTTCTGCTGTAGTCTGCAAAATCTCGGTGTTCCTTTCTGTACAGACGTTCGTCCGGCAAACTTTGGAACCATTGATAAGTCAATTTCAACCCTTCTTCGCGCATCACCTTCGGTTCCCAGCCTAACAATTCCTGTGCCTTGCTGATGTCCGGTTTACGCTGCATTGGATCATTCACTGGCAACTCCTTGTACACGACTTTTTGATCGGTTCCAGTAAGCTCCATGATCTCCTCCGCGAATTCGCTGATGCTGATCTCATGCGGGTTACCGATGTTCACCGGCTCGCTATGGTCGCTCATTAGCAAACGGTAAATACCTTCGATCAAATCGTCCACGTAACAGAACGAACGGGTCTGCGAACCGTCCCCAAAAACGGTGAGGTCTTCTCCTCGTAAGGCTTGTCCGATAAAGGCAGGTAATACACGACCGTCATTGAGTCGCATGCGCGGACCATAGGTGTTGAAGATGCGCACAATACGCGTCTCCAAGCCGTGGTAGGTGTGGTAGGCCATGGTCATGGCTTCCATAAAGCGCTTGGCTTCATCGTATACACCACGTGGCCCGACAGGGTTGACATTCCCCCAGTACTCCTCGGTTTGCGGGTGTACGAGTGGATCACCATAAACTTCCGAGGTCGATGCAACAAGGATACGCGCTTGTTTTTCAAGGGCTAAACCAAGCAAGTTGTGCGTACCTAAAGAGCTCACCTTGAGCGTCTGAATTGGAATCTTTAAATAGTCGATCGGCGAGGCCGGCGAAGCAAAATGAAGGATGTAATCTAGTTCCCCAGGCACGTGCACGAAATTGGACACGTCGTTGTTGTAAAAGGTGAATTGTGGATGGCCTATCAGGTGTTCCAAATTCTCCATATTTCCCGTGATCAGGTTGTCCATCCCGAGTACGTCGTAGCCTTCGGCGATGAATCGGTCACACAAATGAGACCCAAGGAACCCTGCGGCTCCGGTGATTAATACTCTTGGCATCTCAGTTATGCTTTTTCGACGATTTTCTCGCCCATTCCTATTCCGTAGTAATCGTATCCATGCTCGATGAGGGTTTCTCTGCGGTAGAGGTTACGACCGTCAAAAACTACTTTGTTTTTCATGGCATTACCCACTTTGTCCCAGCTTGGTACTCTAAACTCAGACCATTCTGTGATCAGTGCAAGGGCATCCGCACCTTGTACCGCTTCCATATCGCTCTCGCAATACGTGATGCGATCCCCGAGCTGGTGCTTCGTTTCTTCCATGGCTACAGGATCATATGCACGAACGTTTGCACCTGCCGCTAACAAGAGGTTTGCAATCACTACCGAAGGCGCTTCACGCATATCATCGGTGTTCGGCTTGAAGGATAATCCCCAGAAGGCAATCGTTTTGCCTTGAAGGTCTCCACCGAAGTACGCGTTGATTTTATTAAAAATGACACTCTTCTGGTCGTTATTAACTTCTTCAACCGCCTCGAGGATACGCATCGTATGGCCGTTCTCACGTCCGGTGCGGGCAAGGGCCTTGACATCTTTTGGGAAACACGATCCGCCATAGCCGATACCTGGGTAGATAAATTTATTTCCGATTCGAGGATCTGATCCGATACCTCTGCGCACAAGATTCACATCCGCCCCCATGATCTCACACAGGTTAGCGATGTCGTTCATAAAGGAAATCTTGGTGGCGAGCATCGCGTTCGCGGCATATTTGGTCATCTCCGCTGACGGGATGTCCATAAAAATCACTGGGTGACCGTTCAAAGTGAATGGGCGGTACAGCTTGTCCATGATTACTTGGGCTTCTTCACTGTCCACACCTACCACGATACGGTCGGGTTTCATGAAGTCGTCGATCGCAGCACCCTCTTTAAGGAACTCTGGGTTAGAGGCTACGTCAAAACCAAAGTCTACGTCGCGCAGTTCTAAGGTGTTGGCTACCGCATGACGCACTTTTTCTGCAGTACCCACAGGAACGGTAGATTTTGTGATCACCACTAAGTAGTCGGTCATCGTTTTACCGATCTGGTCGGCAACAGCGAGAACATACTTCAAATCGGCAGAACCGTCTTCTCCTGGAGGCGTGCCTACGGCGATAAACACAGCTTCAGATCCACGAATGGCATCGCTTAAATCTGTCGAGAAGTTCAAGCGGCCTTTCTTATAATTGCGCTTAACGATTTCTTCTAAGCCGGGCTCGTAGATCGGCAAAATTCCTTCTTTGAGGTTGTCGATTTTTTGCTGGTCGATATCGACACAGGTAACATCAATACCTACCTCGGCTAAACACGCGCCTGAAACGAGTCCTACATATCCGGTTCCTACTACTGTGATTTTCATATTGAAAATTGGTTTTAACTACTTTTTGTGTGCTGTTTCACTTCAATTGCTAAAATACATTACTTCATTACATCTTAAGGCTGTAACTTGCATGAACAATGAACGAGATGAGCATAACTACAAACTTCAAATGGTGTATTCTCGCAACGTTACTCCTGCCTTGGTCTATGAGCGCTCAGCAAACAACCAAAGACAGTACGCGTAGTGTACAATTATGGGGAATCAGTGCTGGAGGTAATGTTCCAATGTTCGATTTGTCAACTAGGTACAATTCATTTGCTTCTGTAAGCATAGAGTACATGCGAAAGAATAAAGCGGGATGGCTTTATGGTGGGAGCTTTGATGCGTTGTACGGAACCTCAGTGAATGATCCAAAATCGATCTTTGGAGGGTTGATGGATGATGACGGCAACTTTATGGGAGTCAATGGTGAATTTGCTTACATACAACCAGGTCTTTCTGGTGGTGGGGTGAATTTCAGTGTTGCGAAAATAATCGTACCCAGCTACAATGCGAACTCAGGGTGGATGTACCAACAAAGCTTGGGAATTAGTCAGAATAAAATTGGCTTAAGAGACGAGCGAGGAAATTTCCCTCAGCTTCAAAGTCCTTTTCTTGAAGGGTATGATCGTCTCCATCGAGGGATAGCGAGTACATCAGCATTGCGTTATTTACACTTAGACAACCGCGAAAGGATTAACTATGCCTTGAATTTGTATTTGAATTTAGGGATAAGCAAGAGCGTTCGAGGATTCAATATTGATACCGGACTTTCGGATACGTCCTTAAAGTTCGACAGCTTCATCGGTGCTGGATTTACCTGGTATCTCCCCGTGTTTGCGCAGCAAGAAAGTTTCTTTTTACTCGACTAATGGTACTCTACCCAGTAATTGCGGAATGCTTGTATCGAGTTGGACGTCTAGTTGCGCCTAAAAATTCTTGGTTTGGAATCGTAAGCTCCAATCAATCGTGGAAAAACGAGTCTCCTTTGAAAGGCCAAGTAGTTTGGATGCACTGCGCTTCGCTGGGTGAATTTGAGATGGGTAAACCTGTGCTTGAAGCGCTGCTAAGGTCTTCTCCTGAGACGCAGGCAGTAGTTACTTTTTTTAGCCCATCTGGCTACGAGCCTAGGAAAAATTATAATGAGGCAATCGTTCACTATTTACCGGTAGATGCACCAAGTGAGGTGGCTGCATGGCTAAACTATTGCCGCCCAAATATAGCACTCTTTATTCGTTATGATCTGTGGCCAAATCATATTGCTGGACTTCGTAAAAGATCAATACCCACTATGGTGGCTGCGATGAGCGCACCTAAAACACCCTGGTTCTTACACCGGGCTCTACCGCTGATCAGAAGCAACTTCATTCAGGGGATTCAGACTTGGGGTATGGTAGATGACTCGGACGCGGAGACTATGAGTCGGTTGGGGATTCACAGCGTCGTCTTGGGAAACCCAAAGTTTGACTATGTCTATTCTCTGATGCAGTCATCGTCCCCGGAGACTTATCTGCAATGGAAGTCGCATCAGTGCAAGCCGATTCTGTTAATAGGTAGTGCACATTTTGAAGATATTCAATTCTTGAAGGAACATTTAGATTGGAGCGAATATTGTGTATGGATAGTTCCGCATAAAGTTGGGGAGGGCAATAGAATGCTAGGGATGTTAGACGCCCGATTAACACCTTCTAAAGATGCTGCTATTCCGATGGAAGTAGATGTGCTTCTAGTTGAAACATTCGGTGTGTTACGGAGCTTATACAGTCTTGCCGATGAAGTTTTTATCGGCGGGGGCTTTGGCAAAGCAGTTCACAATGTCCTTGAAGCATCTGCGGCAGGTAGAGCAGCGGCTAGTGGTCCTAATTTTCGTAAAATGCCAGAAAATGCATCGCTTGTTCGTGAGCAATTATTGTTGCCATGCACTACGAAGCATGAATTGGATCAGTATTTAAACCGTCAAAAACAAGGGGAAAAAGAAAGAGCCCTCAATCTATTGAAGGCTCATTCAGGTGCTGTAGCTCGTATTGTTAACGTCTTAAAACAGACCGTTTAACTCCGAGTCTATTTGTTGGATAATCTCTCCTAAGTCTTCGGGGTTTTCTGGGAAATTATTCTTGTCAACATTTACAATTAATAGCTTGCCTTTGTCGTAAGAATTTACCCATGCTTCGTAACGTTCGTTGAGTCGGCGTAGGTAATCAATTCGAATACTGTTCTCATAGTCACGACCACGTTTTTGAATATGGTCTACTAAAGTAGGTACAGATGCACGTAGGTAAATGAGTAGATCTGGCGGCTGAAGGTGTTTTTCCATCAATTCAAATAAGCCCTTGTAGCTGTTGTAGTCGCGAGCAGTCATTAGACCCATTGCGTGAAGGTTTGGAGCAAAGATGTGTGCATCTTCATAAATCGTACGATCTTGAATTACATTCAAACCTTCTTCGCGAACCTGCGTTACTTGTTCAAAGCGCGAGCGAAGGAAATAGATCTGTAGATTGAAGCTCCAACGTTGCATCTCTTCGTAAAAGTCGTCGAGGTACGGGTTGTCATCTACATCTTCATAATGCGGTTGGTAATTATAATGCTTTGCTAGCAAGCTAGTTAAAGTGGTTTTTCCCGAGCCGATATTTCCTGCAATCGCTATGTGCATGAGCTGTATTTTTGTAGACGCAAAATAATAAAAAGAGCGAAGGAAGAATGACTATTGATCGTGTAAAATCTGAAATTCAAGATGTTCGAGCGGAATTAATCGCCCATGATGCATTTACTTGGGTAGACTCCCTCGAAAAAGCGCAACATTTCATGGAATATCATGTGTGGGCGGTATGGGATTTTATGGTTTTATTGAAGGGACTTCAGCGTGAATTGACTTGTACGGATATGTATTGGGTTCCGAAAGGTAACGCGGCCGTCCGTCGTTTAATCAATGAAATCGTTTGGGGCGAAGAAAGTGACGAGGACCAGGACGGCAGGGCGATGAGTCATTTCGAAATGTACCTCGAAGCCATGGAGGAAGCTGGTGCTCAAACAGCGCCAATTCGTAACTTTATTGTCGACCTTCAAAATGGCATAGAGCCGAAAGTGGCTCTAGCGAAGAGTCATGCTCCTTCAGGCGCAAAATCATTTGTCGCTAGTACGCTAGAGGTAGTCGAGCGCGGTCAGCCGCATGAGATGGCTGCTGTTTTTACGTTCGGTCGTGAAGATTTGATTCCCGATATGTTCATGGAGATCGTTGCTGGTTTGAAAGCAAAGTTCCCTGATAAGCTGGCACGATTTACCTATTACCTCGAGCGACACATTGAAGTGGATGGAGATGTACACGGACATCTCGCAGAGCAAATGGTAGAGCAACTATGTGCTGAGGATGAAAATAAATGGTTGATAGCGCGTGATGCTTCCCAAGCAGCCCTTCGTGCTCGAATTACGCTTTGGACAACAGTTCTAAATTCGTTTGAAGAGCTTCATTTAGCTTAAGATATTCTTCCATCAACTTACGGTTGTTTGCAAGGCGTGGGATCTTATTTTGCCCGCCTAATTTCCCTTTAGCTTTCAGCCAATGATGGAACAATCGGTCCTGAGCCACCACGATTTGCAGGTTGCTGAGGACGAGGTTGCCTTTTCGCTTAGCTGCGTAGTCAGAATTTCTCTTTTGCAACTCCTGATCTAGGGTGTGTGAAAACTCCACAAGGTTGTTCGGTAATTCGTCAAACTCAATGATCCACTGGTGCGCTCCACTTCTGCCTTGGTCCATAAATACGGGCGCGGCATGAAAATCACGAGTGCGAGCATTACATCTTTCGCACGCAGCTTTTAGGGCTTCCTCTGCATTGGTAACAATCACTTCCTCTCCGAAAGCATTAATGAAATGTGCGGTTCGCCCACTTACTTTAACACGATAGGGAGAACGTGAGGTAAAAGTTACAGTGTCTCCAAGAATGTAGCGCCAAAGGCCACTATTGGTGGTGATGACCATGGCGTATTCAGTGTCCAATTCTACCTCGCTCAGCGCTATAGTCGTGCTTCGAGTACCCTGGTATTCTGACATAGGAATGAATTCGTAATAAATCCCAGAGTTCAATAATAAAAGCATGCCCTGATCTACTGGATTATCTTGAATAGCAAAGAACCCTTCAGAAGCGTTGTAATTCTCCATGAAAGTTACTTGGTCGCCAGGCATAAGAGCTCGAAAGGTGGATTCATAAGGGGCAAAGTTCACTCCGCCATGTGCAAAGAGTTCGAGATTTGGCCACACCTCTAGAAGATTTGATTTTCCGGTCCGTTCCAGAATTTTCTCAAAGAGTACTAAGAACCAGCTACTGACGCCCCACAAAGACGTAATGTTCTGCTGAATGACTTCATCGAGTATTGCATCAATTTTTTCCTCCCAATCACTCATTAACGCAGTGCTTGGAGATGGTGCACTTCTGAACTCGGCCCACATAGGTATGTGCTCAATTAATATAGCACTAAGGTCTCCGCTTCTACTTTTACCGTGTTGCTCAATAGCAGTGGACCCGCCTAAACGAAGTCCCAGGCCTTCAAATATAGCCGCCTCAGGGTTTTGATTGAAATACAAGGCGAGCTCATAACGTCCTCCAATAAAATGACAATTCTTGATGTTTTGCTCGGATATTGGAATGAATTTAGAAACACCCGAAGTGGTTCCTGAACTTTTTGCGTACCAATCAATGACCCCTGGCCATAATACATCTGCCTCACCATTACGCATTCGCTGGATAAACGGTTCTAGGTCGCCGTATTCGTGCAATGGCACTTTCTTGGCAAACTCTTGAGGAGTGGTGGTAGCATCTATCCCGTATCCCTTGCCGAAGCTTGTTTTTCCTCCTTGTGCCAGGAGCTCTTCAAGAACGTTATTTTGGATGCCTTTAGGGTCTTCCATCGTAGCAAAAAGCTCTTCGATGTACTTCCTAAGGTTAAAGCGTATAACTTTGTTGACAAGAGAATAAAACACAGGAATCTGATTATGGTCTAGGTGGTTTGTGTGTCATAAAAATAAGCGAAAATGCGATTCGAAGGTCCATTAAAGAAAATGTCTAACAGTTTTGACAGTACCATTCGTTACAGGTTAAAATTAGGTGGTGATTTACTCGTGATGAATAACCTGATTGGTCGCAATCTTAGGATGACCTTTGAGGGCAGTCACACCTGTTTCTGTGGCCAATTAGTCCCTGAGGTCTACCGCCAGAATTTTTGTCGTGAGTGTTTCTTTACCAAACCTGAGGCCTCTCCATCGATCATGAAGCCAGAGCTCAGTAAAGCGCACCTCGGCATCGAAGAGCGTGATCTTGAATTCGAAAAGCGCCTTCAGCTGCAACCGCACTTCGTTTACCTCGCAAAAACAGATCGCATTAAAGTAGGCGTAACGCGACATACACAAATTCTATATCGTTGGATGGACCAGGGCGCAGCCCAAGCTGTGAAGCTATTGGAAACTCCCAACCGCTACGTGGCGGGGCAAGCTGAGGTAGCTCTCAAGGAACATTTTACGGATAAAACTTCTTGGCGCGAAATGCTAAAAGGGACCCATAGCGAAGAGGACTTAAGCGCAGCACGTGAGCGCGCACTTTCGCTCTTGCCTGAGGAATTGAGAAAATTGGCTAGTGATGATGATCAGATTTGGAATTTAAATTATCCAAACGATTACCAGCTTGAAAAGGTGACCAGCTTGAGTTTCAAAGCTCCAGGGCAGCAGTGGGAAGGCAAATTACTAGGAATCCGTGGGCAGTACCTCGTAACGTCTTCAGGCGTCTTTAATGTACGCAGCCACGATGGATTTATGGTGACTTTGGAGGTGGAGTAGAAACGTATGAAGGGAGTATTACAGCTGTATTTCCTCTCCAAGACGCAAACCGAAAAACTTTCGCGCCCAAGCCATAAATAAGTAGATGAGAACGGTATCGAACAGAGCGCACAGTGCTTTGAACATCCAACCGTCGGCAATATATCCCGTCATGGTTTCTGTAGATTCGACTCCTATAAAGAGTACCACTACTACTAGAGTCGTATCGATGAGTTGTGAGACGATGGTGGAAAAATTATTTCTTACCCAAAGCATTCTACCGCCGGTAATTCCCTTCCAGAAGTGGAATAAACGCACATCTACGAGTTGCGCTACTAAATAAGCGAGCATTGAGGCCGCAATGACACGCCACGCGTTTTGAAATACTTGGTTAAAGGTTATGTCATCTACTGGAGAGCTTTCGATGGCCGGAAATTGAGCACCTAACCACAATATCAAAAGGACAAATATGGATGCAAACAATCCGCTCAGTACTACATGGGTCGTACGCTTACGTCCATACAACTCACTTAGGATATCTGTGATTAGAAAGGTAATCGGGTAGGGCAGAACACCTGCACTTATAATAAAGGTCTTGAACCCGAGGTCTAGGCTAATGAATTTATTGGCGATGAGATTACAAGTGATCAGGGCAGCGATAAAAAGCGCGCCAAGCACGTAATACAACCGTTCTGCAAATACCTTGTTTTTGGCCATTAAAAGTTTGAATAAAGCGGGTGCAACTTTGCTTGGAGCCCCGGGTTTTCTATCAAAAATTCTAGCTCTTCAACGGCTGGGTGATCTAGCACGCTCTCAAGCCAATTCTTAGAAGTAACCCCGCGTAGGAGCGAAGAGTTCGCAAACGCTTTCAAATAACGGTCGATCGGGTCTTCTATACCTGGCAATTCATAGATTCGGAAGTTCTCCAGGTTCGCCTGCTTTGCTGCATAGGCAATCGCATCGCTGAGATTGCCCTCGAGGTCTGTAAGTCCTAACTCGTTAGCGTCTTTACCGGTCCAGACGCGTCCGCCACATAATGGAAGCAAATCGTCCATTGGCATATTTCTTCCCTCAGCTACTTTTCCTGTGAAGTCAGCATAACCGCGGTCAATCATTTTTTGTAAAACGGCATATTCGTGTTTGCTTGGCTGTTTGTGAAGCGAAGGGAAATTAGCAAGAGGATGCGTTTTTACCTCAGCTACATGAAGTCCTAAGGTGTTCTCAAGAAGGTCTTCTCCAGTGAACAAACTCATAAAGATTCCGATACTACCAGTTACCGTGGTAGAGTTTGTGAAAATGGCATCTGCATTACAGCTGATATAGTATCCTCCGGAAGCAGCGTAATTCCCTTGACTCACGATAACGGGTTTATCAATCTCACCGATCGCATGATGAATCATGTCTGAGGTTAGTGCACTTCCTCCCGGACTATTTACACGTAGTACAATAGCTTTAACCCGCTTGTTTTTGTCTGCCTTACGCAGTGCTTTGATCATGTTTTTTGTACCAATGCTATTTTCATCACCCGCACCATTTCCGATCGTTCCATTTGCATAAATAAGTGCTATCCGGTCAGTTGCTTTGGGTTGCTCGATCGTGCTTGCATAGTCTCCGATAGATAGGATCTCGTAGTGGTCTTTGAAGTGTTCCATGACATTTTCTCGGTAGCCAAGGGCATCTACGAACCCTATTTCCTGAATCAAATCTGCGTTCATTCCTGACCAATTCGCTGCGGCACTATCAATAACCTCAGGCGCCAATCCTCTTTTCTGGAACCCTGAAGATAGGAACGACCAGAATTGGTCCGTGAGCACACTCAGTTGCAGCCTATTTTCCTCACTCATTTCATTATATAGGTACGGTTCGACAGCACTTTTGAAATCATTACCTGTTCCTCGAACCACCAGAGGCTCGATACCCACCTTTTCAAAGAAGTCTTTGTAGTAGGTCAAACTTACCCCAACGCCTCGAAGGTCATAAATCCCTCCAGGGTGAAGAATGGCAGAATCTGCGAATGCACCTAGAAAGGCTCCTTTTTGGGTGTAGTATTCTCCATAGGAGTAAACACGTTTACCTGAAGCTTTGAAGGCAGCGAGGTATTCCGAAAACTCTTCAAGAGCCCCATAACCTGCAGACAGCGCCCCCTGATCTAATAATACTCCAGTAATACGATCATCATTAGCAGCAGCTTCTAAACCTGCGCGAAGGTCATTCAGCCCTAGTTGTGTTTCGCTGTTCATACCTAATATTCCCAATTCTAAATCGGCAAAAGGATCTTCAATACTACGCTCTGCTAGGGTTCCGTTTAAGCTTATTTTTAATAGCGTATTGTCTTTTACCTTTACGCCTTCCGTGTCTCCGCTAAGCGCAGCCACGAATAGAAGACCGATTCCTAAGATTATAATCGAAATAAAAGCAGTGAAAACTGCGAGAAGTGTGGTGAAGAATGATTTCATATATACAGGGGTTCTGCTGTTAGGCACGAATTTAGGCGATAAAACTTTGAATATCCAGCGGGCGATTACATCAATCGGGCGTTTTAGCGCTGTTTTGGCAAGAAGTAGCAGTTACGAAAGTGAGGCGTGGGGTTATTCTAGCGAAGAGACCTATATAAATGTGGCTGTAAAAATCCAATTCTCAATTGATCCTAAAGATGCTATGCAGATTTGTCTAGAAATTGAACAAGAGCTCGGCCGAACTCGATCAGCTTCGGGATATAGCGACCGAACCATAGATATAGATTTCTTGTGCATTGACGGCTATTCCTCTAAGAGCACTCATCTTACGGTTCCACACCCAAGGTTAAATCAGCGATTGTTCGCCTTGCTGCCTCTGCAAGAAGTGTATCCTGATTATCGTGATCAAGAAAGTGGGATGGTGATTCAAGAGTTAGTTTCAGTATGCCAAGATCTGGTACGTCCCACTCGTCTTTGATACTTATGAGTATATAAGCTTATTGAATTTAGTCATTTCCTTTTTGCGATTCAAGTAATTAGTATTTTAGTCCTGTAAAACTAAATATTGATACCGTGAAAAAATTATTATTCTTATTCATTGGAGGAGTTTTCTTGAGTTCTTGTACAGAAATCAAAATGCTTCAAAATGATATGGCGAGTCTGAACGAAAAAGTAGAGGCTATGGGCGGAGACTCGGATGGTGATGGCGTTGCAGATTACTTCGACGTTGAGGACGATACCCCTGAAGGTGTACAGGTTGCAGGAAATGGAGCAGCACTTGACTCGGATGCTGATGGCATTCCAAATTACAAAGACCAAGATCCATTTACACAGAAAGGTGTTCGCGTCGATGCGAATGGTATAGCGATTGATTCAGACAACGATGGTGTACCAGACGGTGTTGATCAAGAAAACAATACGGCTGCAGGAGCGATGGTAAACTTTAAAGGTCAAACTGTTGGTGTTGCAAATAAATTAGGCGGTTCTTCTGCTTTGCTTCCAAGTATTTACTTCAAATTTGGAAGTTCGAGCCTTTCGCCAAGCGCTTACGAGCAACTTACCTCAGTAGCACGCTACATGAGCGATAATCAAAATGTTACTATTACGATTCGTGGGTATTCAGATCCAGTAGGTTCTGAGGCGTATAACAACAGGCTTGCACTTCGTCGTGCAGAGGCAGTTAAAAAAGCATTAAACGAGGTTTTCAAGGTGAACGGAGATCGTCTAAAAACGGTTTCTAACGGAGAAAACGATAAGTTAAGTGATGATTATAAGATTAACCGTCGTGTAGATTTTGCCTTCAACTAAATTTTAGTAGATCGCATTGTTGTGTTGAGAGCCCGGTCCATGTGACCGGGCTTTCTTATTTTTACTCAATAAAACTGCCGCCATGAATACAATGCTCGCCACGGCTCGACTGGGCTTTGCACTGTCCATTACACTGCATTATCTCTTTCCGATGATCACAATTGGAGGGTTGTTTTGGTTGCTTATTCAGTCATTGACTTCACGGGTGTATACACTGAAAAACGATGTATTCCGTCTTCTGTTTTTTGTGCTTGTCGGCATCACCACAGGATATGTGTTGAAATGGCATTTTTCGACCTTTTGGCCGAAATACTTAGAAATCATCACTTTGGCTTTTGATCCTTTATTGGGCATAGAGGCTATGGTTTCAATTGGTGGTTTTGTGACTTTTTCATTGATTTACTTCTGGGCGCACAAGCAGCGACTAGCATGGCTCATTCGCGGGTCGATTTTAGGCTTGTTTATGACCACCTTAGTCTCTACTTTGATTATCACCAGTGTAAATAGTTGGATGCAATTCCCAACAGGAATTCGAGTCTTGGATCACCCGATGGGCAGCAGGTTGGAGTTTGGAACACTTCGAAGCGTTTTCTTTAATCCTACCTATACCACTCGATTGGCGCATACGTTATTAGGAGCTTTAATGCTCGGCATCACATTTCAAGCTGCGGTATCAAGGAAATGGACGCCAAAGGTCACTCTAACATTAATGTTCCTTTGGTTTTGCCAATTCCTCACTGGGCATCAACACGCCGCCGAATCGTACCATTATCAACCTGAAAAATTTGCCGCCTTCGAAGGGCATGGCGCTACCTACTCTCCAGCTGATCTTTGGTTGCTCCCCGGGGTGAATGAACGATATAACATTCGTTTACCAGGCATGACTTCTTTTCTCTTGTTTTATGATTCGGAGCATCCTGTTGCTGGCACCAACGCGTGGAAGGAGGAATACCTCACGGATAGAGCAGAAGGTGTCTTTAAAACCTACCATATCATGGTTTTATCGCACTTCGCGGCATTCGCTCTGCTTCTCATGTCCATCCTTTTTAGGAACCGTTCATGGGCTCTGCTAAACTATTTGCCTGCAGTACTTTTTGTCCTTTTTTTATTGGCCAATTTTGCCGGATGGTACACCACAGAGTGGGGTCGTCAACCTTGGCTCATCAGAGGTATTTTGAAAACGTCTGATGCAGTTGCAACCACCGATATTTCTCCGATGACCGGCGTCGGGTATAGTGTTTTGGGAATAGTGTTGCCCGTTTTGGGGTACCTTTCAGTAAAAAAGTGGTCGAATAACAGCCTTAGATCAGCGGTTACTCCAAGAAGCATGTAACGCGTAAATGGCCATTCCAGCGCTGACACTTACATTGAGACTGTGTTTAGTTCCAAATTGTTTGATCTCAACAACGTCATCAGCAAAATCAACCACCTCTTGTGCTACGCCTTTAACTTCATGGCCAAGCACTAAAGCAAGTGGCATCTCAGGTGCATAACTTCGCAAATCAAAACTGTCTTCAGCTTGCTCTAAAGCGGCGATACGAAAACCTTCACCTCTAAGCGCTGCCAAGCAGCTTAAAGTGTCTTCGTGCTGGGTCCAAGCTACCGATTCTGTCGCGCCTAGTGCAGTTTTCTCGATCTCAGGATGACCCGGAATGGGAGTTAGTCCACATAAGTGGATGTGGGCGACACGAAAGCAATCGGCACTTCTAAAGAGACTTCCGACATTATGCATGCTTCGTATGTTGTCCAAAACCAATACAAGTGGAGTCTTCTGGGCAGCGGCATATTCTTCTGGGGTTAATCTGCCCAATTCACTGTTTCTAAGTTTTCTCATCCCTTCTGAACCTCTTACATTTGACAATCGCAGGGCTCCGAAATTTCACCGGTTGCCTTGAGAAGGCAAAGAACGAAATAAATGGCTAAAAAAGCGGCAAAGAAACAGACGCCTATGATGCGTCAGTTTGACGAGATCAAAGCGAAGCACCCGGAGGCGATGTTGCTCTTTAGAGTAGGGGATTTCTATGAAACCTTTGGCAGCGATGCTGAAAAGGCATCACAAACGCTTGATATCATACTGACAAAACGCTCGAATGGATCCGCTTCGGAGACCGCCTTGGCAGGCTTTCCGCACCATGCGTTACAAACCTATTTACCGAAATTGGTAAAGGCAGGTCACCGTGTAGCTATTGTTGAACAGTTAGAGGATCCAAAGTCTGTTAAAGGGCTAGTCAAGCGTGGTGTAACGGATATGATTACTCCGGGCCTCAATCTTAATACCGAATTGCTTTCGGGTAAACAGCACAATTATCTAGCTGCCCTTTATCCTTCACCTAAGGGAAATTGGGGGCTTGCTATAGTAGAGATTAGTACGGGTGCGTTTTTCTACGCGGAACACGATCAGGAGAAGATTTTAGGCGCTTTACACACGTACGCTCCAAAGGAAATCATACACCCCAAAGAGATGAAGCGTGAGCTTCGTAAAACATTAGAAGAATCCTTTTACTTGTTTGGTGTCGATGGATGGGCTTGGGAGCCTGCTTACACTGCTGAGCAGCTAGAGGGGCATTTCAAAACTCAAGGTTTGAGCGGTTTTGGTTTAGAAATTGGTGATCCTGCAGCGATCGCAGCGGGTGCCATAATTCACCACCTTTCACGAAGTGAGTTTGCGGCTCTAGGGCATATAAATACTTTGTCTCGGATTGCTTTGGACGACTACATGTGGTTGGATGGATTTACCATTCAGAACTTGGAATTGTTCCAGCCATCCAGTGCCTCGGGGGTATCTACATTAGATGTGATAGATACGACGATTAGCCCGATGGGAGGAAGGCTCTTGCGCAGTTATCTGGCCTTGCCCTTATTGGAGGAACGTGAGATAACAGCCCGTCAAAATACTATAGAGGGGTTCTTAGAAGCCCCTAGTCTTCGTGAAGATATACGCACAGCACTTAAAGGTTTACCGGATATGGAGCGCTTGGCGAGTCGATTGGCAACGGCGCGAATTTCGCCAAAAGAACTGGCACGCCTAAATACCGCTCTTGAAGCCTCTGCGAAAGTTGTACAGGCCGTGGAAGCTTCTCTGGTAGAAGTTCCTTTAAACACGCCAGATGTTCTAGCGCCCTTGCGTGAAAAACTGGCATTAGCCTTAGTCGATGATCCCGTGGTTGTGATTGGAAAAGGCGAATCGATTCGCAGTTCTTATAACCATGAATTACTTCGTTTACGGGGGCTGTTAAACGATGCTACGAGCACGCTAGAAGAGATAAGAGCTAGAGAAGCAGAGGCGTCTGGAATACCGTCTTTAAAATTGGCATTCAATAATGTTTTTGGCTACTACCTTGAAGTTCGTAATTCGCACAAGGACAAAGTGCCAGAGGAATGGCATCGAAAGCAAACGCTTGTTAATGCGGAGCGCTATATCACCGATGAATTGAAAAAGTTTGAGGCTGAGGTTCTTGGTGCGGAAGAGAAAATAAAAGCAATTGAAATTCAACTCTTTGAGGAGTTAGTGTCGTTTTCAAACCAATTTTTGAAAGGCGTATTGACCCTAGCTCGTTGGATCGCAACAGTAGATGTACTATCGAGTTTTGCAGAGATTGCACTCCGAAATAATTACATCCGTCCGAAATTTATTCAAGAGCAGACGATTGCCATTGAAAAAGGGCGTCATCCTGTTATTGAGAAAGTGCTTCCTGAGCAACAGGTGTACATCGCAAACGGCATTGAGATGTCTTCGGCTGATTCGTCGATAGCTATGATTACTGGTCCCAACATGAGTGGTAAGAGTGCCTTCTTACGTCAGGTAGCGATCATTCAGATTCTAGCGCAAACAGGAGCCTATGTTCCTGCGAGCTCGGCAATCTTGCCGATTATTGACCGTCTATTTGTTCGCGTGGGAGCGTCAGATAACCTGAGTAAAGGCGAGTCTACCTTCATGGTGGAGATGAACGAGACCGCGACCATTCTCAATAATATCAGCCCGAAAAGCCTAGTGATTCTAGATGAAATCGGTCGGGGAACTTCTACTTTTGATGGGGTAAGCATCGCGTGGGGTATTGCAGAGTTTTTACATCAACATCCAAATGCTCCACTCGTGTTGTTCGCTACACATTATCACGAATTGAATGAGATGACGCATGAATTCCCCAAGGTGAAGAACTATCACGTGGCTGCGCAAGAGCACGAAGGGTCGATTGTTTTTACACGCCAATTAAAACCTGGCGGTACCGCTCACTCTTTTGGACTACACGTTGCAAAGCTTGCTGGCATCCCATCGTATGTACTCCATCGTGCAGATCGCGTCCTCGAATCACTGGAATCTCAACGTCAAAGTGCTGAAAATTCATCAGTGGAAGGGAATAATGGTCATCAATTAAATTTTTTCTCCATGGACCGTCCGGAACTCGAAGAAATTGCTACTGAGCTCGAAACCTTGGACTTAGATCATCTTAAGCCTATTGAAGCACTGATGTTACTGCAGACTTTAAAAGAAAAAGTTTCAAAAAAATAGAAATAGGGCTTGTAAAGCTGAAAATCGTCTATATATTTGCCGACCCAATCGCGAAAGTAGCTCAGCTGGTAGAGCACGACCTTGCCAAGGTCGGGGTCGCGGGTTCGAATCCCGTCTTTCGCTCAAAGACCCTCCCAACCTTGGAGGGTTTTTTGTTGGAGCCCCGGTGGTGGAATTGGTAGACACGCCGGACTTAAAATCCTGTGGACAGTAATGTCCGTGCCGGTTCGACCCCGGCCCGGGGCACTCTAAACCCGTCTTGGTTTCCAAGGCGGGTTTTTTGTTGATTTCTTGGTGGATAACCCTAGTCATTCTCGTGTAAACCAAATCCCTTTAAAAGGCATATTTGTTTCATGCAGCAATACCACGATTTAGTTAAGAGAGTTCTGGACGAAGGCGTTCAGAAGGGAGACAGAACCGGAACGGGGACCTTAAGTGTTTTCGGGCATCAAATGCGATTCAACCTTCAAGAGGGTTTTCCGTTGTTAACCACTAAAAAAGTTCATATTAAGAGTATTCTTCATGAGCTTTTGTGGTTCCTTCAAGGTTCTACGAATATCGAATACCTCGCACAAAACAAAGTACGCATCTGGGACGATTGGCCGTTTGCCGCCTACCAAAAAAGTGAAGACTATCAAGGCGAGGACATTCGTGAATTTGCCGAAAAAGTAGCTCAGCAACCAGACTTTGCAAAGCAATGGGGAGAGCTTGGACCCGTTTATGGTTATCAATGGCGCTCATGGCCTACCCCTGACGGAGGTTCAGTTGATCAGATTAGCCAGATCATAGAGCAAATCAAGAACAATCCTAACTCACGTCGCATCATAGTGAATGCTTGGAATGTAGGTTTTGTCGATCAGATGGCCTTACCTCCGTGTCATGCGTTCTTCCAGTTTTATGTCGCGGATGGAAAGCTATCGTGCCAGCTGTATCAGCGTAGTGCCGACATATTCCTCGGAGTTCCCTTCAATATTGCGTCTTATGCGTTCCTAGTGCACATGGTTGCCCAAGCTTGTGACTTGGAGGTAGGAGACTTTGTACATACGTTAGGTGATGCACATATCTATAACAATCACATCGAACAAGTTCAACTCCAACTCACGCGAGACTTCAGAGCGTTACCTGAGCTTAAGTTGAATCCGGAACGCAAGAATATTTTTGACTTCACCTATGATGATTTTGAGATCGTAGGTTATGATCCACATCCACACATACCCGGCAAGGTTGCCGTTTAATTATGATTTTAAAAGCTATAGTTGCCTACGGCGAGAACCGTGTTATCGGAAAAGATAATGATCTGATATGGCACCTGCCTGATGACTTAAAGCACTTCAAGCGCCACACCGCTGGACGTACCATCATCATGGGGCGTAAAACATGGGACAGTCTTGGTGGCCGTCCTCTTCCTAAACGACGTCACATTGTGATTACTCGTAAAGAGGATTTTGTAGCCGAGGGCGCTGAGGTAGTGCACTCGCTAGAGGATGCGATTGCACTTGCACAGCATGAAGAAGAAGTATTTATCGTTGGTGGTGCTCAGATTTATGAGTTATCCCTGCCGTATTTGGATGTTTTGGAAATCACTGAAATTCATGCATCCCCTGAGGGAGACGCCTATTTCCCGGTTTGGAATAGTGAAGAATTTGAATTGGTTACCGACGTTCATCATCCAACGGATGAGAATCACGAATTTAGTTTTAACTTCAAAACTTGGAAACGCAAGTAGCCTAAGAGGCAATTCGTTAGCACAAATAAACCTGAACACATGAAAAAAGTAGTACTCCTTTCCGCAGTTGCATTAGCAGCTTGTCAGAACACACCGACTTCGAATGACGAGGTGACGGCAGAGAAAATTGCGGCATTCCCCTTAGAGCATTTAGATACAAGCGTTGCGCCCTGCGATGATTTCTTTACCTACACCGCTGGTGGTTGGCGTGAAATGAACCCAATTCCAGAAACTGAAGTGCGATGGGGTGAGTTCAACAAACTCGGCGAGCGCAATAAACAACGTGTCAAAACCATGCTTGAGGAAGTTGCAGCCGGCAGCTTTGAAAAGGGAACTGACGAGCAGTTGATTGGAGACCTCGTGGCTAGTGGAATGGACAGTGTTGCTCGCAATACCCGCGGTACTGAAGAATTGACACCATATTTAGCTGAAGTAGATCAAATCGAGAATTTGGATGGGCTATTTGAATTGATGGCACGCAATAAATTCAATGGCATAGGATCACCTATTTCAGTGTATGTTGGGACTGATGCGAAAGAAAGTACGAAACACGCGTTGTACGTTGGTCAAGGTGGAATTGGTCTTCCAGATCGCGATTACTATCTGCGTGAAGATGCTGAAAGCAAAGCCCTACAGTCCAAATACCGCAAGCATATTGCGGCTATGGGAGCTATTGTTGGAGCAGAATTAGATACAGCTGCTATTTATGATCTTGAAGTGCGTTTGGCTACAGCTATGAAATCTAGAGTTGAGATGCGTGATGCTGAAGGACGTTACAACCCTATGTCTATTGAGCAATGGCAAGAGTTGGCACCGAATCTGCCGATCAAGACGCTTATGAACACCCTTGAATTGGGTGATCGTGAAGTCGTGAACAGTGCGCCTATCTTCTTTGAAAGACTAGCTACTGGTTTGGATGGTGTAACGATAGATACTTGGAAGCACTATTACAAATGGCACGTGATTGATGCAGCGGCAGGTTCGCTGAATGATGAGCTGGAGCGTCAAAACTTCGAATTCTTCGAGCAGACCTTAAGCGGTAAGCCAAAAATGAATCCTCGATGGAAGCGCGTTCAGAGCGCTGCAGGTGCCTTAGGTGAACAGATTGGGCATTTATACGCCAAGCAATACTTCCCTGAGGAGCACAAAAAGGACGTTGAAGAACTGGTAGAAAACCTACGTACGGCCTTTAGCGGTCGTATTGACCAATTAACTTGGATGACCGATGAGACCAAAGTGCGTGCGAAAGAAAAATTGGCAGCCTTTACCTACAAAATTGGATATCCAGACAAATGGGAAGATATCAGTGATTTGGAACTGAGCAGAGACAGCTACTTTGCTAATCTTAAAAACATACAGCGCTATTTCACTCGCAAAAATCTAGCAAAACTAGATCAGCCCGTAGATAAGGAAGAGTGGGGTATGGGAGCACATATTGTGAATGCCTACTACAATCCTCTAAATAATGAGGTAGTATTCCCTGCTGGAATTCTACAGCCGCCGTTTTACAATCCAGATGCAGATGCCGCAATCAATTATGGGGCAATCGGTGGTGTGATCGGTCACGAGTTTTCTCACGGTTTTGATGATCAAGGTTCTAAATATGGACCTGATGGAAACCTTGAAAATTGGTGGACGGAACAAGACAAAGCGCAGTTCGATGACCTTACCGAGCGCCTTGCAGCACAGTATGATGCTTATGAGGTGCTTCCAGATGTGCACGTAAACGGTCATCTCACATTAGGTGAAAACATCGCCGATCTTGGTGGATTGACCTTGGCATACTATGCTTACCAGAATTATAAAGAAGGAAAAGATATTGCACCGATCGATGGCTTTACCGCAGATCAGCGTGTTTTCTTAGGTTGGGCTCAGGTTTGGCAAAGTAACGGACGCGATGAATACCTCAAGCAGCAGGTAACTACAGATCCTCACTCCCCGGCTGAGTTCCGCGTGAAGGGGCCTGTAAGTAACATGCCAGAATTTCGTGCAGCATTCGGTTGTGAAGAAGGTGAGTACATCAAAGCAGAAGGCGAAGAAATCATCATATGGTAAAACGTGATTAAAGTTCCACTGAGCTTTTATCAGGTCAAATATCTTTGTCGAAGAATTTAAAGAACAAGAAATGAATATCAACGAAGCAATCAACCACCCAGAAGTAGCATTAGTAGACGTTAGAACTCCAATGGAGGTCCAAATGGAGCCTGTTCCAGGAGCAGTGAATATTCCATTAGATCAGATCCCAGATCGTTGGGAGGAAATTAAAGAAATGTCGCGTCCACTAGTTCTTTTCTGCCGTTCAGGAAACCGCTCGGGTCAAGCATTGGCGTACCTCGCTTCCAAAGGAATCACCGACGGACTTAACGGAATGGGAGCATCTGACGTGTTAATTCATTTGATGTAATGCGTAGCGTATGGTCTAAAATAACAGCAACTACTGTGATCGTCTTTACGGCGTTCACAGTAGCGAGCTGTCAGGAAAAGACGGCCTCTTCAGCAGCCTCTGCGGGAGTGGTTAATGTCGATGTCAACGTAGCAGATTTTGCAACTATACTTGATACTTCGACAACAGGTATATTGCTTGACGTACGTACGAATCAGGAATTTGCAAGTGGCCACATCTCTGGTGCGCGTCAAATGAACTTCTACGATAGCGACTTTAAAGCGCAGCTTGAAACCTTAGATCGTAACACACCAGTATACGTATACTGTCGCTCAGGGAGCCGTAGTGGTAAGGCTGCTAACATCATGAAAAGCATGGGCTTCAAAGCAGTTTATAACCTCGAAGGAGGAGTAGGTGCTTGGGCAAGAAAACAACCTCTAGCAAAATAATATGGCAAGCTTTAACGATATCATCGCAAGTGAAACACCGACGCTCATCGATTTCTTTGCGGAATGGTGTGGTCCGTGTAAAATGATGGCACCAATTCTTCAAGATCTCGCCGCAGATATGGGGGATAGTGTACGAATTATTAAAGTTGATGTAGATAAAAACCAGCAACTTGCAAGCGCTCTCAATGTTCAAGGTGTACCCACACTTGCATTGTTTCAATCTGGTGAAATGATTTGGCGCCAGAGCGGTGTCATCCCAGCCTTTCAATTGGCACAAATTATCAAAGAAAAGGCAGCGTTCGCCGAATGATCATTCGCGGCGCGCTTCTATTATTGATGAGTATTTCACTGGGGTCTTGTGGCCTCAGTGAAAAGCTCGTCACCACAGTCCCCACAACACCCGATTACACGAACACAAAGTATTGGGCTGCCCACCCAGAAATTAAAGACGGTTCAGACACCTCGTTTACTGGAGTTACTCGAAACCAATTTGATATTCCCGTCTTCTTTGTTTCTCCCACTGTATATTTCCCCAAGAAAGGGGAGTCTTGGAGTGCAGACCCACTGGACGAATCGTTCAGAAAAAGTTTCGAAACCCCCATCGTTTACCAGAGTACAGCATTTAATGTGGCAGGACCTGTGTATGCGCCCTACTACCGTCAAGCGGCATATCAGGTATATACCACTCCGCCTTCCACTGCATCGGCTAATGCATATCAATTGGCGTACAACGATGTTCTAGCTGCCTTCCGCCAGTTCCTCCTTGAAATTCCCAATGACTCTCCATTTTTCCTGGCGTCACATAGTCAAGGCACGCACCACTTGGTCAAATTGGTACAAGAGGATATGGACCGCTCCGTGACTTCTCGAATCGTTGCAGCTTACCTGATCGGAACAGAAGTGAATGCTTGTGAGTTGCCTATTCCAATTTGTGAATCACCTGCCCAAACGGGTTGTTTAATTTCCTGGAGAACCTACAAGGAGGGGTATGAGACAGAGAATAAGTTTCCAGAAGTGTGCATCGCTGTCACCAACCCTTTAAACTGGACGACGACCACCGCAAAAGTGTATGCCTCACCAGGTGCTTTACAGGGTGGACTTGTGAAATTGGACCAAGGTCTTAAGGAGGGTGTGGCGACAGCGCAAATTCACCAAGGTGTCCTTTGGACGGAATTACCGAAGATTACGGGTGCACGTTTTCTAAGAACGAAAAACTACCACCGCGGAGATATCAACCTATACTACGGTAGTATCCAGCAAAATGTACTTCTTAGAAGCTTGTCGTATCTGAAGGAGCAGCGCTAGTATCGGGTTCGATTGGAGCTATATCGATGTTCTCTTCGAGTTCCAATTCGTACCAAGGCACTAAAGTCTGAACCACAAACGCATCCGGAAATTCTACTTTCCAGCCCATCAACGCGCGTTCAGCAGTCGCTACATCTGGATATGATCCAATGTGAATTTTGAAGTTCGGCTCTCTGTAGACCATTCGTGCATCCTTATCTGCTCCAATGGCTAGTATTTTACCTCTAACTTTATTTGCGTTGATACGGTCGCCACTAAAAATTTGAATGGTGTATCCTTCAAACATTTCGCTTTTTTGTTCGGTCGAAAAATGTAGGTATGCGCTGTCGAGATCCATTGCAATTTCTAGCGTATCGGTACTCATCGGAATCTCGTAATTCGCATGGTTCGAGGCAACTGCGTTAACGGATAAAAGTAGAAGGACTGCTAAAAAAGAATATCTCATGTTCTGGGGTTTTTATCAAAATTACTATTACTGCTCTTGCAACAGACTTTTGATGTTGTAACACACGTTAATTTAGAATGGTTTTAAATTGGAATTTCACTCTGAATAGGGCTGTAGTCTGCCCATTGGGTGTTATTTTTGCGCGACAGTGAATAGCTATATAAAGCCGTATATGTACACTACAACAAGTAAACTTAGGAGATTCGCATCGCTTTTATCAGTGGTCGTATTTATGTTCTCCGCCTCATCAGCGCAGGCCTTCGAGGGCGATGCCAAGAATGGAAAAAAGCTTTTCAAGCAGAATTGTGCCTCATGTCACAAGCTTGATAAGAAATTGGTTGGCCCTGCTTTGACGGGGGTAACAGACAAGTATTCAGAAGAATGGCTATTGGCCTGGATTCGCAACAACGCCGAGCTACGTGCTTCTGGTGATGAAGATGCGATTGCAATTTTCGAAGAATACAATGGTTCTGTAATGAGTGCTTTCCCAGCGCTTTCTGACCAAGATATTTTCGATATCCTTCAATACACGATTGAAGGCGACCAAAAAGTTGTTCCAGTAGCAGCTGATGGAAGCGCAGTCGTGGTTGCAGAATCGAAAGATTACAGCAAACAAATCACTATCGGGTTAGGATTGTTGTTGTTCGTAATGGTGATGCTACTTGCTCGCATGAAGAACACACTCCGTTTAGTGAATGGTCAGGATCCAGTATCCATTCTAGACGAAGCTGGATGGTTCTGGGGTCGATTGATCAACAACAAGGGTTTTGTAACTGTTGCTACCGTTTTGGTAACTGTTCTTTTCTTAAACCAAGCCTACTGGTGGATGTCAGGTATAGGTGTTGAACAGAAATACCAACCAGAGCAGCCAATCGCCTTCTCCCATGCCTTGCATGCTGGACAAAACGAGATCGATTGTAATTACTGTCACAGCTCCGCCCGTCACTCAAAGCATTCAGGTATTCCTTCAGCGAACGTTTGTATGAACTGTCACATGTACGTTGATGGTTCTGAAATCACAGACGAAACTGGTAACCTCAAATACGACGGTGAAGGTTCTCCTGAAATCGCCAAAATCTATGCCGCTATCGGTTGGGATTCAGAAAACCGCGAGTACATCGAGGATTACGAGCAGCAGCCTATCAAGTGGATTCGTATCCATAACCTTCCAGATCTTGCTTACTTCAACCACAGCCAGCACGTAACGGCGGGTCAGTTGGAGTGTCAAGAATGTCACGGTCCTGTTGAGACAATGGAAGAAGTATATCAGTATTCTGAACTTACAATGGGATGGTGTATTAACTGTCACAGAGAAACTGAGGTGCAGTTCGAAAAGAACGGCTACTACCAAGACTTCCACGAAGAATTAACTGAGAAGTACCACGACGAGAAAATCACTGCTGAAAAGATCGGTGGTACGGAGTGTGGTAAGTGTCACTACTAATAAGAAGTAAGAATGACTGAGAACAATAAATACTGGAAAGGTATTGAGGATCAATCCAATCCTGAACTCACAGAAAAGCTCGCTCAGAACGAATTCTCAAATGAGATTTCGAGCGCAGACTTCTTAGGAAACGACGAGGCTGTTGAAAGCCAGACTTCACGTCGTGATTTCTTGAAATTCATGGGCTTCTCTACAGCAGCAGCTACGCTTGCAGCTTGTGAGGCACCAATCGTTGAAAGTATTCCTTACGTGGTTAAGCCGGACAGCTTAACACCAGGTATGCCTTCCTACTATGCAACTTCAATGTTTGACGGTTCAGATTTCGCATCTGTACTCATCAAAACACGTGAAGGTCGCCCAATCAAAGTTGAGCCAAATGGTGATGCTCCGTTTAACGGCGCTACAAATGCCCGCGCTCAAGCTTCGGTATTAAGTTTATACGATGGCGCTCGTCTTCGTTCACCTAAGGTAAACGGTGAGGCGTCTTCTTGGGAAGCAGCTTTGACAGCAGCAAAAGGAATGTTGACTGAGAAGAGTGTCTTATTGACAGGCACTGTTTTGTCTCCTGCAGCTTCAGTTGCAATCGAAAAATTAGGACTTCGCCACGTAAGTGTTGACACAGTGAGCCAAAGTGCACGCTTAGATGTCTACGAAAGCTTTGCTGGTAAGCGTGGTCTACCAACTATTCATTTGGATAATGCATCAGTTGTATTTGCTGTTGGTGCTGATTTCTTAGGCGATTGGGGAGGACAAAATTTCTCTGCCGCATACGCAACACGTCGCAAGCCTGGTAAGGGAATGCTTAAGCACATCCAAGCTGAGGCAGGATTGAGTATTTCAGGGTCGAATGCGGACGTTCGTTTGAAAGTTCGTGTTTCTGAATATGAAGCAGTTTTAGCAACAGTTTACAACGCTGTTGCATCTGCAAAAGGTTTCGCAACTGTTGGTGCACCTAAACTACGTGCGGACATCGCTTCTTCTGTACAAGCTGCAGCGAAAGAATTGCTTGCAGCAGGTGAAGGAGCGTTAGTTTTAAACGGACTTAACTCCAAAGTAGCAGAGCGTTTGACGCTTGCAATTAACTTGGCATTGGGTGCGAAAGCATTCGATACAACGACTTTCGTTTACACTGCGAAAGGTGATGATAAAGCATTCGCTCAGTTAGTGAAGGATATTAAAGGTGGCAATGTCGATACTTTAGTTACCCTTGACGTTAATCCGGCGTATGCTGCAAAAGAATTGAACTTAGAGGGTGTGAAACTTGTGAGTATCGCCGATCGTGAAGACGAATCTGCGTCACAAGCGGCAATCGCACTGCCTTTAAGTCATTACTTAGAGTCTTGGTCTGACTTCGTTCCTGCGGACGGTCAGTATGCTGTTGGTCAACCGACCATTAGCCCTCTATTCGACAGTAAGAGTGCTGTAGAGATTTTAAATGCTCTAGCAGGTGGTTCTGAGTCTGCTGTGGAGCTAGTAAAAGCTAGTGCAGCCAATTTGACTTCAGGCAAAGCATGGAACGCATTGTTGCACGACGGTTTCGCTGAGATTTCAGCTCCTGAGATTGCAATGAATGGTGCCATGAACGGCGAAATGATCGACGTAAGTGGTATCAATGTTGCCAAGCCATCAACAGGTCTTGAGTTCTATACCTACACTAAAACAGGTATGGGTTCAGGTACGAACGCTAACAACCCTTGGACTTACGAACTTCCGGATCCTATCACTCGTCTCTCTTGGGATAACTACATTGTAATGTCTGCTGCGGATGCAGTGGAGTACGGCGTAGAGATCGCAGCACAGTCGAATGGAGCAATGAATGGTACTACCGTTAACATCACAGTTGATGGAAACACATTAGAGAATGTTCCAGTTTGGATTCAGCCAGGTCAAACCCAAGGTACTTTAGGTCTTGCGATCGGTTTCGGTCGTCAGAACGTTGGTAAAGTAGGTAACGGGGTAGGTGTGAATGCATTTGAACTCTTACCTTCTTCTTCAGCGCTATCTACCAAGGTAAGTGTAGTTGCATCAGAAGTAGAACACGGATTTGCCTCAGTTCAGTTGGCCCACACAATGATGGGGCGTAAGATTGTTAACGAGATTTCGTTGCCGACTTTCTTGAGCGAAGATCCTACGGTTTGGAACGAAAAGCCAACTTTTGAAACACATAAAGGCCCAATGTCTGCTTTCCAAGCAAACCTTTGGGACGATCACGATCACGAAACCTCTCACATGTGGAACATGTCTATTGACTTGAACTCATGTACAGGTTGTGGTGCTTGTGTCGTAGCTTGTTCTTTGGAAAACAACGTTCCAGTTGTTGGTAAAGAGGAAGTACGTAAGCACCGTGATATGCACTGGTTGAGAATTGACCGTTACTATTCTTCGGATATGACCACAGAGGTTGCAGAGGAAGAAGGAGTAAGTGCTATTGAGAAATATGCAAAAATGGAAGTTCCTTCTGAAAGTCCTTCAGTAGTGTTCCAGCCCGTCATGTGTCAGCACTGTAATCATGCTCCTTGTGAGACAGTTTGTCCTGTAGGGGCGACGGTTCACTCTCGTGAAGGTCTGAACCATATGGCTTACAACCGTTGTATCGGTACTCGTTACTGTGCAAACAACTGTCCTTACAAAGTGCGTCGTTTCAACTGGTTTAACTACAAAGGAAACGAGCAGTTTGCTGATGTTAACCCATCACAAGATGACTACGGACGTATGGTATTGAATCCAGATGTTACCGTACGTGCACGTGGTGTTATTGAAAAATGTTCTTTGTGTATCCAGCGTATTCAGTTGGGTAAACTAGAAGCGAAAAAAGACGGTAGAATCCTTAACGATGGTGAATTTACTACAGCTTGTGCTCAAGCTTGTGGATCAAACGCAATCGTATTTGGAGACGTGAACAACCCTAAGAGTGAGGTAAGTCACCTTAAGCAAGAGGGTCGTGCATACCACCTCCTTGAAGAAGTGGGTACGCAGCCAAGCGTATTCTACCAGACCAAAGTTAGAAACAGAGCCTAATTAATAAGAAAGCGACATGCATTACGAATCGCCTGTTAGAAATCCGCTAATCCTCGGTGACAAGTCTTATACAGACATCACCAATGATATAGCTAAACCGGTAGAGTCTAAAGCACCACGTTCGTGGTGGATAGCCTTCTCTATCGCATTTGTCATGTTCCTTTGGGGTGTAGGATGTATCCTATACACTATAGGCACCGGTATCGGTGTTTGGGGACTTAATAAGACCGTTGATTGGGCTTGGGATATCACCAACTTCGTTTGGTGGGTAGGTATTGGTCACGCCGGTACTCTTATTTCAGCTGTACTATTGTTATTCCGTCAGAAATGGAGAATGGCAATTAACCGTTCAGCAGAAGCAATGACCATCTTCTCGGTTATTCAAGCTGGGCTTTTCCCGTTGATCCACATGGGACGTATTTGGATGGCCTACTGGGTTATGCCAATTCCGAACCAGTACGGTTCACTTTGGGTAAACTTTAACTCTCCACTTCTTTGGGATGTATTCGCAATCTCTACGTACCTTACCGTTAGTACTGTTTTCTGGTACGTTGGTTTGATTCCTGATTTTGCAATGATTCGCGACCGTGCAATCAACCCAGTACAAAAACATATCTACAAAATCCTTTCGTTTGGATGGGGTGGTCAGGCAAAGCACTGGCAGCGTTTCGAAGAGGTCTCTTTAGTTTTGGCAGGTTTAGCAACACCATTGGTACTTTCAGTTCACACGATCGTATCTTTTGATTTTGCTACTTCTGTAATTCCTGGATGGCACACCACTATTTTTCCACCGTACTTCGTTGCGGGTGCGATCTTCTCTGGTTTTGCCATGGTACAAACCCTCTTGTTGATTGTCCGCAAAATCTTTAAGATGGAAGACTACATCAACATCGAGCACATCGAGATGATGAACATTGTAATCATGGTTACTGGTTCTATTGTTGGTGTTGCGTATATCACTGAATTAGTGATTGCATGGTACTCTGGTGTAGAGTACGAGCAATACGCTTTCCTAAACCGTGCGACAGGACCATACTGGTGGGCATACTGGTCGATGATGACTTGTAATGTGTTCTCTCCACAGTTCATGTGGTCAAAGAAACTTCGTACAAACTTGGTATTCACGTTTGTAATCTCAATCGTAGTGAACATCGGTATGTGGTTTGAGCGTTTCGTAATTATCGTTACCTCTATCCACAGAGATTATTTGCCATCATCTTGGTCGATGTTCTCTCCAACTTTCGTAGACATTGGTATCTACGTAGGTACTATCGGTTTCTTCTTTGTATTGTTCCTTCTATACGCTCGTACGTTCCCTGTTATTGCACAGGCTGAACTTAAAACGATTCTAAAATCGTCCGGCGAGAACTTCAAAAAACACCACAACGAACATGGGGCACACTAAACATAATCCAATCGTACGCGCGCTATTCAACGATGATGACATCGTATTAAGCGCAGTGAAAGACCTTCGCGCTAACGGCTATAATGTTAGTGAAGTGTATTCACCGTTTCCTATTCACGGACTAGATGAGGCTATGGGTCTTAAAAGAACACGATTGTCTACGGCAGCGTTTTTCTACGGGCTTACTGGTTTGTTCTTTGCTGCGTGGATGACCTATTACACGATGATTCTGGACTGGCCACAAAATATAGGTGGTAAGCCGAATGCAACGTGGTTCCTGAACATGCCTTCTTTTATTCCTGTAGTATTTGAGCTTACAGTGTTCTTTGCGGCCCACCTAATGTGTTGGTCGTACTTTGCTGTAAACGGCTTGTACCCAGGTGCTAAAGCTCAAAACCCTGATCCTCGTACAACGGACGACCACTTCTTGATGGAAGTTGAGTTGGAAGGTGAGGAGGAAGATCTTAACACTAAGCTTCAGGCGCTTGGTGCATTAGAAATCTCTAAAATCGAAGCATAAGTCATGAAGCGTATTACAACAGTTATCGCACTAGCGGCTTCAGCACTTCTTGCAAGCTGTAATGCAGACAAGACCTCTCCGGGTTATACCTACATGGACGACATGTATGTAAGTCCTTCTCTAGAGACGTATCAACCGGCTACTCAGTTTAAGAATGGACTTAGTGCTCAGCTTCCTGTAGAGGGAACTGTACCTAGAGGATATCACCCATACGAATTTGCAAATTCGAATGAGGGTTATGAGGCTGCTCGTACCACTTTAGAAATGCCAGCTGAGTTCATGTCTGAAGAGGCATTGGCAGAAGGTAAGGAGCTCTACAACATCTTCTGTGATCACTGTCATGGTGAAAAGGGTGATGGAAACGGTCCTTTGGTTATGCAAGAGAAGATCTTGGGTGTACCGTCATATTCGGCTACAAGGTTACCAGACATCACGCCTGGTTCTATGTATCATGTTGTTATGCATGGTAAAGGTATCATGGGATCGCATGCTTCACAGCTCAACTATGACGAGCGTTGGAAAATTGTGCGTTACGTAGTTAAACTAAGAGAAGATCAAGAATAAAACCGCGATAGAGAATGTTTGAGTTCAGTACAAAAACAAAACAATTGGCAATCGCACTTACGGTAGTAGGTGCTATCCTTTGGATCGTCGGATTTGCCCTTAACGGATCATCTTCTCATGATGCTGATCATGGTCATGCTGTGCATGCCACTGAAATGCATGCTGATGATGCTCACGATGCACACGCTACTGCAGATGCACATGCTAGCCATGATGAACACGCTTCTCATGACGCTCACGCTGTTACAGACGCACATGCAGAGCACGATGCACATGCAGAGCACGAAGCTCATCAGATTGCTAATCGTCCATGGTCTGCCATTTATGTTGCCGCAATATTCTTCCTAGGTCTAGGTCTGGGTCAGTTGTTTTTCATGGGTATTCAATATGTTGCACAAGCGGGTTGGTCTGCTGGTTTGCTTCGTTTGATGGAAGCCCAGTCTTTTGCAATCATCATCCCATTGCTAGTGATCTTCTTGATCACAATTCTGGGCTTCGGTCACGTTCATCATATGTTCCACTGGATGGCAGACGGCATTAACGTTGAGGGACACGAGAACTATGATGAAATTATCGCAGGTAAGCGTGGTTGGTTGAATCCAACTTTCTTCAGCATCCGTATGGTCGTTTACATCGTAGGATGGGTATGGGCTGCACGTACGTTGCGCAAGAACTCATTGCTTTCTGATAGTGGTGACGGTGTGGCTATGTGGAAAAAGAACAGAGGGGTTGCTGCTGCCTTCACGGTATTCTATGCGGTAACATCTTCAACTTCTGCTTGGGATATGGTGATGTCAATTGATGCACACTGGTTCTCAACGTTGTTTGGATGGTATACATTCGCAGGTATGTTCGTGAGTTCATTCGCTGCCTTGATTCTGATTACCTTGTATTTGAAAGGAAAAGGTTTGCTGGAGTGGGTAAATGAAAACCACCTTCACGATTTAGGTAAGTTCATGTTTGCATTCTCTGTGTTCTGGACCTACTTATGGTTCTCACAGTTTGTACTAATCTGGTACGCTAACATTCCAGAGGAGGTTACCTACTTTATGCAGCGTTTTGATCAGTACAAAGTGCCGTTCTTTATCATGCTCGCTTTGAACTTTATCTTCCCTGTATTGGCTGTCCTCAGCCGCCCAGCGAAGCGTGTTCCAGGTACTTTGGTAATGGCTGCGGTATTTGTTTTGGTAGGTCACTACATGGACCACTACGTAATGATCATGCCTGGTTCGGTAGGAGACCACTTCGGTTTTGGTTTACTTGAATTAGGTCCAATTTTATTCTTCGCCGGCCTGTTTATATTTGTTGTACTACGTCAGCTCGCTGCTGCACCTCTATTACACAAGAATCACCCGATGATAACCGAGTCAAAGTACTTCCAACAATAATCAGTAAATAGACTTTCTATAATGAGTGCAATTTCAATCATCGTATTAGTCGTTCTTGTTGTCTTGACCATCGTTCAAGTCATGAGAATTTCTGAGATCTCTTCGGAGATTCAGAAGGGCAAGGACAATGAAGTCACAGAAAAAGACAACGATACCCAAGGTACGTTGATGCTTCTTGTAGGTTTCGGGTTCATCATTAGTGTTATCGTAATGTATGTTGCTTGGGGCAAGCATTTGCTTCCAACACCAGCTTCTGAGCACGGTAGTGAAATCGATAGCCTTTGGAATTTGAGTATGCTGATCATCAATGTTGTTTTCTTCATAGTTCAACCTATTCTGTTCTATTTCGCCTTTAAATACAGAGGTAAGAAAGGGACAAAAGCAGTGTACTACGAGCACAACAACAAACTTGAGTTGTTCTGGACAATGGTGCCAGCTGTGGCTCTTGCTGTATTGATCATCTGGGGACTTAACGTTTGGAGCACTTTGATGATGCCTGAAAACGAGGAGGAGCCAATAATCGTAGAATTGTACGCGCAACAGTTTAACTGGACTGCACGTTACAGTGGTGGAGACAACACTTTAGGTTATGCTACTGTGCATGAGATTGCTGGTGCGAACATCGTAGGGGTTGACCCTGCAGATCCTGCATCGATGGATGATATCGTTACTAAGGAATTGCACCTGCCAGTAGGTAAGCCTATTAAATTCCAATTCCGTTCTCAAGACGTGATTCACTCTGCTTACTTCCCACATTTCCGCGCACAGATGAACTGTGTACCAGGGGCAGTAACTAACTTCCAGTTCACTCCAAGTCTCACCACAGCTGAAATTCGTCAGAACAAAGACGTGAAGAGTCATGTTGAAGAAGTAAATGCCATCCGCAAGGCAAAAGGTGAGGACGTTTGGGATTTCAACTATGTGCTACTTTGTAACAAGATTTGTGGTGCTGCACACTACAACATGCAAATGGACATTATCGTCGAGACCGAGGACGAATTCAACGCTTGGCTAAAAGAACAAAAGACAGTCGCAGAGACTTTGTAATAAGACGTAACAACTACTACCTATGTCAACTACAACGACTACCAAAAACAATCACTTCCAGGATCATTTGATGGAGGAACACCACAAGGAGACCTTCGTATCGAAGTACATCTTCTCTACGGACCACAAAATGATCGGTAAACAATTCTTAGTTACCGGTATGATCATGGGGATCATTGGTGTAATGATGTCTATGTTATTCCGTTTGGAATTAGCTTACCCGGAGCAGAGCTTCCCAATTTTGGAGTTCTTCTTAGGGAAATGGGCACCTGACGGTGTCATGGATCCAAATATTTACTTAGCACTTGTAACGATTCACGGTACCATTATGGTATTCTTCGTGTTAACTGCAGGTCTATCAGGAACCTTCTCGAACTTACTTATTCCATTGCAAATCGGAGCTCGTGATATGGCTTCTGGTTTCATGAATGCTTTATCCTACTGGTTCTTCTTCTTGAGTTCAGTTATCATGGTAGCTTCTCTCTTCGTAGAGAGTGGACCTGCAGCTGCGGGGTGGACAATCTACCCTCCACTTTCGGCTTTGCCACAGGCTATGCCAGGTTCAGGAGCAGGTATGACGCTTTGGTTGATCTCA
Organism: uncultured Schleiferiaceae bacterium; assembly: GCA_965656315.1. Lineage (GTDB taxonomy): Bacteria > Bacteroidota > Bacteroidia > Flavobacteriales > Schleiferiaceae > UBA10364. The sequence continues at coordinate 109,393 of CBFHKC010000001.1, read as the reverse complement.
ATGACGTTCTTCATCGTTTCATCTTTGTTAGGTTCTTTGAACTACATCGTAACGGTTTTGAACATGCGTACGAAAGGGATGACAATGACTCGCCTTCCTCTAACGATTTGGGCGTTCTTCGTAACAGCCGTGTTAGGTGTGCTATCATTCCCAGTTCTTTTGTCGGCAGCATTATTGTTGATGTTTGACCGAATGATGGGTACCTCATTCTATTTGAGTGACATCTTTATCGGAGGAGAAGTATTGAGCTACAGCGGTGGTTCACCTGTTTTGTTCCAGCACTTGTTCTGGTTCTTGGGTCACCCTGAGGTATACATTATCCTATTACCTGCCTTGGGTATCTCTTCTGAGGTTATTGCGACCAATTCTCGTAAGCCGATCTTCGGTTACCGTGCGATGGTAGGTTCTATTCTTGCGATTGCTTTCTTAAGCTTTATCGTTTGGGGTCACCACATGTTCGTTACGGGTATGAATCCTTTCTTAGGTTCTGTATTTACTTTCACAACGCTATTGATTGCAATCCCTTCAGCAGTGAAGGCATTCAACTACATCACAACGTTATGGAAAGGTAACATTCAATACACACCTGCGATGTTGTTCTCCATCGGTTTGGTAAGTACGTTCGTTACTGGTGGTTTAACAGGTGTTATTCTTGGTGATTCTGCTCTAGATATTAATGTACATGATACGTACTTCGTAGTAGCTCACTTCCACATTGTAATGGGTCTTAGTGCGATCTTCGGAATGTTTGCTGGTGTGTACCACTGGTTCCCTAAAATGTATGGCCGCATGATGAACAAATCAATGGGGTATGTACACTTCTGGTTGACGTTTATCACTGCTTACGGTGTATTCTTCCCGATGCACTTCTTGGGTATGGCGGGTCTTCCACGTCGTTACTACAGCAACACCGCTTTCCCGATGTTTGATAACCTCGCTGATATTAACGTGTTGATTACCTATTTTGCCATCATTGGTGGTATCGCTCAGTTGGTGTTTATCTTCAACTTCTTCTACAGCATTTGGAGAGGACCTAAAGCGAAACAAAACCCATGGAGAGCAAACTCATTGGAGTGGACTACTCCGGTTGAGCACGTTCACGGTAATTGGCCAGGCGATGTGCCTGTGGTTCATCGTTGGGCATACGATTACTCTAAGCCGGGTGCTGCAGAGGACTTTGTTCCTCAGAATGTGCCACTCGCTGAGGGTGAAGAAAGCGGACACTAGAAGCTGGTATAGCTTTTTGAAAATAAGCATCCCCTTACCGCGAGGTAAGGGGATTTTTTATGGTATTTTGTATCTATGAACGAACATTTAGATCCCACAGGAGATCAATTCTCCAACACGGACCGAGAGGTAGAACGTAAGTTACGCCCCTTAAGCTTTGATGATTTCTCAGGGCAGGCTGCTGTGCTAGAGAACTTAAAGATTTTTGTTGAGGCGGCAAAGATGCGCGACGAGGCCATGGATCATGTGTTATTACACGGTCCTCCAGGACTGGGTAAGACCACCTTGAGCCATATTATTGCTAATGAGTTGAATGTTGGTATAAAGATCACTTCGGGTCCTGTACTTGACAAGCCCTCAGATCTAGCAGGTCTCTTGACTAGCCTTCAGGAAAACGATGTGTTGTTCATCGATGAGATTCATCGACTTTCGCCGGTGATTGAAGAATACCTCTACAGCGCTATGGAGGACTTCAAGATAGATATCATGATCGACTCCGGACCTAGTGCGCGAAGTGTTCAAATTGCTCTGCATCCGTTTACGTTGATAGGCGCAACCACCCGGTCAGGGTTGTTGACAGCCCCGTTAAGAGCACGTTTTGGAATCAATGCTCGACTAGAGTACTATGATGTCGAATTGCTCAGTACAATCGTGGAACGCAGTGCAGAGATTTTGGAGGTCGAGGCTGATTATGAAGCATGTATTCGTATCGCTAGCCGTTCTAGGGGAACACCCCGTATAGCGAATGCACTACTTAGGAGGGTTCGTGATTTTGCTATGGTCAAAGGGAATGGTTCGATTGATGTTGCCATTGCAGATTTCGGTTTGAATGCACTAAATGTGGATGCTAAAGGGCTTGATGAGATGGATAATAAAATCCTTTCTGTGCTCATTGAAAATTTCGCGGGTGGACCGGTAGGATTGAATACACTGTCAACGGCTATTGGCGAGCAGGCGGAAACCATCGAGGAGGTGTATGAGCCTTACTTAATCAAAGAAGGATATATGTTACGCACACCAAGGGGGCGTATGGTAACTGAAAAGGCATACGCACACTTGGGTAAGAATTCACTGAACAAGGGCACCTCAGGAACGCTATTTTAAATATGAGTCCATCTGATGCGAGTAGGTTGGTGAAGGAATTGGCCGCAACTGAAGGTTTTGATTCATGTGGTATTTCTAAAGCTGGTTTTTTAGAGGAAGAGGCAACAGGATTGGAGCGCTGGTTAGAAGCGGGGTATCACGGCGATATGCGTTGGATGGAGGATCATTTTGACATGCGCTTGGATCCTCGAAAATTGGTGCCAGGGGCAAAGTCGGTTATCAGTGTAACGTTAAATTACTTTCCAGAAGAGGAGATTACAACAGAGGGCGGTCCGAAGATTTCAAAGTACACCTACGGTAGAGATTATCACAAGGTGGTTCGCGCTAAGCTCAAGCGGATGTTGCAAGGAATGCAAGAAAAGCTGGGACAGATCGAGGGACGCGGATTTGTAGATAGTGCTCCGGTAATGGATAGGGCATGGGCTCGTAAAAGTGGACTTGGCTGGATCGGAAAGCATAGTCTACTGTTGACCAAAGGAAGTGGAAGCTTTTTCTTTATTGGTGAACTGATAGTGGATTTAGAATTGGACCCTGATGGGCCTACTACGGATCATTGCGGAAGCTGTACAGCATGTATAGATGCATGTCCAACACAAGCTATAGTCGCTCCGACAGTCATAGACAGCAATAAATGCATTAGCTACCTCACCATAGAATACAAGAAGGAATTACCGCAGACCTACCAAAATAAGATGGAGGATTGGGTTTATGGTTGTGATACTTGTCAAGATGTATGTCCATGGAACAGATTCTCTAAACCGCATCAAACCGAAGACTTCAATCCGAGAGCATATATCGGTAAAAGCTGGGAGGAGTGGGAAGAAGTTACCCACGCACTTTGGGACGAAATTACCAAAGGAAGCGCAATACGAAGAACAGGCTTCGATGGGTTTCAGCGCAACCTGTCCTTTGCAAGAAAGTCGAACGATTAGTCTATCGCTACTTCAACAACCTGTAGAATTCTATAATTCTCCGGATTAAAGGCATAAACGACCACCGCACTATTGTCCTTTACCCAGTCTGTATTCCAAGTCAGCGTTTTCGAGTCGTTTAAGACGTCGCTAGGTGTCATAGGGCTAGTTCCAAGGTCATCACCCCAAACATCCGTTACAAAGGCCCTAAGTACGTTCATATGCACATAGTCGGGATCTCGTGTGTCATCGGGAAGAAGTTGCGGACTGACTATGTTACTTTCTTTGACTAAGACAACATATTTGAGATCATGCAATAGGGGAACTTGTGGGAGGGCCTCAGTACTTACCGTCAGCGTTGTACCATCTAATGCAGCCTCAACATTTAGGGCAACACGAAGAGTGCTGTCCATGGCTTCTGCGCTCAAGGTTGGCCAATTTGCGTATCCAGACCAATGCGAATTTCCGGATGCCGTCCAATTCTCACGGTTTACCATACCCACGGGTAAGAAGTTCGTGCCAAAGAAATTTTGGATTTGTTTTCCTGCTTGGGTCGTAAAATCAGTGGGGTAATCTGCAGTGGTGTTTGTGAAGTTGCCTGGGCCAGCATGAATCGCTAGTCCGATGATACGATCACTACCAAATGCCGTTACGAGCTCTTCAATCTTTTTGGAAGCCTTGGGACAATTCTTACAGCGATGACCTGTGAAATCTTCAATCAATACGTTGCGTAACTGCTGTGTAGTGGTTGTGGTATCAATAGTTCCGCCTTTGAAAGGTTGATCGATGACATCACAGCTTGTTGTAAAAGTGCTAACGAGAGCTACAGCAAAAATGAATTGAAATAATTTTTTCATGAGGTTAGAAGCTTGTGGTTAGAGAGAAACTTACCCCGTTTGACGGAGGAACTACACGACATACACCGCCCACGCAGAAAATACCGCGCTGCTGGCGTCCGTAACTCATCTGGAACCTCGAGGTCCCCGCAGTATAGATTACCGAAGCGAGCGGGTAATGCAGTCGTTGATCAACCTCCGGGTTGCCATAATTATAGATGTCTTGTACCGAGAAGAACCAGTGCGGCGCTACAGAGTATTCCAGGAGCATCATGGCCATCGAACCACGATCATCTTGCGTACGCAGGGATTGCGCTTCACCACGCAAGTAGTGTTTGCTTTTAATCTTATAGAGTCCTTCGAATACCAAGATATTAGCGTTGAGCAGTTTCTGGTTTGATGGGTTGTTTATGATGGATTCATCGCCGAGTCCATCCTCGAGAACACTGCGGTTATAGAATAGATTCAGGTAGGTCGCAGTATATTTAAATCGCTTGTTTACTTTGCGAGATACCTTAAAGTTGAAGTCGTGGAAATACGGAATGTCTCCTCGAGTCATTGGATCACTGGTGTATCCTTGAAGCACTCTAAGTGTGTCATTGCTAGGGTCTATAAACTGTTTATCGATGCTTTGAACAACACTATAGTTCGCACTGATCAGCGTTCCATATTTACCGCCCAATTTTGTTTTGCGCTTGATTTTATAATTGGCCTCTAACTGAATGCCCTCCTCACCATTAATCTGTGTGGCGTATTGGTATAAGGCAGGAAGTGCATAAGTGTGAACCTGGGTAGTCGGGCTCAAATAGTTAATCAACATGTCAATAGTTGAACCGTTGCGATCACTTCTGAAACTCATATTGTCAATACGTTTTGCCCCGGCAATAAGACCAAGCCCATTTTTACTATACGTTAGGTTGACAATGATACCATTACCATCCTTGTAGATGTACCCGTTGTCGGCACTTGGGTCATTCGCTTTATACGCATATTCGGCTTGCAACGCCCAAGGACCTTTGGTAAACTGAGTTCTAAATCCTGCCGTCGCTACGTTCTCGGGCAGTACTAAAAAAGGATCATTGCCGCGTTGATACTTGCTTAAGAAGCTTGCGCCGATACTCCAGCGGTAGCCTAAGGAGTCTAGCTTTGGCATAAATTCCGTCAGATTGTATTCTGCATCGATACCTCGCACAATACCTGGGCTTTTTTCAAAATAAAAACGCTGACGTCCCAAGACTCCTTTTAAGTAAAGACCCTTGGCGGGGTTAGCCTTAACGCGAACACCGTCCATGGCATTATCATAACCTAACCCACGTTCTTCATAAGACCGGAACACCATTCCTGATCCAAACTGCTCATAGAAGGAGCCGACAGTAACATCGAGATTATCCTGTTTAAACTGAAGGTAGCGGTAGGTGATGCCTTCACCTCGATAGCCCTCAGGAAAACCAAGCATTACGTTTTGATAGTTCTCATATCTAAGTCCGCCGGAGAAATTCCCTTGGGTATAGACAAAATTGGCATAGCCTTGTCCCAAGAATCGCTCATCGGGAAAAAACTCCCCAGTAGGATCAATGCCCTCGTCACGTAGATAGACCTGACCGTCCAATTGGAAATTCCCGTGCAGCTGACCGCCAAAAGTTTCTTGACTTTGCCCCATAACAGAGCCCCCTACTAGCAGTGCTAATAGAGATAAGGAGAACTTGTTCATCTGTGTTTTGATTAGTGTGATGGTGTCTTACCTGCTGCGACTTCTTCAACGACTTCTGCAAGTGTTTCTTCATCGCCTGGAGAATATCCACTGTGCTTCCATACGATCTCACCTGCACGGTTCAATACGAGTGTAAAAGGAACGTTTACAATACCGAGATTGCGTTTGAGGTCTTGGTTCTCATCAAGCAATACGGTATAATCCCATCCTTGACCTTGAACAAGTGGAGCTACCCGAGCAGAATTACGAGTATCATCAATACTCACCGCGAGTACCTTGGCTCCAAATTCGTCCTCGAGATCCATAGCATAGTCCGTGAAAGCGGTCAATTCTTTAATACATGGTTTGCACCACGTAGCCCAAAAGCTGATCACAGTTGGCCCTTCCGTACTGATAGCATCTTTGATATCAATTTGTTTACCCTCGAGTGTTTTCAAGGTAGTGCTCGGTAGAACTTGAGCTTGAATAGATAGGCTTGCGAAAAGCAGTGCAAAGGCGGTAAGAAGATTCTTCATGTTCTGAAATATGTTGCAAAAAAAACGGGGGACCGAAGTCCCCCGTAAAAATAGCAATTATTATGCTTAGTGAGCAACGTTCAAGCGCAAGCTCTTGCTTACACCATTTACGTTTACATTAACGAAGTACATACCAGCGCTTAGCTGAGCAGTTTCTAAGTTGATTTTTTGAGTACCAGCATCAAGTGTTTGAGCTGAAGTGAATACCGTTTGTCCCATAGTGTTAACTACGTTGATAGCAACCTCAGAACGATCGATAAGATCTAATTCAACACCAGCGAAGTCATTTGCTGGGTTCGGGTAAACAGCGATAAAGCGAGCTAGGTTGTCCATTTCGTCTACGTTTGATGTAGTGAAAGTCGCAAGAGCACTTTGAAGAACTTCACCTGAGATTTCGTCTTGTAAGAATACAACGATATCCATGTTAGAAGTACCTACCCAGAAGTCGAAAGAGTTCTGCGCTGGAGCAGCACTAACTGTAATCGTAGAGTTTGCGTAGTGCGAGTAGTTACCTGCAGTCATGTTGCCCATAGCGTGACCGCTTGCGCCGTCCATGTACTTGCGGAATACGTGATAGAAAGTAGTTTCTCCGTTGGTTTGAACGTTGTGTGAAATTTCTTTTTCAATCATTGCCATGTGCAACTTCACGTTTGAACCTAAGTCTGCCAAAGCCTCAGCAGTTACGTCACATTGGATATACCCACCAGTAGCACTCCATTCTGCGCTCAAAGTAGCGAGTGCTGGAATATCTTTAACTAGGTCAATGTTGTCCTGAGAAGTTGGAACATTGTAACCAGAGTAAACAACATCTGGCACACCAGTAATGCCCCAGAAAGTACGACGAGCTGCAGCTTCAGAGTTGTAAGCAGGGTCAGTACCTGGAGATGGCCAATTCATTTGGTATTTGATCGAGGTAACTCGACCAGCTGCTGTGTTTGCGTTGTTATCGTCTAACAGCTGCTTGTAGCCAGGGTTGAAGCTGGCACATGGAGGACATGTTGAAGATGTGAATTCCTCAGCAAGTACAACACGATCAGTTGTTGCAGGAACAACTGTGATTTCAGCAGAAAGGGTATCGTTACCTGTATTAGAATCGAAACCACCGTTTAGTGCAGAAGCATAAACAGCTACATCGTAAACACCTGTTGCAGCTGGAGTCCAGTTGGTAGTGTGTGTGTAGTTGTACGTTTGGTAAGGAGCGATGCTCAAACCTGTTAAACTAGCCGTTGTTGCAGTACCACCGTTGATGGTATAGTTAATATCAAGGCTAGTGATAGTAGCACCACCATAGTTGGTTAATGAACCTTCAATAGTAAAAGGTGCATTGTTCAAGCCAACAGTTGAGAACATGTCTAACGTTTCAACAGCTAGGTCGAAGTTGTAAGGTTGGAAAATCACGAAATCGTCGATGCCTAAACCGTACAACCAACCACCACCATCTTGGTAGTTAAATGCAAACTGAACACTTGCGTTACCACAAGCAGCAGAAATATCTACGTATTGATCAGTCCAGTCGGCACCCGGAGTGATGTCAGCGAGTTTAGTCCAAGTCGTACCACCATCGGTAGAGTACTTAAATTGACCTGCTTCTACAGCTCCCTGGTAAGTCGCTTGGTAAAAGAAAGATTTGAAAGTTGCATGAAGCTGAGAGTACGTGCTTAAATCATAAGCGCTCGATACAAGGTACTCATCGCTTTTAGTACAGTTACAAGCATCGTCATTAGTTGCTACAAAGTTTGACCCTGGATCTGAGATTGTGAAATACTGCGAGCTTAGCGTAGTCGCATTTCCAGCTAAGAATCCACCATCGGATCCTGCGTTTTGTTGAGTCCATCCTGTCGGGATTCCAGAATTGAAATCCTCAGAGAAAACGGAACCCTGTCCTTGTGCTATAGCGCCTGTTGAAAGTGCTGCTGCTGCAAAAGATAGTAGAAGTTTTTTCATGCAATTGTGTTTTTAAAGACGGGAAATTACTAAAAAACCTTGTATCAACGGTGTAACTCGGAATGAAAAACATTGATTATCTTTGGGTTCAGAAAATTGACACATCATGAAAAAAGTATATACCCTATTATTCTTGACATTGACCATGTTATCAACCATGTCAATCAAAGCCCAATCATTGGTGGTTGCAGAAATGGATTCTATCCTAGAGGTGAATTCAACCTCAGTTGCTGATTACGGCTTTAGTATCGATGTGGAGAACGTGTCTTCTCAAGATTTGGATGTTTTTGTTAAGCGTGCTTACAACGCGGCGGATTGTGCTTTTGACAGTGCGTATTACTGTTGGGATTATTGTTATTCCGCTGACGTAGATAGTTCTATCGGTTCAGTTCAAATTTTAGCTGGAGCTATTAAAACTGATTTCTCAGGACACGTATACAGCCCAAATACAGGTGTCGTATGCACAGACAGCACACGTTATGTCTTTTATGAAGGAAAGAACCCGAGTGACTCTTTGAGTGTGTGGGTGATTATTTCTGCCGGTCCTACTGTTGGTACGATAGAAGTAAATGTTCGTGAAGATGCGGTTTATCCTAATCCGGCTAAAAATCAAATCACAGTGGATGCCCCGAGAGGTGGCACGTTCCAGCTCTACAATGCACTAGGATCTTTGGTACGATCAGAAAACCTGAATTCAGGTAAAAACAGCATTTATGTGGATGATCTTTCAAATGGAGTATACCTTTACAGTGTGGACGGAACATCTTTTAAAAGGCTTATTGTTCGACACTAAAAACTTGTAGTTTTCAAAAGACCGTGCCCACAAGAGCGCGGTTTTTTGCGTTAGGGACGTACTAAACCATTTGGTAGGACGTTTAAAGGAGATTGAAACCAACAAACATGATTTATTACGTAAAAGGAGAATTTGCCATGAAATCGGCCACACAAGTTGTTGTAGACTGTGGTGGAGTTGGTTACGATGTACAGATCTCTTTGAATACCTACGCGGATATCGAACCTAAAACCTCAGGGCTGCTCTATACTTATCACTTAGTACGAGAGGATGCACAAATGTTATTTGGGTTCTCTACTCAACGTGAGAAGGCTTTGTTTGAATTGCTGATTAGTGTAAGTGGCGTGGGTGCAAATACTGCCCGTGTGATTTTAAGCTCTTTGGCACCAAATGAAGTAGAGAGTGCTATTATGAGTGAGGACGCGGTTACCCTTCAAGGGGTCAAAGGTATAGGTGCTAAAACAGCGCAGCGTATCGTCATCGACCTCAAAGACAAAGTGGCTAAAACGCAGATTGAAGGGGCAACTCAGATTTCATCCTCTGGTTCAGCTCGCATAGAAGCCCATGCAGCACTCACGACCTTAGGAATAACAGCAAAGCAGTCTGAGGCAGCACTCAACAAATTACTCAAGCAAGATCCAAACGCACCAACAGAAGAGTTGGTCAGAAAAGCGTTGCAGCTGCTGTAAATGAAAAGTACTTATCGGACATATCTTATAACCTTTTGGTTGGCGCTTTTTATGGCGCCTTCGCTGCTTCTAGCACAAAGTGATTCGACAGGAACTGCTGGGGTAGAATTGGAAGACCCTGCGAATTACACTAGGGAGATCATATTCGACCCAATCACAGGAAACTATTTGGTATATAAGAAGATAGGAGATGTTCGTCTTCCGATACCACAGGTATGGACAACCGATCAGTACAGACAATTCATGTACGACAATGCGGAGTCTGATTACTTTTCTTCAAAGAGCTCAATTTTCAATCAAAGTGGCGATAGTCCTAGAGATGACGCCGGTCTTGTTCCCCAGATTCAAACAGGTAACGAGGCCTTAGGAAAGGTATTTGGGAGTGATATCGTAGAGATTCGTCCCCAAGGGATGGCGGAGATTCGCTTCGGAGGAAGGTATCAGTATATCGAAAACCCAGGAATCCCGGTTCGCAATCAAAAAACGTTTGCTTTTGACTTTGGTCAGCGCATTCAAATGAATGTGAAAGGTAAAATTGGTGACCGATTAGAACTAGGTGTTAATTATGACACTGAGGCAACGTTCGCTTTTGACAACAAGATGAAGCTCGACTTCGAAGGCGAAGAAGATGATATCGTCAAGCGCTTGGAGATGGGGAACATCAACATGCCTGTGAATTCATCTCTAATCACCGGTGCTCAAAGTTTACGCGGTCTAAAAGGCCAATTCCAGTTCGGAAATACAAGCGTAACTACGGTCTTCTCAGAGCAAATGTCTCAAACCCAAAGCATTAATGTTCAAGGAGGAGGGACCACTACCGAGTTCAGGATCCAAGGCGATCAATATGAGGCGAATAGACACTTTTTCTTGAGTACATTTTTCCGAGATCATTACGAAGAATACCTCGAAAACTTGCCTTTGATTACTTCTCCGGTTCAAATCACGAAGGTGGAAGTGTGGGTAACAAATGAGCGCAGTGCCACGCAAAACCTGAGAAATATCGTCGCCTTCATGGATTTAGGGGAGGACGAAGATTATGCTTACCGTACGACGGCCTCAAACCTACCAGGTGCAACAATATTTCCGGGGCAAAATGTCAATATAGAAGGCTACCCGAACAATGCGAACAATAAACTTGACCCGCTCACGCTGCAGAGTGATATTCCTGGGGTTCGTGACATTGCAACGGCAAACCAGGATCTGAGTGCTAATGGATTTAGTGAGGCTAGAGAGTATATCGAGCTTGCGAATGCACGAAAGTTAGAGCCGAACCAGTACCGAATCAATGCACAGTTGGGGTATGTGACCTTGAACCAAGCGTTGAATCAAGACGAAGTTCTTGCGGTTGCTTTTCAATATACCGCTGGAGGCCGAACCTATCAAGTAGGTGAATTCTCTAATGACGGGGTCACGCCCCCCAAGACTCTAATTCTAAAGATGTTAAAATCTACGGTCCTAGACGTAAAGTTGCCGACTTGGGATTTGATGATGAAAAACATCTATGCATTAAACGCTTTCCAGTTAGATCGAGAAGATTTCTACATGGACGTTCTTTATATGAACGACGAGACTGGGGTTCCTATTCCGTTCTTACCTGACGGAAATCTTAGTGATACATTACTTGTGGGTGTGATGGAATTAGATCGATTGAACAACAACAACGATCCTTTTCCCGATGGTATTTTCGATTTCGTGCCTGGGGTTACAATTGATCAGCAGCGGGGTAGAATCATTTTCCCAGTTGTAGAACCTTTTGGGTCGAATCTGTATAATAAATTGGACACGGAGAAAGCGCGTGAAAAGTATGTGTACCAGTCGTTGTACGACAGTACTCGATTCCGAGCTCAAGAACAAACACAGCTCAATAAATTCATTTTAAGAGGCCAATATAAAAGCGCTTCTGGATCAGAGATTCAGCTTGGTGCATTTAATATTCCTCAGGGTTCAGTAAGTGTCACTGCAGGTGGGCGTACTCTGGTGGAAAATCAGGATTATACTGTGGATTACTCGTTGGGAAGAGTCCGCATTATCAACGAAGGAGTTATGAACTCTGGAGCGCCAATCAAAGTGAATTTTGAGAACAATACCCTTTTCAATGTTCAGGCGAAAACCTTCTACGGAGGTATGGTAGATCACAAGGTTAATGACAACCTGAATGTAGGAGGTACTTGGCTTCGTCTTTCAGAACGACCGTTGACCCAAAAGGTGAATATCGGCGATGAACCGATTGCGAATACGATATGGGGCATGAACACAAATTACAATGCAGATGCACCTTATCTAACGAGGTTCATGGATGCATTGCCACTGATTGAGACTAAAGAAAAGTCGACGCTTCAGTTCAAGGGTGAATTTGCTCATTTGATTCCCGGATCTCCGAGAGGTATTCGCATTACAGGGGCTGAAACTACATATTTGGACGATTTCGAAAGTTCTCAAACGACCATAGATTTACGAAGCTTGAATTCGTGGAATTTAGCGTCGACCCCAGGAAATCAGTCTGATCTATTTCCAGAAAGTGCTCTGAATAATGATTTGGCCTATGGGTATAATCGGGCAAAATTGGCCTGGTATATCGTAGATCCAACGTTTTATACCGGCGGACAGAATGTTCCTGATAACATTCGAAACGATCCGGAAATTACTTCTGATCAGCGTATGCGTGAAGTATTGATTCGCGAGGTATTCCCAAATTTTAGCTTACAGCAAAACCAGGCGAGAAACATTGCGATGTTCGATTTAGCCTATTATCCTAGTGAACGAGGACCTTACAACTTTGACGTTGAGGGATCTCCAGGCATTAGCCAGGGTATGGGGCCAGATGGCCAGCTTTTAGATCCTGAATCACGATGGGCGGGAATCATGCGTCCCTTGCAGATTAACAACTTTGAGGAACAAAATATAGAATTCATCCAATTCTGGGTGATGGACCCTTTCTATGATAACCCTGACGCACCGGACGGTGGTGATCTATATTTTAACCTTGGTAGCGTTAGTGAGGACATACTCAAAGATGGACGTCAAAGTTTTGAAAATGGAATCCCAGCCAGTGGCGATAAGTCGAGTATGGACAGCACCCAATGGGGATATTTGAGTCAAATCCAGCCAATCACCGAATTTTTCGATAATGCCGCCGGAGCTCGAGAATCTCAAGATGTCGGTTTCGATGCACTAACGGATGCCGAGGAACGTGTTTGGAATCCTCAAGGGTCTACTGCTTACCTCGATCGAATAAATTCCACTTTTGGATCCAATTCGGCTGCTTACAACAAGGTCTACGGAGATCCAAATGGCGATAATTTTGTGTTCTACAGAGGCGATAGCTTAGATAATGAATCGGCAGACATTCTTCAGCGGTATAAGAACTTCAACGGTTCAGAGGGCAATAGCTCAACCACGACGTTGAATGGAGTTCCTGCCTCTGCGACGAACGTTCCGGATAAAGAGGATGCGAATCGTGATCAAACACTAAGCAAGACAGAGAGTTACTTCCAGTACCGTGTATCGATGCGTCCTCAGGATCTTGTTGTCGGTCAGAATTACATCGCTGATATCTACGAAACGCAAAGTCATGATCTCCCAAATGGAGTTTCACGTCCTACGCGTTGGATTCAATTCAAAATTCCAATTTTCGAACCTGAGAAGAAGGTCGGTGGCATTTCAGATTTTCGTTCTATTCGCTTCTTGCGAATGTTCATGACTGAGTTTGCGGATCCTATTGTTCTTCGCTTCGCTCGTTTGGACCTCGTTCGAGGAGAGTGGCGTCGATTCCCATTCTCTTTGGATGATATTCGAGAGAATGTGCCGATTGACGAAAGCAGTGAAACCTCATTTAATGTCAACGCTGTTAACTTAGAAGAAAACGGTGGAAGAGATCCAATACCTTACGTCCTACCTCCGGATATTGAGCGTCAGCAAGTATATGGTGGTACTCAGATCATTCAGCAGAATGAACAGAGTATGTCGCTTGAGGTATGTGATTTAGAGGACGGCGATGCACGTGCCGTTTTCCGAAATTTCAATTTTGACATGCGAATGTATAAGCGCTTGCGCATGTTCGTGCACGCAGAGGCTGGTGACGAGTTCGAAGCATTGAACGATGACGATCTTAATATTTTTGTTCGACTTGGTTCAGATTACAATGGCAATTATTACGAGTATGAAGTGCCGCTTAAAGTCACTCCTTGGGGTGACCTATTACCCGATGATATCTGGCCTGCGGATAACAATATTGACGTTGTTTTTGAGGATTTAAAAACGCTTAAGCTCACGCGCAACACTGCGATGGAAAGTGATCCGACACTTAGTTTGACCAACAAGTTTACGGTTACCACCCCCGCGGGGCATCGCATGAGCGTAGTAGGTGCGCCAAACTTAGGAAACGTAAGGACTTTACTGATTGGAATCCGTAATCCTAAAAAGCGTACTGGATCTGATGGGGATGATGGCCAAAGTAAATGTGCTGAAATTTGGGTAAATGAGCTGAGGTTGAGTGATTTTGATAATCGTGGCGGATGGGCAGCTACGGCTACAGCAAGCGCAAAACTTGCCGATGTAGCCAATGTGAATCTCACAGGGACCATGTCTACGATAGGATTCGGTTCTATCGATCAAACGGTCAATGAGCGAAATAAATTTGCTGAGAGAAACTATGGAATACAAACCAACGTTAACCTTGATAAGGTATTGCCGAAAGAAAGTGGAATTAAATTCCCGATGTTCTTTAGTTTCAGTGAAAGTTTTAAAACACCACAGTTTAATCCTTTAGATCCCGATATTGAATTTAAGGATGCCCTTGCTAGTGTGAGTTCACCTGAGCAGCGCGATAGTTTGCGTTATGCAGGTCAGGAGTATCAAATGCGCAAGAGTTTGAATTTCACCAATGTTCGTAAAGAAAAATCAGGAGGTGGAAATAAACTTCCACGATCCGGAACTCCTCGCGGCGGCGGTCCCAAGGCAGCGAAAGAGACGACAAAAGGAGGGAAGGGCACAGGGCTGAATTGGGGCAATTCTCCAGTGGCAATATCAAATTTTAATACTTCCTACGCTTTTACAGAGAGCGATCGTAGAAACATAAATATCGTTAAAGATCATCGGGTGATGCATACTGCAGCGATCAACTACAATTATCAAACCAGGCCGAAAAATATTGCACCCTTTAAAAGTGCAGTGAAAAGCAAGCAACTCGCTCTAATTCGCGACTTTAATTTCTATTACCTACCGTCAAAAGTAAGTATGAGAACTGAGGTTCGTCGTCAGCTGGCGACCATGCAAATGCGAAATACGTTCGATCCGAATATTCAATTGCCAGTGACTTACAATAAGGCACTCGTGACGAAAAGAATGTATGACATAGCTTACGATCTCTCTAAAGGGCTCAAAGTAGATTACAACGCAACAGCGCAGTCAAGAGTCGATGAACTTCCTGGTGATCCTAAGAACCAAGCAAATCGTGATACGATCATCGCCGGTTTAGCTTCATTAGGACGTCCTACACAGTTCCACCATACCCTTAATGTGAACTGGCAAACCCCGATCAACAAGTTGCCGTTCATGGACTTTACCAGCGCAAGTGTTCGTTATGCAGCGAATTATGATTGGACTTCCAATTCGACGGCTGCCTTAAACCCCAAGTCTAAGCCAGAAATTTACTTTGGTAACACAGCTCAGAACTCGAACAGTATTCAGCTAAATAGCAATGCAAACTTCGTCAATTTGTACAACCAAGTGCCATTCTTGCGTAAAGCAAATCAAGGCGGGCGTCCGCAACCTGTGGCACGCAAACGGGGAGGTGCTCCGCAAAAAAGAGGTGCTCCACAGAAAGAAGGGGCAAAAGGAGATAAGAAAAAGGATAAGGACCCTCCTAAAATATTACTGAGTGCAGCCCGTGTAGCAATGATGCTGCGCTCTGCTTCATTGACCTTTAGCCAAACTAATGGTACCCTGTTACCTGGAGTGATCACGAATCCAGTATACTTTGGTGTTGATCCTTCTTCACTAATGGCTCCTGGATTAGATTTCGTTTTTGGTGCGCAGTCTGATGTTGCAGATAAAGCTGCACAAAACGGTTGGCTGACTCAGAATACCCGACAGCCAAATCAGTATCAGAATACCTTTACGGAGAACTTAAATTTCAGAGCGGTGGTCGAGCCATGGCAAGATATTCGTCTTCAAATTACGGCGACTAAGGTGAGTGGTTTGAACAGTTCTAGCATATTCCGTTATCACGATCCAATTCAGGATTCAACACTCGGATTGCCCTTGGGTTATTACCATTTTAATCCGATGGAAATGGGGAATTATTCGATCTCCTTCTTGTCGATTAACAGTGCTTTCGAGAAAGTGGATAGTACGTATTCGCCAGTGTACGAGACTTTCTTGAATCACCGTGTTCCCGTGTCAGAGCGCTTGGCTTTGCAACGTGCTGATCTCGATCCAACCTATATTCCTACACTGATTAATGGAGTTGCTGATACCACAGGTACACGAGCCGGATATGATGGTTTTAGCTACAATAGTGCCGATGTCCTAGTCCCCGCTTTCTTAGCAGCTTACAGTGGAAAGGATCCGAATGAAGTAGAGTTGAATGGAAGACCTGGATTGCCGATGCCGAATTGGAATCTAAATTTCAATGGGTTGATGAGAATTCCTTGGTTCAAGAAAAATTTCCAAAGTTTCACACTCACGCATACCTATAAAAGCATGTACACGATGAGTTCCTTCCAGACGAACATGCTCCTACAGCAACGTATTCAAAACGGGGAACCAGCAAACAATATTCGTAATACGAATGGGGACTTCTTGCCAGCCTACCAAATTTCGCAAGTGAGTATCTCAGAAAATTTCGGTCCATTCGTGGGATTGAATGTGCGTTTGAAAAATCAAGCGAGTTTACGTTTCGACTTGAAAAAGAATCGTCAGATGAACTTGTCCTTAGTCAACAATCAGATGACCGATACACGCGGTTTAGAGGTGGTGATAGGTACAGGATATATCATTAAGGATGTAAGCTTCAATGTTATCAGCGATGGACGTCGCCAAAAGATTACTTCAAACCTTGATTTGAAGTTAGATTTTAGTCTTCGAGACAACCAAACAGTGATTCGCCGAATTCAAGAGAATGTGGATCAAGTAACTGCAGGTCAACGTATATGGAAAGTAAAAGCATCAGCAAACTATATGCTCTCGTCTAAGTTGACCGCGAGTTTGTATTACGATCAAACCGTAAGTACATTTAAAACTTCGAATGCCTTCCCAACCTTGAACACCAATGCTGGAATTGCATTTAGATTCAATCTAGCGCAGTAAGGCGTGGAACAAAACGATTTTGAACTTACATTTGGCAAAAAATTACCTATATGCAGTTTCCAGAAAATTTAAAGTACTCTAAGGATCACGAATGGATCCGTGTTGAAGGTGACCACGCGTTCATCGGGATTACAGCTTTCGCACAAGGCGAGCTGGGTGATATTGTATTCGTTGACGTAGATACAGAGGGCGAAGAGCTAGCTAAAGACGAAGTTTTTGGTAGTGTAGAAGCCGTAAAAACGGTATCAGATTTGTACCTGCCAGTAGCTGGCGAAATCCTCGAAGTAAATGAGGCTTTAGAAGATGCTCCAGAGGCAGTTAATGAAGATCCTTACGGCGAAGGTTGGATGGTGAAAATTAAAATCACAGATAGCGCAGAGCTCGAAGAGTTAATGGATGCTACTGCATACAAGGCGTTGTTAGGTTAATCCGAAACGATGCGTTATTCTCCTTGGATATATAGAGCCCCTGCCATTGGTTGGGGCTTTTTCATTCTTTATGCTTGTCTTGCGCCTGCAGACAATCTAGATCCGGGATGGAACATAGAGATTTCTGATAAACTCGTTCATTTTGTACTCTATTTTTCTTGGGTCGTACTCTTGTATTTCGGGAGTTCCAGAGGATATGGAAGAAAGTTGTCTCGTCAGAAAATTGGGGTATACTGGAGTGCTGCTGTAACGATCGGAGCAACAATAGAATACCTCCAAGGTTGGATGGGTTTGGGCCGTTCAGCAGATCTTTATGATGCCATAGCCAATTCAGCCGGCGCCATAGTGGGGGTCATCTTCTCAAGAATCCTCCATAGGATTTTGGAATAGTTTTTGGAAGTTTTACTCTGAACCCCTAAAAATCAAGGTGATGAGTAATAAATATTCGCGTCAATCTTTGTCCTCGAATCTCGAAGGACGTAGACCTCTTTTTCTTTTAGTTGGACTTTCATTAGCCCTTGCTGCGGTATTCATGGCATTCGAGTTAAAGTTTGAGAATGAACAACCGGACTTTGCAGTGCATTATCCCGTGGAAGAAGTTGATCTATCTGTAGTTCCTATCACGTTAACTAAGCTGGAACATCCAACTCCTCCTAAACAGTTTGCGAAAACTACATTACCTGATCCCTCCTCATTTGCCATCGTTGCAAATAATGTTGGATTGCCAGACCTAACTTTGAGTAGTTTAATAACGGAGATAGATACCGCCCCTGTACCAATCTGGGACCCTGGTGAGGACTTAGGTAATGAAGTATACACTTTTACAAACGTGGAAAGAAGACCTGTATTTCCAGGGTGTGAAGACCTCCTTACGGATGAAGAGCGCTTCAAGTGCTTCGGATCCTCTTTGTTACAGTTTATAGGTAAAGAGTTTGAGATGCCTAGATCAGCCAAAGAATTCGGTGTTTCAGAAAAGCTATACGTTGAATTTGTTATCGAGAAAAATGGCGATGTTCAGCAAGCCAAAGTGCTGAGGGGAGAGGATGCAGATTTAAAACAGGAGGCCCTTCGTGTAGTTAGATCGCTTCCTCGTTTCCAACCGGGCACGATTAGTGGAAAGCCCGTGAGAATGTCCTATATTTTACCCATCAACGTAGAAACAAAATAACAATGAAGACACTATTATCCGCAGTAGCGCTCAGCTTCTTTATGAATGTTAACGCACAAGCAGTGGCCAAAGTTTTTCCGCCTGTTTTAGAGGGCTGTGAGCAAATGGAAGTATATGCAGATTGTGAAAATTGCTTTTTCCGTCACTTGCTCACAGCTGTTATGCAGGAGTTGGTCTGGCCAGAAGGGCTTGAGACCGAAGGGAAAGTTTTTGCTGAAGTGGTCTACAACGAGACGGCAGAATTAGAACGAGTAACGATTAAAAGGAGCTATAGTCCTCTTGCTAGTAAAGAAGTGGAACGAACACTTAAAGCAATTGATCTGCCGAAATCGCCTGCCTATCAAGGAGATAAGCCGGTGAAAGTCTCATATGTTTTACCGGTATCCTTTAAGAGATAAATCCATTTATAAACCAACTTGTGCTAACGATAGATTTAGTTATTTTAGCATCACAATAGTTCAACCTCATGAAGAAAAGAAAAACAATAAAAGCAGACGCTGAAAATAAGAAGAGCCTCTTCTTGTTGATCGGTCTGACACTTTCATTGGCTGCTACACTTTTCTTCTTGGAGCTCAAGTCCTATGAAAGCGGTCCTGGTGACCTCGGTAAAATGGATTTCCAAGAAGACGATGAAATCGCCATCATCACCAACCGTGTTCAGCCACCTCCGCCACCTCCACCACCTCCTGCACCGCCAGAGGTTATTCAGATTGTAGAGGATGATTTGGAGATCGAAGAAGTTGAATTCGAATCTACAGAAACTGACGAAAGCGAAGAGATTGAAATCGTTGAGGAGGTTGAAGAAGAAGAAGATGAAATTTTCAACTTTGCCGTTGTAGAGAACAAGCCTGTATTCCCAGGCTGTGAGTCCCAGGCTACTGAAAATGACAAATTCATGTGTTTCAATCAGAACATCATGAAGCACATCGGTAAGAACTTTGACTTCCCAGAATTGGCCCGTCAAATGGGTATCCAGGGTAAAGTATATGTCAATTTCGTTATCGAGAAAAATGGTAAAGTGAGTAATGTAACTATCGCACGTGGCGTCGATAAATTGATCGATGATGAGGCTATTCGTGTGATTAAATTGCTACCTAAGTTTATCCCTGCCAAGCAGCGTGGTAAGCCAGTACGTATGCAGTATACCGTGCCTATCAATGCAAGACTTCAATAATCTTTAGATCGCATCAGAGCATAAGAGAGCCCGGACCCTGTGTTCGGGCTTTTTATTTATTACCCAATAAAACCATAACCAATGAGCAATTACAATCTAGACCAGTTAAGCCTTCTAGCAGCACAAGCAACTCTTAATGCAGGTAAAGCTATCCTTGAGGTGTACCACAATGAAGAAACGCAGGTAGAGTATAAGGGCGATGAGAGTCCGCTTACCCAAGCTGATACAAAAGGGCATCTTGCAATCATGGAGTTGCTGGAAACTACCGGGATTCCTGTCTTGAGTGAAGAAGGAAAACACTTGTCTTACGAAGAGCGTAAGGCTTGGAAAACGCTATGGATTGTTGATCCCTTGGATGGAACGAAGGAGTTCATCAAGCGTAACGGCGAATTCACTGTAAACATTGCGCTAGTAGAAGATGGTGCCCCTATCTTGGGTATAGTTTATGTGCCGGTTACAGGGGAACTCTACATGGGGGTTAAACAATATGGCGCGTTAAAAATCAATATAGAGGCAGGGCAAACGATCACTTCTGAGCATATCGCTCAAGGACAAAATCTCCCATTAAAAATTAGTAGACCTTTTACGGCAGTAGGTTCGCGTTCTCATATGAACGAGGAAACAACAGCTTTCTTGGAGCAATACACCGAAGAGCATGGCAAGGTTGAAATTCTTTCTAAAGGCTCTTCGTTAAAGATGTGTATGGTTGCGGAAGGCTTGGCGGACGTATATCCAAGATTTGCGCCTACGATGGAATGGGATACCGCTGCGGGTCAGGCAGTAGTGGAGTCTGCAGGTTTTTCGATGGTTGAAAAGGAAGCTAGAACGCCATTACGATACAACAAAGAAGATTTACTTAACCCACATTTTATTGTGCTTTAAACGTATTTAGGGGGAAGGATTTCATCCCTATCTTTGCAGCCTAAATTCGATCCTAGTGTCAAGCACGGTAGCACCTACATTTACAAAAGAAGCACTTCGTCTAGGAAAGCTTCGATTGAGTACTTCTGTTGTATTCTCCTCAGCGGTAGGGTATCTACTAGGTTATGAAACGTTTAGTTGGAGTCAATTTTTATTGCTCATCTTTGGAGGAATCACTGTCGTGGCAGCGTCTAATGCATACAATCAGATCTATGAAAAGGATCTTGATGCATTGATGGATCGCACCAAGAATCGACCGTTGCCGTCTGGAACCCTTTCTATAAAGCAGGGTTTTTTGATAGCAACAACTTGGCTTGTTTTAGGATTGGCTGCGCTCTATCTAGTAAATCCGATGACTGCAGGATTCGGTGCGTTATCCGTTTTGCTATACGCCTTAGTCTACACTCCTATGAAAGCGGTCTCTCCGTTAGCCGTATTTATTGGGGCATTTCCTGGGGCAATTCCTTATATGTTAGGTTGGGTGGCTGCACGAAATGACTTTGATATAGAAACAGGAACGTTGTTTGCCCAGCAGTTTTTCTGGCAGTTCCCGCATTTCTGGGCAATCGCATGGTTCTCATTTGAGGATTATAAGAAAGCTGGTTATAACCTGCTTCCATCTAAAGCGAAGGACCGATCCTCACAAATTTATATTATCACATATACCATTTGGATGATCATTGTTGGGGTCTTGCCTGCATTTGGAATTACAGGTGAGCTCACTCTCAGTCCTTTGGGCGGTATAGCAGTCGGGCTTTTAGGTTTGTATGTTCTTTCAAACGCAATAAAGTTGTTGAAAGATGGTGAAAATGGCACTGCGCGAAAACTTATGTTGAGCAGTATTGCTTATCTAACTGGTATGCAAATTATTTACGTAATTGATAGATACATCTAACTATGGAAACATTAGCACAACAACGCAAACGGGCCTCTAAACCACTATTGTGGATCGGAATAGGCAGTATCATCATGGCTTTCGCAGGATTGACTTCAGGTTACGTGGTCAGCAGAACGACGTTAGTCGCGAACGAGCAATGGCTTACGTTTGAACTTCCATCCGCTTTTATCAGCTCAACAATTGCTATACTTCTTTCCTCAACGGTATTGTGGTGGGGAGTAAGTCAAATAAAAAAGGGAAATACTGGTGCCTTAAAGTCTTCACTTGTAGTTACTCTGATTTTAGGTGCTGTGTTTGCTGTATTGCAGGTTCAAGGCTGGAAGCAGTTGATTGATGAAGAAATATATTTTGCAGGTGCGGGTTCAAACCCTGCAGGTTCCTGGGTATACGCGATTTCCGTCTTTCATTTAGCACACTTAGCAGGTGGCGTTATTGCATTATTTGTAACCTTATTCAAATCATTAAGAGGGGCTTACAGCGCTGACGACTACCACGGAGTCACGCTACTGTCTATTTATTGGCATTTTGTAGACCTATTGTGGGTTTATTTGTATGTCTTTTTAACTCTTATTCGTTAAGTTTGCTGAAAATTTTTTACAAAAAGAACCGTTATGGCTTCAACTGCTGAAATGACGCACGAAGAAAATCACTGGGGTGGAGGATCGCGTCCGCTAGGATCGCGTTACGGAAAACTCATGATGTGGTTTTTCCTTCTTTCTGATGCATTAACCTTCTCAGGTTTTTTGACCGCGTATGGTCTTATGCGCTTTAAGTACGAGAGTACTTGGCCGATTGCTGAAAATGTATTTACTCACTTTCCTGGTTTAGAAGGTGATCAACCACTACTTTATGTGGCATTGATGACTTTCATTTTGATTATGTCTTCAGTAACCATGGTATTGGCAGTTAATGCTGGTGAAAAGATGAACCGTACGGCTGTGACCAACTGGATGTTACTCACGATTATTGGTGGTTTTATCTTCGTAGGCTCTCAAGCTTGGGAGTGGTACCACTTCATCTCAGGAGATACTGGTGCTGTTGAAACCGATCGTCAAGAGATTCTTCATATCTACAACAACGAAGGCGAACGCTTGAGCTTTAGCCAGGTTATTCACGGTATGGAAGAAGGACACGCATCAAACCATGGTGAGTCATTTACAAAAACTGAGGTTTTAACTGCAATGAAATCAAACAAAGCATTCTACCTCCAAGAGCCAGGTAAGGCGGGAAGAGCTTTTACTCACGCTGAGTCTGTAGCGATGCTAGAGGCTGGAGATGTAGTACAGGGTGCTAATATGATTCGCAATGAGTATGGTAGAAAACAGTTCGCGAACTTCTTCTTCTTCATTACAGGATTCCACGGTTTCCACGTTTTCTCTGGAGTAGTTATCAACTTCGTGATTTTCTATAATATCCTATTGGGAACTTATGAGAAACGCGGTCACTATCGCATGGTAGAGAAAGTAGGTCTATACTGGCACTTTGTCGATCTTGTATGGGTCTTCGTTTTCACCTTCTTCTATCTCGTATAATAAAGTAAACTATCATGGCAGATCATAAAGGCACTTGGTGGATTTGGAAAGTATTTTGGATCCTATTAATTATCACAGCTGTTGAAGTTGTATTGGGTATCATTAAGCCAGAGTTCATGCTCGCACAAGCTTTGGGTACTTCTATTTTGAACTATGTATTCATCATCCTTACTTTGGTGAAGGCAGCATATATCGTGCAGATTTTCATGCACGTAAAATATGAGAAGAAAGGCTTGCGCTATGCCTTGTACTTGCCTTCTCTTATTCTAATTCCATATTTGACATTTATCTTATTGACTGAAGGTTCATACCTGTTCAAGTAATGGAAAAGAAATCCTTATTCAATCGGGCAGTACTAATCTCTGTATTAGTGCTGCCCGCTTTGCTTTATCTTTTTTTTGTATACGGCCAAAGCGAGGTGTTCTTTAAGACACTAGACTATG
>CBFHKC010000001.1:77166-85693 GCA_965656315.1 uncultured Schleiferiaceae bacterium | reverse complement strand
GCCTTTGAGGATCAGACAGCAGAGGGCGGCTTCTTGCATAGTACAAACGCTATTCTTATCGACTGGAACGGTAATATCCGATCAAGAAAAGATGATTTAGGAAACATTGTAGGTTCATACGATGTTTTAGAAGTAACACAGCTCAACGATATGGAGTCGGACATCAAAGTCTTGATTGCGGAGTTGGAGCGAGATAAACACAATTTGTTAGATGAGTGATTCAGTAATTGATAAAAAAGTCCTTCGCGTGATATACATGTTAAGCGTGGTTATTCCTATCGCGGTGGGAGTTTTAATGGTGATTCCTGGTGAGTGGAAGCGCGCTTTGGGTGTTTCTGAGAATTCAGCGGTAAGCTCTTTGCCCTTGATGCATGCATTTCTAAATGGTACTACATTCTTATTCTTGATTATGGCAGTCATTGCAATAAAAAAGAAGAAAGTGACGATACATAGAACGTTTATGTTGATTGCGTTGGTACTAAGTTCGTTATTCCTAGTGTCCTATGTAGTTTATCATTTTACACACCCAAGTGCCAAGTTTTTAGGTGAAGGAGCAGTTCGTTATATCTATTTCTCCATCCTAATTTCCCACATTATACTTAGTGTGCCTGTTATACCATTGGCGCTTTTAAGTGTGTATCGTGGTTGGACGGATGATATCAAACGACACAAAAAGATTGTCAAATTTGCTTTTCCGATTTGGCTGTATGTTTCTTTCACTGGCGTGCTCGTGTACTTATTCATGCAACCTTATTATTGAGTTATGAAGAAGTGGATAGCATTTGGGATATTGCTATTATCTCCCCTGTATAGTTTAGCACAATGTAGTATGTGTAAGGCTGTAGCTGAAACTGCAGATGAGGGTGGTTTTGGCGCTGGATTGAACTACGGGATACTCTACCTTATGATTTTCCCTTATTTGATCATAGGCGGTATTGCATTTAAGATGTACCGTGCGAAAAAAGCGCAGTAAATAGCGTATCTTCGGGGTAGCCACTAACCCTAAATTGTCGCATGCGAAGTTTTCATAATTCTTTTTTAGTACTGCTCCTTTTAGGGAGCCTTTCTTCCGTAGTTGCTCAAGAGGTCTGGACTCTAGACCGTTGTATAGAGCACGCAAAAGCCAATAATATTGATATTCAGCGTGGAAAGAATTCGCTTGAGTTGAGCGAGTTGCAGGAACTGCAGAGTAAGTTGGCTTTTCTGCCGACGGCTAATATTAACGGTGGGTATTACTGGAATTTCGGATTGACTATTGATCCGATAACCAACACCAGACAGCCCGGATCTAGGCAGACCTTGAGTACGACCGCCTCTGGGAATTGGAATCTACTCTCAGGTGGGCGTAATCTCTACCAGTTGCAGCAAGCGCGCATGAGCAAGGCAGCTAGTCTCTACCGTTTAGAGGAAATCAAAAACAATGTCTTTTTGAATATTGCCTCAGCTTACTTGCAGGTGCTCGTGAATGCACAACTCTTTGAAGTGGCAGAAGGACAGCTCAATACGTCGACGCAAAGTCTAGACAGGACTAAACTATTGTTCGATAATGGTGCTATCTCGAAGGATGATTATTTGCAGTCAGTGGCCCAAATGCGAGGTGACCAGGGAAACTTGACCGGTGCGAATAACGCGTTGATACTAAGTAAACTGCAGTTGTATCAGTTGCTTCAATTGGACACACCTTTTGAGGATTTCGAAGTTGCTCCACCTTCTATAAACCTGGAGGGACTTTCGTTAAAAGGGTATGTAAATGACGAATTGAAGGAGTCAGCAGTTCAAAAGCAACCTGCGGTTCGGGCTGCTCAGGCCACCCATAAGAGTGCTGAGTATGCAATTAAAGTGGCACAAGCAGGTCGTTTGCCTTCGCTGAACTTCATGGCTCAATTGAATTCGAACTATGTTCAGGGATTACCATATTTTACAGAGTATTATACGCTGACTACCTATAACCTTATTGAAAACCCGGCAACGGGAATGATCGAGCAGGTCCCTCAAGAAGTGACAGTACCTAATCCGCAAAGTATTCAGGATTATACCGTAACTAGTCAGCTTTCTGATAATTGGAACCAATTCCTGGGTTTCGGTGTACAGATACCATTATTCAACGGAGGTAATACGCATGCTGCTGTTCAGCGTGCCAAAATCCAAGAAAACAATGCAGCCTTAGATGTGCAGCAGAGTGAGCTCCAGGTGCGTCAAACTATTGAACGGGCCTATTTAGATGCACAGAATTCTTTGGCCTTATATCAAGCAGCGCTTGCCTCTTCTAGTGCGGCGAATGAAGCGCTAGATAATGCCCAGCTAAACTATGATCAGGGAGTGATTAGCGCTTTCGATCTTGGCTTGTCCAAAAATCAATACTTAGCGGCAAAAAGTCGTGAAATTCAGTCCAAATTCGATTACCTCTTCAAGGTGAAAGTATTGGAGTTTTACCTATTCAACCAGATTACCCTTTAACCCTAGAGCCTCATGAAATTGAATATGAAAATTGTAGTCCCTGTACTCATTGTTGTAGTAGCAGGACTAATAGTCGCTAAAAAGCAAGGATGGATTGATGCGAATAATGACGCCCAATTCGTGGAAACCGGTTTTATACACAAGCGTACTGTAGTAGAATCGGTAACGGCTAGTGGCAAAATTCAGCCTGAGGTAGAGGTGAAAATGAGCCCTGAAGTAAGTGGTGAAATCACTGAGGTTCACGTGGTCGATGGACAGTACGTCGAAGAAGGAGATTTGTTGGTTAAAATCAACCCGGATTTATACGAGAGTGCAATCACTCGTGCCAGGGCTGCCGTAAATTCTGCAAAGGCTGGTCTTGCTCAAAGCAAAGCTGCACTGATTGAAGCGAACAAACTTTGGGAACGTAATCAGCGCTTGTTTGAAAAAGGAGCGATTTCCCAGCAAGAATTCGATGCTGCGCAGCGTTCAATCACAGTGGCGGAACTGCAAAAAGAAAGCGCCAAATTCCAGTTGCAAAGCGCCGAGGCCAATCTTGATGAAGCCTACAAGAATTTAAAGAGAACCACGATTACTGCTCCGATATCAGGTACCATCACACAGCTGAATGTCGAGTTAGGTGAGCGTGTAGTAGGTACTGCTACGATGACCGGTACAGAAATGTTGCGCATCGCTGATCTTGATACCATGGAGGTATTGGTAGAAGTGAATGAAAACGACATCGTAAAACTAGCTGTCGGTGACACGACGATTATTGAGGTGGATGCCTATTTGGGAGAGAGCTTCCAAGGTTTGGTGAGTGAGATTGCGAACAGCGCAAAATTGGCTTTAGGATCATCTCCTGACCAGGTGACCAATTTTGAAGTTAAAATTCGCGTATTGAACACGAGCTATGCTCATCTTGAAGATCGTTATGGTAAAACGCCTTTCCGTCCAGGGATGACGGCAACCGTGGAAATCATTACAAATAAGGTAAGAAATGCTCTTGTTGCGCCAATCCAAGCTGTGACCGTTCGCAAAGACACTACAGCAAAAGCGAAGTCTTATGAGCAAGCTTTAGGCAGTGACGATATGCGAGAAAGTTATGAGGTTATCTTTTCACCAGAAGGGGATAAGGCTGTATTACATGTAGTAGAAAGTGGCATCCAAGATGATGAGTTTATCATTGTAACTGGCATCGCTGATTCTACTGAAATCATTACCGGACCCTATAGTGCTGTATCTAGAATGTTGAAGTCTGGTGCGAGTATCAAAACCTCTGAGAAATAGTATAGCTAATGATCCTTTGCCTCGAAACGGCGACTAAGAATTGCAGTGTTAGCCTGGTTCATAATAATGTGCTCCTAGGCGGCAAGTCTGAACACGGTGAAAAGTTTGTCCACGGGGAACGATTGCACCTACTCATCGAAGAATTGCTGGCAGATCATAATCTTAAAGTTGCCGATTTAGATGCGGTATGTGTCGGAAAAGGACCAGGGTCTTACACAGGCCTAAGAATAGGAGTGAGCACGGCCAAAGGGTTATGTTATGCGAGTAATCTGCCGTTATGGAGTGTGCCTACTTTGGGGTGTTTCGATTCTTCTCCATTTAGTGAGGGGGCGGTTGTAATCTCTGTGATAGATGCTCGTCGTGACGAAGTGTTCGCCCAAGTATGGAGACTTGAAAATAGCCGTTGGATTCCAGAGACCGAAGTCGAATCTGTGATTGTACATCAAGATAGTTTCACGCAGTGGCAACAGAGCAATGCTGTAATAGTCGGCGATTGCACCTCTAAGGTTCAGGAGCTTTTAGGCCGTAACCTAGCACATTTTAACATACAGCCCGATGCCTTTCCTGATGCGAGATTTATGCACCAACTGATTACCTCGGGGTGTCATCAAGTAGAAGATGTAGCATATTTCGAACCTTTCTATTTAAAAGACTTTGTTGCCGAAAAGTCCAAAAAGAAGTGGTTCTAGCGGCTATACCTTGCGCATAGTGTCAGACTTCACATGACACCCTACCAAGTGGTCGTTCACCATTCCTGTTGCTTGCATGTGCGCATAAATAGTGGTAGCCCCCACAAACTTAAACCCTCTTTTTTTTAAGTCTTTTGCGATTTGCTGCGCGAGCGGTGTGACAGCAGGTACATCAGAGAGGTTGATTGGGGTGTTTAGGATGGGTTTTCCATCGACATAACTCCAGAAGAATTCAACCAGTGATAGCCCTTGGGATTTCATTTCTAACGTACGCTGTGCATTATTGATAGCTGCTCTGATTTTTCCCTCGTGGCGAATGATGCCAGGGTTTTTTAGAGCTCTTTCAATCTCGTTTTCCCCCATGTCTGCTACACGCTGAATGTCGAAATAGTGAAAGGTTGATCGGAAGTTCTCTCTCTTATTGAGTATCGTAATCCAGCTGAGACCCGCTTGAAACGTTTCAAGAAGTAAGAACTCGAACATGCGTTGCTCATCATGCACAGGACGTCCCCACTCTTGATCATGATACTCCCTGTACAATTGTGAACTCTCGCACCACGGACAACGGATTATAGACTCCATAAATCTAAGGCAGCATTTAGTTGGTCGGTAGGAAGCTTACAGCTGTGATTCTTGCAGATGAATATGAGATTCCCTTCAGAGGGGTATCGTCCTTCGAGCAAAGGAGCATTGGAAGCTTTGTCTGAAGCTAAAAACAGGGTACCCGGAACATATTTGGTCGCAGTGAATTCGTTTCTAAGAGCGAAAGCATCTGGTCCAGCAAAGACAGCTTCTCTATCACCACCTTCAAGAGTAAGTGCAAGCTGAAGCCAATTTGAAAAGTTTGGTCCGTATTTAAAGACCTTTTTATGCACGCCCTCGCAAAGTTCCTTGGCAGTTTGCAGAGCCGCTTGATCTTCTGAAAGAATCCCAAGTTGGTATTTGAAATGTGCCAGCATGGAATTTGCGCTTGGAATCACATTATCTTCAATCTCTATCACGCTTTGCCAATTTTCCTCGGCGTCGCTGCTTAATGCAAAGAATAGACCGCTTGTTTTGAATCGGTTAAACGCCTGGTCTAACTCTTTAGCCTCTTCCAGTAGATCACGTTGCGCCGTGAGCTGGTAAACGGCTAAAAGTGCATTGCCATATGCTGCATAATCGTCAAGGAAACCTTCACCGTCATTGTTTGCTTGATGCTTCAACGTTGAACCGCCAACTTCATTTTGTAAGACAAGCAGTAATGATTCTGCGAGTTTATCGTAGCCTGAAGAAGGAAAAGCCCAATGCGCCTCCACAAACCCTTCAACGAGCAAGGCATTCCAAGAGGTAATTGCTTTTTCGTCTCTAATAGGTTTTGGGTGGGTCGAAGCTCGCTTTTCACTTGCAGCCTTTAGTGCACCTAGCCACTGCTTTTTATATGCTTCAAGCTCCGATTTGGTTAAGTGATGTTGTTCGATGAACTTCTCGTCGGTCTGATTTCTATGTAAGATGTATTTTCCTTCCCAGTCGTGGTGCTCTAGGTTATCGTAGTAATATTTAAAAAGTTCGGGCTGCTCTAAGTGCAAAGCATCCAATTCCGATTTCGTCCAAACGTAGTATCCTCCTTCTTCACGTTCTTCTCTTGGCGTAGGCGAGTCTGCATCGAGCGCACTTGCATAAAGACCATTCGCTAATTGCATTTCTTGCGTTAAGAAGTTGATTGTGTTTTTAACGGTTTCTGCATATAGCGGTCGCTTAGTGACTCTGTACGCTTTGGCGTATAATCCAATCAGTTGCGCATTGTCATAGAGCATCTTTTCAAAATGAGGAACTTTCCAATAGCGATCCGTTGAGTATCGAGTAAAACCGCCATGTAGTTGGTCATTGATTCCGCCCAGAGCTATTTTATCTAAGGTCAGTAAGGTATAGTCTCGAACGCTGTCGTTGCCTGAAATTAAAGCGTAGTCGAGCAGAAAACTGTAGTTGTTGGGCAATGGGAATTTAGGAGAACCATTGGGCCCACCGTTGATAGGATCAATCGTACGCATCCAGAAGGCAACCACATCTTCAAAGTCTGTTTTTTGAAACGAATTTGGAGCCACGCTCTGGCTGACTTCAATCATGTCTATCAGCCCTTCACGCATTTGATTTCCATATTCGATGACTTTTTGAGGGTCTTCTTTCCACAGACTTTTTACTTGAGTGAGTGCCTCTAGCCAATCCGCTTTTGAAAAATAAGTGCCACCGTACACCGGGGTGCCGTCAGGGAGGGCAATTACATTTAATGGCCACCCACCTTGCCCAGTCATTAATTGGACCGCATTCATATATCGGGCATCTATATCTGGACGTTCTTCTCGATCCACCTTGATAGATACAAAGTCAGCGTTCATCACATCCGCAACCTCTTGATTTTCAAAGCTCTCTTCTTCCATTACATGGCACCAATGACAGCTCGAATAACCAATAGAGATGATCATGAGCTTCTGATCACGCTCGCTCTGATGTAATGCCGCCTGACCCCAGGTTTTCCAGTAGACTGGGTTATTAGCGTGTTGTCGTAGATATAAACTATCACACTGGGCCAATTCATTTTGGTTCGAACTCATCGTACATTGTGTTAAAGCGAATAAAAAAAGGAGGAAAGCAATGGAGTTGCGCATAATCCAAATTTAACCTTAACTTCTCAGTGGAACGGTCATAAGAGGTTATTTTTGCCCCTTAAAATTCCCCGCTATGTGGTATGAAATTCTAGTATTTGTTTTGTTTCTACTCGCTATCATCGATTTAACGGTGGGTGTGAGTAACGACGCAGCAAATTTCTTGAACTCGGCGATTGGCTCTAAGGTAGCTTCGTTTAAAACGATTCTCATAATCGCCTCAATAGGCGTGATTGCTGGTGCTGTATCCTCTGAAGGTATGATGGAAGTGGCTCGAAAAGGGGTATTCATTCCAAGCTTTTTCACCTTCGATAATATCATGCTCATTTTTGTAGCAGTGATGTTAACAGATATCATCCTGCTTGATTTTTACAACAGCATAGGGCTTCCCACATCTACCACAGTATCTATCGTTTTTGAGCTATTAGGATCTGGTTTTATTATCGGTTTACTCTACAGTTGGCAACAAGGACTCGATGTTGAATTTACCAAATTCATCAACTTTAGTACGGCTACAAAAATCATTTTAGGGATTTTCTTAAGCGTGCTCGTAGCCTTTTCTACAGGGGCTTTTGTCCAATTCATAACACGCCTTTTATTTACATTCGATTTAGAGAAGGGACTCAAGAAATACGGAGCAGTTTTCAGTGGTATAGCGATTACGGCCATTACGTATTTCCTTTTAATCAAGGGACTCAAGGGGGCATCGTTTATCTCACTGGAAATTCGTGAGTGGATCAAAGCCAATACCTATACCATCATCGGTGTAAGTGTGGTCTCATGGTCATTTATTACTTTCTTATTGTCGCGCTTCCTTGCGTTTAATCCGTTAAAATTTATCGTTTTAGCAGGTACATTCTCACTTGCTATGGCCTTTGCCGGAAATGATTTAGTGAATTTTATAGGAGTTACCGTAGCAGGATTTCAAAGCTTACAAGCTTGGGGCGCATCAAACCTGCCGGCAGACGCCTTCTTCATGGATATTTTAGGAGAGAAGGCAAAAGCCCCGCTGTACATGTTAATGAGCGCAGGTATCATCATGGTTGCTACCCTATGGACATCTAAGAAGGCAAGGAATGTTAGTCAGACGGAGGTGAAGCTGGCCCGTCAAGGAGAAGGTGAGGAACGATTTAAATCAAACGCCCTGTCCAGGGGAATCGTTGGAGTTTTCTTGGGTATTGGCCGTGGGTTGGGGTATTTCTTAGGTCAGAATAACGTAGATCGATTAAATGCCCGATTTGCACATGATCGCGCAACCATGAAAGATGAGTCGGCGAGTTTCGATTTATTACGTGCTTCAGTTAACCTGATGACGGCATCTATCTTAATCGCATATGCCACATCTCTTAAGCTGCCACTATCGACCACCTATGTGAGCTTCATGGTAGCTATGGGTACTTCACTCGCGGATCGTGCTTGGGGTATGGAAAGCGCCGTATATCGAGTAGCTGGTGTATTGCAGGTAATAGG
>CBFHKC010000001.1:26712-77067 GCA_965656315.1 uncultured Schleiferiaceae bacterium | reverse complement strand
CGGATGGGTAATGACAGCAGTCATCGCCTTTGTTGCAAGTGCGACTTTTGGCTTGATCATGTTTTACGGTGGAAAGATTGGGGTAATCCTAGTGGTGATTATCGCAGCAGTTACGCTTATCAGATCCCACATAAACTTCAAGAAGACCGATGCGGAAAAGACGTTAGAAGAAGATGCAGAGGAATTAAAACCTGCCTTATCAGAGCAATTTGAGGTGCACAAAACAGAGATTGCTGCCAACCTTAGAAATCTCGATAAGATGGTCACCCTGAGCATGCGTTCTTTAGTGGGGTCGAATAAGGATATTTTATTAGAGAGTACCAAGCGTTTGGTGGCAGATGAAAAGCGTTTAGAGAAGAATCTCAAGAAGGCATTTCGTCCAGTAGAAAGCTTCTCAGTGGAGGATCAAATCACGTATGCTCAGTTGCAAATACAAGCACATCAAAGCATTCTAGATGTGTATAAGGTTGCAAATCGTCTCGCGTCAAATTGTTTGAACCACATCACAAACTTTGGTGGAGTGCCGCGTAGTGAGTACCTCGATTTTATTATCGACTCAGAAGACGAGATAAAGCGTTTTATCGATGATGTCCGTCGTCAGATTTTAGCAGACCGCGACGAGAGTAGTGGTCAACTAGGCGACAAAACGCGCAAACTCCGTGAAAAATTTGAGCGTACGCTTCATGCTGAAGTTTCGCACTTTACGCAGAATGAAGTGAGCAATAGATTGGCTCGATTGCAAGTGTCGATCATCTTAGATCTAATTCAACTCGTAGAGCATGCTGAAGCTGTATATAGGGTGCACAATGACTTTGTCAAAAAGCATTTGACCAAGTAATACCTGTGTAGTGAGCAAAGAAAAAGCCACCTCTTTCAAAGAGGTGGCTTTTTTAGTGGACCGATTTTGAGTTTAGTGTTGCTCCGCGTAGTTAGCGTAGAAATAAGGAATTGTTTCAATCCCCTTGAAGTAGTTAAATACTCCATAGTGCTCGTTAGGACTGTGGATAGCATCCGAGTCCAAGCCGAATCCCATTAGAATGCTCTTCGCACCGAGAACTTGCTCGAAAAGAGCAACAATAGGAATGGATCCTCCACTACGTACCGGCAAGGCTGGCTTGCCAAAAGTCGTTTCATACGCTTTCGAAGCGGCCTGGTACGCAGGATTGGTGGTGTGTGTAACGTAAGGAAGACCTCCGTGATGCGGAGTTACTTTCACCTGTACACTTTTTGGTGCGATAGCTTTAAAGTGCTTGATGAACTTCTCGGTAATATCATCTGGAAGTTGTCCAGGAACGAGTCGCATCGAAATCTTCGCGTAAGCTTTGGATGGAATTACTGTTTTTGCTCCTTCGCCGATGTATCCTCCCCAAATCCCATTGACGTCCAGAGTTGGACGAATAGAGGTGCGCTCCGGTGTAGAGTAGCCTTGTTCTCCTTGTTCAGCAGAAATTTTAATGCTGTCGTTGAATGCAGCTTGACTAAATGGCGCTTTAGCCATTAATGCACGTTCCTGGTCTGAAACAATTTCAACGCCATCATAAAATCCTTCCACGGTGATTTCGCCTTTTTCGTTGTGAAGGCTTGCGATCATTTGTGATAGGATGTTCAAAGGATTGGCAACGGCTCCTCCGTAAAGGCCACTATGTAAATCGCGGTTAGGACCAGTAACTTCTACTTCCACATAACTCAAGCCGCGAAGACCTGTGGTGATTGATGGGGTGTCGTTTGCAATCATTCCGGTGTCTGAAATCAGAATGGTGTCACAGGCCAATTTCTCTTTGTGCTCTTTGATGAAAGGCTCCAGATTCATAGAACCCACTTCTTCCTCACCTTCAATCATGAATTTTACGTTACAAGGAATTTTTCCTTGTGCCTTCATAATTTCAAAAGCTTTTAAATGCATAAACATTTGACCCTTGTCGTCACAGGCTCCACGGGCGAAAATCGCGCCTTCAGGATGAATGTCAGTGGTTTTAATAATGGGCTCAAACGGGTCTGCATCCCACAACTCGATAGGATCTGCAGGCTGAACATCGTAGTGACCATAAACTAAAACAGTTGGTAGAGCAGGGTCCACGAGGCATTCTCCGTAAACAATGGGATGACCTGCCGTAGGGAAGATTTCCACCTGGTCTAAGCCAAGTTTGTTCATATGTCCTGCGATCGCATCGGCGCAGGCAGCAACATCTTTACTGTAGGCCGGGTCTGCAGAAATAGAAGGGATTCTGAGAAGCTCGAAAAGCTCTTCTAGAAGGCGCTCTTTATTCGCATTAATAAAATCTTTCGGTAACATATTTGGGTTCAATTTTTTCGTGTTCGCTCAAAGTTAAGGGCTGTCGGATTGTCTAGAGAATAAACCTTTATTTTTCTATCTTCGAAGCATGCGAAAAATTCTGTCTGTATTCTTCTTCCTTTCCACGCTAGGACTGTTTGCGCAGCCGAGTATGACAGTTAGTTCTGCGGGGAATTATAATGACCCCTACTGGATGGCGTCCAACATTTTAGTAGACTCTACGCTTTCGATATTTAATATGGGTCAGAATGGACTTCCTCTGACGCAAGCGGATAACGATCAGATAGGTTATTTCCAGGCGAATAATGCCAATTTTCCTATCCAGTCTGGAATAGTCATGGTAGCAGCAACCGATGCCGATGCTGTACTTCAAACGGCACCTGGTCCTACTGGGAACAACGTATCGTTTACCGATACAGAATTGTCCTCAGTACTTACACAGTTAGGCACAAGTGGAACCATGTATGACATGGTAGAAATAGAGTTCAGCTTTATTGCACAAAGCGACTCCATTGCATTTAACTATGTCTTTGGTAGTTTCGAGTATGATGGCTTTACCTGTTCAAATTATAACGACGTTTTTGGCTTCTTTTTAGAGGGCTCGTACATCAACGGAACGACAGCTCCACTAGGTCAAACCATAGTTCGAAATATTGCGACGATACCTGGTACTACGACCCCTATTGCCGTAAATACCATTAACGGAGGAAGTCCTACAGGCAGTGGATCTGCGTCTAACTGTACTTCTTCGAACCCAAATTATGTGGCACATAGCGCATATTTCAACCAGTCGAGTCCAGGTCGTGCAATTACCACATTGGACGGCTACACCGACAAATTCACAGCAAAAGCGGAAGTACAATGTGGTGGATGGTATACCATCCGATTAAAACTCTGTAACGTTGTAGACAACGCCTATACTTCGGCGGTATTTCTAGAAGAGAAATCTCTCAAAGGCCCTGTGATTACGATTAGCGATAGTACAAATATGGGGAACTCATTCAACGACAGCTTACTCGTCGAGGGGTGTAACAGAAATGAGATCGTGTTTTCCCGTAGTTCAAACCTAGGGATTGAAATGAAAATCCCAATAAAAACAGAGGGAAATGCTGTTGAAGGCGTCGACTACAGTACGATACCTGATACCATAACGCTTGCACCAGGTGTAAAGGCAGATACTTTAGTTTTCTACGTATACGATGACAATGTCGCTGAAGGAATCGACACACTAGTGATCGTGCAGGATTATGTGTTTACCGATTGTTACAATTATCCGGTAACCCGATTGAATTACCTCATACGCGACAAGGACACTCTTGAAGCGGAGCTAACAAAGAATATTGCTTCAGATTCAGTTTCTTGTCCGGGAGATAGTGTAGAACTTTCCATACTTGTGAACTCCTTTGAAGGATCTCACTCTGGATATTGGTTAGGCGATAGCTCCATAGCCTACTCTAGGTATGTTGAAGTTCAAGGTGATACTGTTTTTCATTTTGTACTAAAGGACGAATGTGGCGACTCTATCATGCTTAGTAAGGAGTTGTTCGTCAGCAACTACACTCCTATGGTCTATGAGGCGGACACGGTTAGAGTTTGTCCCGGAGATAGTGCGATCATAGCGCCGGTGTATTATGGAGGGCGTTCACCGCTTGCCTTTGTATGGACGGACAATCTTGCATCGAATAATCCGCGAACCGTGCTGCCGTATCAGGACTCTTCTTATTATGAGTTTTCAATCGCGGATGGATGTTCAATGCTTCTTATCGATAGTGCATTGGCGATCAATATGCCGACCCCTAGAGCTGGGTTTACCTATATGAATGATCCATACGTGCCGTTGCGCGTATTCTTCTCAGAGAAAGCTTCAAACGAAGTGAGCTGGACCTGGTATGTCGATTCTACGACATTAACTGGACCTGAATTTGAATACGATTTTGCGCGACCAGGTGACTATGAGGTGATACAGGTAGTTTCCAGTGATTTTGGTTGTATTGATAGCATCACGCTCACTGTTGCTGTAGAAACGGATTTCTACCTATACATTCCGGGAGCTTTCACTCCAGATGGTGATGGTTATAATGAATGTTTCGAAATTAAAGGAGTAGGATTTGAAGGGTATACCTTCCAAGTTTTTGACCGATGGGGCAACGAAGTATTTGCGACAAACGACGAGAACGAATGTTGGGACGGTACCTTCAGAGGTAAGGAACTTCCAATAGGCGTCTATTCCTATCGATTGATTGCGCATCTACCGTTTGATGAGATAGCGATCCGTGAAGGTACTTTACAGTTGCTTCGCTAGACTAGAGGAAGGGTATCGTCAAAACGCCTATAATCAGTACTATTTTATAGCCCAAATGTGCCCATCGTAGAGCGCGAAGCTCTGTCGAGCGTAAGGTCGTGAGATTAGAGATCGTCAACAGAGCTAAAATCAGAACAATACCTATCTCTGCTTCATGAGAGAATAGTCCTTTGGTGAAGAAAGCGGGAAGCCAAGCGATTGAATTACTAATCAGCAGTGCGAAGCGTGTCCGGTCTAGGCCAAACTCACTTACAGCAGTCGGTCGCCCTGCGATCATATCGCCTTTATACATCATAAGGTCTTTTAGAAGTTCTCTAGAAAACAGCGTAACACCTAATAATGAGCCAAAGGCTAAGGTGTGTAGACTTAGATAATGATGATACACGGAAATCCCGAAGAATGGAAGCATCCCTAGTACTGCGGCACTCATATGCCCTATGATCGGTATTTTACGTAGTTTATGCGAGTAGAACCATAGTCCGGCTGCATACGCCACAAAGAAAAGGAAGGCTCGAATGCTCACTGTGAAGGATAGTAGCAGACCACAGGTAAGTAGTAATAGTGCTATTCTGAAACTTGTTGCCTTACTGACCAGGCGCTCAAACGCGGTTTGTTTTGGTCTGTTAATGGTGTCCGCTTCTAAGTCATAAAAGCTGTTCGTTAGAAAGCCAAACGAAAGGATCAATGCAGAGGCCCAAATGACCATGTGCATTTGACCATCTAATAGTGCCTTCACGCGCTGATCGGGTAAGGCAAATACAAATATTGCAGTAAGATACTGGCCAAAAATAAGTAATAGAATATTGTACCAACGAATTTGGCTAAGCAGGGCAAGAACCTTTAAAAAGCGAAGTCTTCTGCGGCTAAGTGTTCTCAAAACTTATACACTACCTCTGGGGCGAAGCTTTGGAATTTATCTTTCACTGCTTCATAGTCTCTTGTGAAGCCCATGACAAAGCCACCACCTCCTGAACCACAGAGTTTGAGGAAGTATTCTTCTGTTTCAAGACCTTCTTTCCAGAGTTCATGGAAGCCAGAAGGAATCATAGGGTCGAAGTAGTCGAGTACTAATGAGCTCAATTTCTTGAGGTTCGTGAACAGGGGAGAGGTATCACCTTTTACAAAGGCTTTGATACACGCATCGTTGTATTTTACAAACTGATCTTTGAGCATGTTTCTGAAACCGTCTTCCTTGAGCTTCTCCATGAAAATCTCAACCATAGGCTGAGTCTCTCCAGGGGATCCACTGTTGAGTAAGAAAACAGCTCCTTTTCCTGTGCTTGTTGAAGGGAGTGAAACGGTTCCGAGTTGGTCCTTGCTTTTGATCAATAACGGAAGTCCTAGGTAGCAAATGGTTGGATCTATACCGCTGCTTTTTCCATGAAAGTAACTCTCCATCCAGCTGAAGATGCGTTTAAGTTCTTTGATGTCTTCAGGACGCTGAGGTTCTGCAGAAATTTTTTCCACGCAATAACGGTCATAGATAGCAGCCACTAAAGCACCAGACGACCCGACCCCAAACCCTTGAGGTATCGATGAATCAAAGAATAAGCCGTTCTCAAGTTCGTTTTCAAAGGCCTTAAAATCGAAGCGACAAGGAGCGTCGTCACTTTTAAGGTAAGCGAGGTACTGTCGTAAATGTCCGTTAGAGGTTGATTGCTCAGTAGAGAATTGGTCAGAAAACTGGAAGGCACCCTTGTAGTACGTGTGCGGTATAGAAAGCCCCATACTGTCCTTGATAATCCCATACTCTCCGAAGAGAAGGACTTTGCCGTAAAACAATGGTGAATTTTTCATAACCCTATTAACTTATCTGTTGTGGTCCGAGACCAACTTCATCGCAAAGATAACTCCCATCCTTACAGAATGTTCGTAGCTCAGTATCAATGAATTCTAAAATTACGTCTTTGTGAGATTTAGGATACAACACATGAACATTGGCGCCTGCATCTAGGGTAAAGTATACCGGGTTTCCTGTGTTTTCACGATATGCCCAGATACGTTCGATAATCTCAAGAGTGCCAGGTTTCATTAAAATAAAATAAGGCATCGAGGTCATCATCATTCCATGGAGCGTTAGCGCTTCACTTTCTACGAGTTCCCCAAAGGTTTCTAGATCGCCTTCGAGCATGGCGCGTAATAATACGCTTTGATTTTCGTGGGCCTGGTTGAATCTCGCTTCAGCATATGGATGCCCGTTCATTAAACCGTGACCAACCGTAGAACTTACGGCTTTACTGCCTTTTTCTACAAGTAAAATGGTGTCTTGGAAATCAGTGAAAATGGGATCTACGTCTTTGTAAGCGACAGCATGAGTATCACTACTTCCTTCTATCTCGACATGTTTACCCCAAGCTGCAAGTGGCCCGTATACCGAACGTGAACCACTGCCAGATCCTAGACGAGCAGCTTCACTTGCTTCGTGGTAGAAATCTGTAATGGTCAATCCCAAAGACTGCTTTACGCTCATCAAACAAAGCGCTAAGGCGCTCATTCCAGAGGCAGAAGAGGCTATGCCGGAGCTGTGCGGGAAACTATTTGAAGTATGGATTTCAAAATCAAAATCACCTAGGAAAGGGAACATAAAACCGGTGCGCTCAAAGAACGTGTGGATCTTAGGTAAAAATGAAGGAGTTGCTTCTCCATCCAAATAAACCATGACCTCACCAGAGCCTTCCTTATACTTTAAGGACGTTGTGGTGACTGCTTTACTGAGTGTAAAGGAGATCGATGGGTTGGCCGGTATTTGAACATCGTATTTACCCCAGTATTTTACTAGAGCGATATTCGATGGACTTTTCCAAGTGACTTCTTTCATTATTCGAAGCTTACGCCGCTTACGTTCATCGAACGATCGACTTTTTTAACTAGGCCTTGAAGAGTTTTTCCTGGGCCACATTCTACATAATCCGTCACACCGGCAGCTATCATTTCTTGAACACTTTGGGTCCACTTTACAGGAGCTGTGAGCTGATCGATGAGGTTTTTCTTGATCTCAGCTGGGTCTTGCACTGCTTTTGCAACACTATTTTGAACCACTGGACACGTGGGGGCTTGGAATTCAGTTTGCTCGATGGCGGCAGCTAGTTCTTCACGTGCTGGCTCCATTAATGGGCTGTGGAAAGCACCACCTACAGGGAGCACCAAAGCACGTTTAGCTCCAGCTTCTTTCGCTTTCTCACAAGCTGCTTCAATAGCACTTACCTCACCCGAAATGACGAGTTGGCCTGGGCAGTTATAGTTTGCTGCAACGACTACACCATCTACATCGGCACAGATGTTTTCAACTACATCATCAGCTAGACCAAGAATGGCTGCCATAGTTGAAGGTACTACTTCACATGCAGCTTGCATAGCCATTGCACGTTTGCTTACAAGGGTAAGCGCATCTTCAAAACGTAGCGCTCCTGCAGCCGTAAGCGCCGAAAACTCACCTAAACTATGGCCAGCGACCATGTCGGGTTGAAAGTCGTCTCCTAGAAGTTTTGCCATGATGACGCTCATAGTGAAAATGGCAGGTTGTGTTACTTTAGTTTCCTTGAGTTCTTCAGCGGTTCCTTCGAACATAATGGTACTTAATGAAAAACCTAAGACTTCGTCGGCTTTATCAAAAAGTGCTTTCGCTTCAGCGTGTGTTTCGTAAAGGTCTTTACCCATGCCTGGGAATTGGGCTCCCTGACCAGGGAAAACATATGCTTTGCTCATTATCCGTAGTATTCTATAATGTTGTTATTGGTTTCTGCGAGTACAATTTTGTGCAGCTCTGCGTTGTAAGGCTTGATTTTCGGCTCGAGAATCTTCCAGAATTCCATGGCAATCACCTCTGCGGTTGGCATTTTACCTTGCATAAAGTCAATGTCTAGATTGAAATTCTTGTGGTCGACGACATCAATGATATGCTCGCGTATGATGTGCTTGAGATCAAAGAGATTCATCACAAAACCGGTGTCTGGATCTATTTCCCCTTTCACGGTGACCTCCAAATCAAAGTTGTGTCCATGGAAGTTCTCATTAGAGCATTTACCGAAGATGCGCTTATTCGTTTCTGCGTCCCATTTGTCGTTCCACAGTTTATGTGCAGCACAGAAGTGCTCTTTTCTTTTAATGTAAATCATAGGACTCACTTCAGGATTTGATGCAAAGATACAACAGGAGCCTTGTTTTATAATCGGTGACCAATTTCATCTTGATTCACGATCCATTTCTTTGTGGACTGTACAAGCTCTGGGTAAAATGCTAACATCCAGTACTCTGCAGCTTTGTAATGTGCTTCAGGTATGCTTCCGAAGTAGCCGTAAAGAGCTTTTGCCACAGGGTGACGTTGCGATATGCCATTTGCAGCTCTTTCCAATCCGTCAAGATGTTGGTAGCTGAGTATCCAATTTTCTTTGATTAAATGTGGGGCCATAGCGCGTGCTTTGCCCTTGAGCAAGTGGGAATGCGCAGCGATTTCTGAAGTACACATGGCGGTAAATTCGGTATTGCTCATGCGCGCGGTGAAGGGCTGTAAAGTCTTGAAATACTCCCAATGTTTGTGCAAGAAGTAGTCACCAAACAGATCAAGTGCAACACCGGCTACTTTACCAAGCTTAGGTCGTAGAACTGAAAGTGCGTCTTGTGTCAGTTGGTGAGCGTCGGTGTAAGAGTCAATGTGCCGGTGAAGTCCAACGCCAATCAATTCTTCGACCGATGCGCGTTGTTTCCAAAGATTACCCTTGTACCCGTCTCCTGTAAAATTAAAAACCCGAACCAGGGCATGGTTCGGGCTTGTATGAAGATGCGCTAAGAAATTCACGTAATGATTAGGCTAATATTCTCATTAGCTCGTCTACTTTAAACGGCTTGGTCAAAAACTTAATACCGGAGCCCTCTGGGAAACATTTGTAAACGCTTTCGATATCGAAACCACTTATTACGATGTATTGCTTATCTGCATACATCGCTTCGGCCTTTAACGACTTGATCAACTCATCAGCATTCATGACTGGCATAAAGAAGTCCGTAATGATGATGTCAACATCGACAGGGTCTTCACGAAGGTTGACATAAGCCTCTCCGCCATTTTCATAAACACGAACGACATTGAATCCCATAATTTGTAGGAGTTCCTTGAAGGTCTCTCTGAGATTTATGTCGTCTTCTACTAGAACTACTGAATGTTGCATAGACGTGAATAGGTTTTGTTAGGTTCTAACGTTACGAAGACAAGATTACTGCAAATCAAATGAATCGCGAACATCACTTTACCTAATGCGTACAAAAGGATGAACGAAATATCTATTTATTTCAATTCAAACTCGAACGACTCCATCACAGGGTTGATCAAAAGCTTTTCACAAGCTTCTTTAACCATTGCTTCCGCGCTTTCTTTTGTATCGGCTTCTACATTTAGCGTGATGTGCTTACCGATACGAACGTTAGTTAATGCATCTAGACCGATGTTTTTCAAGTTAGCGCCAACAGCTTTTCCTTGTGGGTCTAGCAAGGCTTTTTGGGGCATGACATTGATTTCAGCGGTGAATTTCATAATGTGTGATTTTATTATTGAGCGTTATTCTTCGGCAAAAAGATACCGATAACAGGCAGCAAAAATACTACAATACTTAACGCTAAGGATCTAAAAAAGTAACTAAACAATACAAGCAGAGGCAGTAGAACGAATTGCACTCGTTTACGAGCTGGACTTCCACCGCCTTTCAAGCTTATGATTGTGATGCTTGAATTTGTCCAATAGACAGAAATAGCCCACAATACTATTAGAACCAGGGTGAAAACGATTTGCTCTTCATCGTTAAAATGGCTTACCCATTGCCAATTCTCGTAGGCACTTAACCAACTCCAGATTCCAAGTGCGAACAGGGCGTTTGCCGGTGTTGGCATTCCGATAAAATCAACAGACTGGTCCGAGCTTAAATTAAATTTCGCAAGACGATATACACTAGAAGCTGCAATAAGACCGCCCATGAATATGGCATACGGCTGATCTATTGACCCATAGCCCCCAAGAATATTTGACCATAAAAATGCAGGAACTGCTCCGAACGATATTGCATCTGAAAGTGAGTCTAACTCTTTTCCTAGAGGCCCTGATACCTCTAGTTTGCGGGCAAGGTAGCCGTCAAGAAGATCACAAAGTGCTGCTGCTAGTAAACACGAGACTACACCAGTTGTACTGTCTGACTGGATAAAATAAATCGTCGCTATGCCTAGGACGGCATTTAATAGCGTTAAAAGATTCGGTAGGTGTTTCATGGGGTACAAAGATGCATTATTTTGGCACTCTATGAGGAACTTCAAAAATTTGAGTGTTACCAGTCTCGTGGTGATTGCAGCAGCTAGTCTTAACATCGCGTGGTTGTATGCTTTCGCTGCGCCACTCATTATTGTCGCGTTCGCTGCTTTAGAGCGGATTGCGAAGAATAGTACAAGACCTTTTTGGACACTCTACCTCGTTTTTGGTTTATGGAATGCGGGCACGACCTATTGGATCGCAAACGCTCACCCTTTAGGTGTTGTTGCGACTGTTGGAATCAATTCTGCTCTAATGGCCCTTGCACTTTGGTGGGGAGTGCGAAGTGAGCAGATGCTTTTGCGCTTTCCTAGTTTTGAGCGGATTCATTTCTTAAGATATTTACCAATTATAGCTGCATGGATAGCCTTTGAGCAGTTACATGAGAATTGGGCCTTGAGCTTTCCTTGGTTGAAT
Source organism: uncultured Schleiferiaceae bacterium (assembly GCA_965656315.1). Lineage (GTDB taxonomy): Bacteria > Bacteroidota > Bacteroidia > Flavobacteriales > Schleiferiaceae > UBA10364. The sequence goes on along the minus strand of CBFHKC010000001.1, from coordinate 65,766 downwards.
CTGGGTAATACTTTTTACGGACTGCCATCTTTAGTTCAATGGTATCAAATCACTGGTGCGGTAGGTGGTACTGTCTGGGTTTTGGTGGTTAGTCAAATGGTTGTAAAAGAAGCGACAAGACGCCAATTGATTCTTACTATAACCGGTCCGATGCTCGCATCTGTATTGGTGTTTTATCTCGCAACATCAGAGCAAGATACGACTATAAGAGTGGCAGTAGTTCAGCCGAATATAGATGCTTATGTAGATAAATGGGAATTGCCGGAGCGTGTACAGATTCAGAAAGTAGAGCGCCTTTTGTCAACCTCCCTAGGGGAAGACACTGTTGATCTGCTGGTTTTACCGGAAACATTTTTGCCCAAAGCGAGGGAGGAAGGGACGTTTGGTAAATCTGCTTCTGATGCGCAGTTTCAACAACTTCAAAGGCGATATGCGAAGTCGACGTTGTTTGGGGCGACAACCTATGACTTTCAAGATGAGCCAAATTTGGTCAATCGGCCCTATGGTTCGAAGTTTTATACCATATACAATACAGCTTTGTTTGCTCAAGGTACACGCGCAGTTGAGTATTACCACAAGGGGAAGCTGGTCGTGGGCGCTGAAACTATGCCCTTTATTCAAACCTTGAAGCCCATTTTGGGTGATTGGTCTGTGTCTCTTGGGGGAACCTCAGGTACACTTGGGGTGAGTACTCAGCGCAAGGTATTTAAGGCGGATGATTTGAATTTAAAATTGGCACCCATTATTTGCTGGGAAAATGAATTTTCAAACTATGCGACGGACTACTCACGTCAAGGTGCAAACTTACTTGCTGTGATTACCAACGACGGCTGGTGGGGGAATACTCCAGGACATATTCAGCATTTACATTTTTCAGGCCTAAGGGCGATTGAACAAGGAAAGTATGTTGTGCGAAGCGCAAATACTGGCGTTTCGGCTGTTATTGATCACAAGGGGCGCATTCTAACCTCGCTTGGTTGGGAAGAAGAAGGTGTACTAGTAGCAAGGGTGCCGCTGCGCGAGAACAGAACAATTTATGTGCGTACTGGAAACTTATTAGGGCCTTTTTTCGTTGCTCTGTTTGCGCTCTTTGCGAGTGTAGTTCTACTTAGCAGATTTTTCCGCCTAAAGCAGTAGTAAAGGATTTGTGGTCGTTAAATTTGTGCCACGTAAAAACAAAATTCAATGAGTTCATACGACGTAGTAGTTATCGGTTCCGGACCTGGAGGATATGTAAGCGCAATCCGTTGTGCACAATTAGGCCTTAAAACAGCCTTAGTTGAGAAATACAACACCCTTGGTGGTACCTGTTTGAACGTAGGGTGTATCCCTTCTAAAGCACTTTTAGATTCTTCAGAGCACTATCATGCTGCGGTGCATTCTTTCGAAGAGCACGGGATCAACATCAACCCGCCTAAGGTAGATTTCGCGAAAATGATCGAGCGCAAGGCCGGTGTGGTCAGCACGACGTGTGATGGTATCGACTACTTGATGAAGAAAAACGAGATCGATGTTTTGCACGGTTTTGGTTCATTAGTAGATAAAAACACAGTGAAAGTTGACGGTGAGCAGAGCCAAACTGTATCTGCCAAGAATATCATCTTGGCAACGGGTTCAAAGCCGATCGAGTTGCCTTTTGCAAAATTTGACAAAGAGCGCATCATCTCTTCCACAGAGGCGCTGAGCTTGAAGGAGATTCCGAAACACATGATTGTGATCGGTGGTGGTGTGATTGGTCTAGAATTGGGTTCTGTATATAAACGTCTTGGTGCTGAGGTTACTGTGGTAGAATATGCAAAGAGTATTATTCCTACGATGGACGGCGCTATGGGTAAAGAGTTGCAGCGCAGCTTGAAAAAATTGGGCATGAAATTCAGCCTAAGCACCAAAGTCAGCAACGTAACACGTGATGGAGATGTGGTTACCGTTACCGCGACCAACAAAAAAGGTGAAGAAGTAACTTTCCAAGGCGATTACTGTCTCGTAGCAGTAGGGCGTGGCGCATACACGGCGAATCTTGGTCTCGAGAACGTAGGTATCGCAACGGATGACCGCGGACGTATCGAAGTAAGCGATCATTTGCAAACAAGTGTACCGAACATTTACGCTATCGGTGATGTAGTTCGAGGAGCAATGCTTGCTCATAAAGCGGAAGAGGAAGGCGTATTTGTTGCGGAATCTATCGCTGGAGAAAAACCACACATCAACTATAACTTGGTTCCTGGAATCGTATATACTTGGCCAGAAGTTGCCGCGGTTGGAAAAACTGAAGAGCAGCTTAAGGAGGCCGGTGTTGAATACAAGAGCGGTTCATTCCCGATGCGAGCGCTGGGTCGTTCGAGAGCCTCGGGCGATATCGACGGAGTAGTAAAAGTATTGGCAGATAAGAACACGGATGAAGTGTTGGGTGTACATATTGTGGCGGCCCGTGCTGCGGATATCATCATGGAAGCAGTTACTGCGATGGAATTCCGCGCTTCTGCTGAAGACATTGCACGTATTTGTCACGGACACCCTACCTATACGGAAGGCTTGAAAGAAGCGGCGCTTGCTGCCACTGCGAACCGAGCAATTCATAGCTAGTGAAATCAGTATCGGCTCATATTGTCGATGCGAGAAGCATAGAGAATCGGCTGTTGGAACTTTCCAGCAGTCGATCTTTTTTTGCACTCTATACCTCTAGGGGGTATCCCAATTCTCATAAAAAGTACGAACTGGTCTTTGGCTGGGGAGTAGCTCAGCAACATGATGCTGAGGATTTGAGTACTGGTGGTTTTGAAAGCGGTTGGAAATTTGGGTACTTCGGTTACGAGATGCGTCACCGCTTTGAAAAGCTTCATAAAGGCAACCCTGCGTTGGGCGATTGGCCTGAGGCGCTATTTTTCACACCTAATATTGCAGGTACTTTGTCGCCTGAAGGCGAGTTAGTCATTTATGCTGAAAGTGAGGCTCAAGCAAAGGAGGCGTTAATATCAATTCTACAGCCTGCTTCGCTTTCTAATGGTCCGACTTCTTTGGAGTTTAAGCCGGTTGAAACGAAAGAGGAATACCTTGAGGCAATCCATGACTTGCAAGGGCATATTCAGCGTGGTGATATTTATGAAATAAATTACTGTACTGCTTTCGTAGCGAAGATTGAAAAGTTAGATCAGGTGCATCTTTTTAGAAAAATGGTTTCGGCTACTGATGCGCCTTTTTCTGGCTATTTAAAATTGGGCACTCATAGCTTACTCTGTAGTTCCCCGGAGCGTTACATAACCAAGCAAGGACGCTATGTACTATCACAGCCTATAAAAGGAACCAATCGAAGGCTTTTAAAAGGTAATGCGACTGCGCAAAAAGCGCTTCGTGATAGTGAAAAAGAGCGTGCTGAGAACGTGATGATTGTTGATTTAGTTCGCAACGATTTGTCTCATGTCGCCTCCAAGGGTTCAGTGCGTGTTAGTGAGCTATTTGGAACCTATGCATTCAAAAATGTGAATCAAATGATTTCTACTGTTGAAGCGAGTCTGCGTGAATCGGTGAGTAATTGGGATATTATTCAAGCCACTTTTCCAATGGGGTCCATGACAGGTGCACCGAAAATTAGTGCGATGCAACTTGCAGAACGTTATGAAAAAACCGCTCGGGAGATTTATGCAGGAGCTGTAGGTTATCTAGAACCTAATGGTGACTTCGACCTAAATGTGGTGATACGAAGCGTAGCCATTAATCAGAAGTTAGAACGGGCTACTGTCCATGTAGGTGGTGCAATAACCATTTTAAGCGATCCTGAATCAGAATATCAAGAGTGCCTATTGAAAGCGGAGAGTTTATTAAATAGCTCCCTCTAAATGATCTGCTTTTGCAACTTTAGCATCTGTTGCGAAACGTATTTTCTTGAAATGACAATCTTGACCTCGGTACCTTTGATTGGACGTTTAGCTAACGATATAGAAAAGTCGTGAAAATCAAGAATTTTGATGATTTGACTATAACCTAGACCGAACTGACCTTTTTCAAAGCCATCGCTTTTAAATTTGATGGCTCTAGAATTTAAGTCGCGCATTAATTTTGAATTCATTCCCATGCCGTCATCGTCGACATATATGGACAATCCATCGACTTTTTGACTAATAGATACACTGACGTTTTTTGAATTACCATGGATATAGGCGTTTTCGATGAGTTCAATAAACACCCAACTCAGGAGTTCAACGTTCGCATGTATTAAAAGCTCTGGGTCGCAATAGAGGATCGTAGAAACCTTTCTCGACTGGTTGTTCATTATGGACCTCGAAAGGGCTTTTACTGTTATCCAGTCTTTACTTTGCGAATCAATTTCGTTTAGTCTAACGCTCTTTTGAAGGTGAGAAAAAATAGACAAGAACTCATCGAGTGAACCCATGATTTTTGTCGTTTCTGGCTGATTTATTTTCAAAAGGCCTTTTAATTGGAGTATTTCAAGATTCGTCGAAATGTTTGCAATAGGATGTCGGAAATAGTGTGAAGCCATATTCAACCACTTCGATGTAAAGAGACGACCTTCTTCCTCCTGTTTAAGTCTAAATTCCTGATGTTCCATATATTTGGCCCATATGAAATGCCCTAAAACACCTAGTGAAACCAAGAGTAGTATAGTGAAAATATCGAACTGAATATTGAAGTAAGAATGGCCCTTGGCAAGCACAAACTGCTGGTCATCAATTTCTAGTGTAATATCGAAATCGTATCGAATCTGAGTAATCGATTGAATGAAATCTCTAGAAGGCTCCGAGTTTACGGGCTCAATTTTGAGAAAAGGATAAAGCTTTTTAACCACTTCTATTTCACGACCGACATCAACATTAAAAACTAAAAACGAGTTATTTAGATCGTTAATTTTGCTATCACTTTTGTAAAAAAGTCTAAAGGTCAGCGCTCCTGTAGCAATAGCTTCACCGCTGATGCTATCGTTCTCAAAGTTCATCGAGATAGGACTTACGTACCATTCTTTCGCTTGTAGTTGGTTTATATCCTTCCAGTACTCACGAGAGGTGATAGTATTCTTATTGTTATATCCGTATTCATCAATTTTCACAACCTCCTCTCCATATTCTGAAATTTGTCGAAATTGAAAAAAATTGAAACTGGTATCTTTCAATATTCCTGAAACGAATGAAGGCTCTACTTGCTTTGAGTTTATGATAGACTGCACAGCTACCTTGGTAAGAAGAAAGGTTCTTTTAAGACGTGTATTGAGGTAGGTCTGATGACGCAAGCTCTCTACTTTTGAGTTATCAAGGGTATTCAGGACAATTCCTGCAATCATTAGTAGGATGAAAGTCCAACTTGCTAGTGGTACTTTGTTAGATTTTTGACCTGCCTTCATAAGAGAAGCAAAGGAACGGGTTTCTGAGCGATTTTTGAAAAGTAACGAAATCTTATCCAGTAATGTATACATAGATTATAATTCTAGATAGGAGTCGTACGCTATGATTAGAACTTGCTTTGAGATCCATGTATTAGGTAAGATGTAATGATTAATTTCGATAGAATTAAATCATATCACATGTGCTACTAATGAATACACCGAAGCATAACAATACAACTAGCAAGGTCTCTTTACGTACGACGAACGAAAGTAAGTCTCTTTCACCGTCAGTGTTAGGTTTCAGCGGTGGAGTAGATTCGGTTGTTTTGGCACATGTTCTTCTTACTCAACATGGTGTGCGTCCGGTTTTGTTACACGTGAACTATGGGCTACGCGATGCTGCTGGCGAAGATGAAAGTTGGTGTCGATGGTTTGCTGAAGAGTATAGATATAAACTTGAGGTATTGCGAGTGGAAGCTTGCGATCGGCCTGTAAAAAACATCCAAGGTTGGGCGCGAGATCTGCGCTATTCATGGTTTAACCAAGAAGCTCAGCAGTTGGGGTCAAATGTGATTTTTACCGCACACCACCTAGATGATAGGAAAGAGACCTTTTTGATGAATGCACTACGAGGGGCAGGTTTGTTAGGACTCACAGGTATGACGAACACAGGCGTTATCCGACCGCTGAAGGATTGGTCGAAGACCCAAATTTTAGACTACGCTAAAGCACATGATTTGCAATGGCGTGAAGACGAATCGAACTCAACACTTAAATACACGCGTAACAAAGTTCGCCTGTTGCTTCCCGAGGTATTCGACAAGGTAGAGCCACGTTGGCATGGGGGATTGCGTAAAACGATCGATAACCTAGATCGCGATCGAGATTTACTCATTGGGTTTTTACAGGAATTCAAGAACACTCACGTCACTTTTAAAGGCGAAGAATACTGGGTCAATTTCGGGGATTGGATCCATCATGATTATGCGCATACACTGCTCTACCGATTATGTACTGGGATTGACGCACGATTGAGTTTTGAGGAAATTGGTCATGTACTAGAGGGTACTAACGGACAAATGACAGAAGGTCGAACACATCTGCTTGTAAAGGATCGTGATGCTTTCATTATAGCTCCTCGATACACTGTGGACAAACAGATATATACCATAGAAAAGGCAACTGATTTGCACCAATTACCTTTTGATCTGAAGCTGACTAAAACGCCATTAGCAGCGGTTGATTTTCAACCGGGAAAAGAATGGTTAAATGCAGAAACTGTTGCCTTTCCATTTACGATCAGGATTTGGAAACCGGGTGATGTCTTTCGTCCATTGGGTATGCATGGGACTAAAAAGGTGGCAGATTTCTTAAACGCTATGCGCGTCCCGAGGCATCGAAAGAATCAAACCTATGTGCTTGAAAAACAAGGTGTCATACACTGGGTCATCGGGCACCGTATTTCAGACGAAGCGAAGGTTGTAGGGAGCGATGAGTTCGCCTATCTTGCAGTGATAAACTAATCACTGTTATGAAGCGTTTTTTACTTGGGCTATTCACACTCTTGACTGTAGTTGTATTTGCCCAGCCTCAACCTGTCAAGTGGACCACTAGTTACGTCAATACAGATGATGCCACGGTAATAACTGTACATGCTGATATCGAAGAAGGGTGGCATTTGTATAGCCAGCATCTCGAAGAAGGTGGTCCAATCCCAACTTCGTTTTATTTAGATACGACCTCATCATTCACCCACAACTCAGTATGGGTAGAAGGTGAGCCGCATGTTGAGTTTGATCCTAACTTTGATATGGATTTAGCCTTCTATTCGGATGAGGCCGATTTTACCATTACACTCTCACCACTTGAAGAGCAATTCTCCGTTCAGGGTGAGCTCGAATTTATGGTGTGTAACGATGAAATGTGCCTGCCACCGACTTATGTGGACTTTTCAGTAGACGTCATAGATGCACCCGCACCATCCTGGTTCGCAGGTTTAGGAACGACCTTTTGGCTTGGTTTCCTTGGCGGATTCGCCGCGCTGATCATGCCGTGTATTTTCCCAATGATTCCACTAACGGTAAGTTTCTTTACCAAACAAAGTAAGACCAAAGCTGAAGGTATCTTAAAGGCCTCGCTTTATGGTATCGGTATCATCGTCATCTATGTAGGATTAGGACTTTTAGTAAGTCTTGTGTTCGGAGCGGATACGCTGAACAAGATGGCGACGAACCCTTGGTTCAACTTGGCATTCTTTGTCTTATTTGTGGTTTTTGCGGCGAGCTTTTTTGGTGCGTTCGAAATCACACTTCCTTCAAAATGGGTCAACAAAGCGGACGATGCCTCCAATAAGGGCGGTTTCTTAGGAATCTTCTTTATGGCCTTCACGTTGAGTTTAGTCAGCTTCTCTTGTACCGGGCCGATCATTGGATCACTCTTAGTTGAAGCTGCATCTAAAGGCAGCTTGCTCGGGCCTGCAGTGGGGATGTTTGGCTTCGCGCTTGCCTTAGCCATTCCGTTTACGCTTTTTGCTGCCTTCCCAGGATGGTTGAATTCATTACCGTCTTCAGGAGGATGGCTGAATACCGTTAAGGTGACCCTCGGATTCTTGGAGTTGGCTTTCGCATTGAAATTTTTATCGACTGCTGACCTTGTATGGCAGATGCACTGGCTCGAACGCGAGCTCTTCATTGCCATTTGGGTAGCCATTGCATTCCTGACTGCGTTGTATTTACTGGGCGCGTTTCGCTTGCCATTGGATTCGCCAATCACCACGATTGGTGTGGGACGATTGAGCGTTGCAATGGTCTTTATGATCATGGCCTTCTATATGCTCCCGGGCATCTTTGGCGCTCCTGTAAAGCTCATCGCTGGATTCCCGCCTCCGGAACATTATTCCGAAAGTAAAAACGGCGCCTATGCCCAGCCTATCATCAACATGACGGCATCGAACGGCGAAACAAGTGCTGTAGAGGCAGACTTCGGGCATCACTGTCCGAACGATCTACCCTGTTTTAACGATTTCGAGCAAGGACTGGCTTACGCTAAAGAAGTCGGCAAGCCGATCATGTTAGATTTTACGGGATGGGGCTGTGTGAACTGCCGTAAGATGGAAGAGAACGTTTGGAAAGACGAGCGTGTGCATCAGCGTCTGCGTGATAACGTAGTGCTTATATCACTCTACGTAGATGACCGTGCAGAACTTCCGTTAAGTGAGCAGGGAGTCTCTGAAGTAACCGGTCGTAAGATCAAAAATATTGGAAATAAATGGAGCGAATTCCAGGAGGTTAACTTCAAGGAAGTGAGCCAGCCGCTGTATGTGATTTTAGGTCATGATGATCTCACTCCTTTGATTGAAAAAAATGCGTACAATCCAGATGTTGACGCCTATGTCGATTGGTTAGATCGCGGTGTTGCTGCCTTTAAATAGACGGTACAATACATACTATCAAATTTCCCGAGTTCGCTAGGAGCAGACTCGGGATTTTTTTTGCCTCGGTTTTTCTGAACCGAAGTGGCTAGGGTAGAGTTATATGGGTGTGGAAATACGATACAGACTTCGAAAAGGCCCCAAGATTACGGGATACATGCGCCGCATGAAGGGCAGCAAGACATTTTTCTTTTCAAAAGACCAATTCTGGTGGAACGGTACCGAGATCGATCACGACCAGATCGATGAGGCGATCGGTTTGCGTGATATCAACAATCGCCCTATTTACGAGCTAGACATTGTCATCTACAAGATTGGTGATGGTGTCGACCGACAAGGAGCGGTTCTATGGTCTGCAGAACGCGATTGTTTTCTAATCAAAGATTTTGAAGACCAGGAATTATACGTGCCCTTTCAAGTGGAGGGCTTGGATCTGTTCGAACCTCAAGATCTCAGGTTCCACGCGTTTCTATTTACCCATCCAGAATTAATGAAGGAACTGGGTGTAAGAGACGAATAGTGCCTATTTTAGCGGCTTAATCACGCTAAAGTTCTAGGCGCACTATGGATACAAACTTTGTAGAAGAGCTTCGTTGGAGAGGCATGTTGCACGACATCATGCCGGAGACGGAGGAATTGTTGATGAAGGAGCAGGTCTCTGGATACATTGGTTTTGACCCGACAGCAGATTCGTTAGGCGTCGGTAACATGGTTCAGATCATGACCCTGGTTCACTTCCAGCGCGCAGGGCACAAGCCGATCGCTTTGGTGGGTGGAGCTACAGGTATGGTTGGGGATCCTTCGGGCAAGAGCGCAGAGCGTAACCTGCTGGATCTTGAAACCTTGCAGCACAATCTCGACAGCCAGCGCAAGCAATTGGAGCAGTTTTTAGACTTTGATTGCGGCGCAAACTCGGCAGAGATTGTCAATAACTACGATTGGTTCAAAGAGTTCGATTTCTTGGGCTTTATCAGAGATGTTGGGAAGCACATGAGTGTGAACTATATGATGGCAAAAGACAGCGTGAAAAAGCGTTTGGACACGGGAATGAGCTTCACCGAATTCTCCTACCAGCTCATCCAAGGTTATGACTTCTACCACCTTTGGAAAAACAATGGCGTGAAGCTGCAGATGGGCGGTTCGGACCAGTGGGGTAACATTACCACGGGAACTGAGCTTATACGCAGACTTGGCCGCGGTTCGGCACATGCACTGACCACTCCGCTGATCAAAAAAGCGGACGGTACAAAGTTTGGCAAGAGTGAAGGCGGTAACGTGTGGTTAGATGCCAAGCGTACTACGCCATATGCTTTTTACCAATTCTGGCTCAACGCTTCCGATGCCGACGCTGAGAATTACATCAAAATTTTTAGCATCTCACCTCGCGAAGAGATCGAAGCATTAATCGCAGAGCATGCCGAGGCACCGCACCAGCGCAAGTTGCAAAAGGCCCTCGCTGCTGAAATTACCGAGCGTGTTCACAGCAAAGAAGAGTTAGATAAAGCGTTAAACGCATCGCAAATTCTCTTTGGAAAAGCGACTGAGGATATGCTACGCAGTTTGGACAAAGAGACGTTGATGAGCGTTTTTGATGGGGTACCGCAGTTTGAATTGGCTAAGAGTGCCTTAGAAGGTGGACTAGATATCGTCGAAGCTCTTGCAGAGCATACTGCTGTGTTCCCTTCCAAGGGAGAGGCACGTAAAATGGTGCAAGGAAACGGTGTTGCTATTAACAAAACCAAAGTGAGTCTTGACAAGACCTTGGGAACGGATGATATCGTTGCCGATGGGTTGATTATCGTTCAAAAGGGTAAGAAGAATTACTTCCTAGTTTCAGTGGTATAATCACCACTAAAATTTAGGTCTATCATATCGAGACCGTTCTCTAGCTTTAGAGAGCGGTCTTTTTTATAACGGTATGTAATCAAAGACGATGTCGTCAATTTCTTTTAAAAATCGGTCGTTCGGACGTTGGAAAAAATAATACATCCCGTGCGTGCGCTTCTCGCTGCCCTTGAGTTTCTCGTATTCAAAATCTTCACCCTTGTTGATCAGGCAATAGGGAATGGGGCCTCTAAAGATGAGTATCGCTTGGAAATCGGGAAGACCAGGGTTGGTACTTTTATTGAGGTATGCCCAAGCTTCGTAGTCACCAAAGTCCTTTTGCTCCCATCCTTGTTTTGAAAGTGTTTCAACAAGTGCGTCACGTACTGCGCCACGACGGCCATCGAAAAAATGCTCAAGTGCAATAGTGGGAAAGCTTCGGCGCTCAAGCTCACGTGCACTGACTTCTCCGGATAAAATCACCTCATAGTATTTACTCATCCTTCTTGCCGAACTCTCCCAAAGAGAGTCAGCAGGATAACTCTCAACTACACGACCAAGGCTGTCCTTTTTTTCACTGAGCAAGGTGGCCTCTGCCATGATGCGCTGGTCAGCAACATTCACGAAGTCGCGGTGTATCCAGACATGTACTGTCGCTGTATAGTTTCCCTCCTGTGGATTCGTGGCGAAAACGCGAACAGAATCTTTAAGTGTAAGTATGCCTTCGTTATCACTAGCAGTGAATTGTGCTTCGCGTCGAACGACCTGACCAAAAGCGGTGGCAGAGAGTAAAAGGCCCGTCAAGGCGTATAGAATTGTTTTCATAAGCTAATCATCAGGTTGCAGCCGCGAATTTCACTATGGTCCACGCGGCCGTAGACTTCAAAAGTACCATTTTCAAAAACCCTGCCTGAGTCACTCACAGCTAAAAATGCGCAGGAGTCTTTTCCAGCAAGGTCGATAATGTTTAATGCACCGCGGGATCCATTACGCGATGGACTGCCCAGAGGATCTGCAATATCTCTCGTATACACTCGCATCCAATTCGGACATGAAAAAAGTCCGCTGTCTTTCAAATAGGCTTGGGATAGAAGTTCGGTCATGCCATATTCACTGTCGATAGGGGATGTTGGAAAAGCCAATTTTAATACCTCATGAACTTCCTCTCGAATCAATTCCTTCCGCCGTCCTTTCATACCGCCCGTTTCCATCACTCGTAACTCTGGAAATTCAAGAGCAGTTGCTCCGAAATTGCCGGCAGTGAATTCCTCAGCCAGATTCAATAAGCCAAAGGTCACCCCAAGTAGTAATGTTTTCTTCTTTTCTTGTTGCAGCTCAAACAACAGCTCGGCTAGTTCACCGTGCTGGTAGAGGTAAAACCCACTTCGAGAATCTGCGCTGCGCTCAATCATACCTTCTGCCATAGTTACCAAAGAGCTTCCTTCGCGCTCTAAATAGCTAGGGAGTAAGGCAAGTATTGTGTAGTCCGAAAGTGGTCCGTATTCGCGCTCAAAGCCCAGCGTATACACTTGGTCGTAGTGTGCTAAGCTGCGAACAAAGTGCTGACTAGGAGTACCGCCAGTGGTGGTCGACGAGGTGAATATTTTCTCTGGAGCATAGTCCCCCGTGATTACGCGATGGTTCTTGAAAAGTTCCACGGGTAGAAACGGTATAAGCGATAGATCTTTAACCTCGTTCGGCGTGCGGCGCAGGAGGGTACAAAACTCACGGTAGACGGGGTTATGTTGGAATTGGTACCGGAAAAGCTCGAGGGCTTCGGTATCGAAATTCTGTGGTGTAATTTGTGAGATTGGTAGCATAAAAAAACCCGCACCTAGAAAGGTACGGGTCAAAATTACGTTTTAAGTCGCAACTTAGAGTGAATAACGGAAGCTCACTTTAAAGGTTCTCCCTGGCGCCCAAGTGCTGAAGTAAGGCGAACTGCTGTTGTAGCTTCTAAACAATCGATCACGCGTGTCGTCCATGATGTTGTTCACTCCAAAACCGATTTGGTATTGACGATCCTCACCGAAGTTTTTCAAGATATTGAAGTTCAAGCTGTGGAACGGTACCTCATAAACGTCTGGGTTGTCAGCCACACCTACGATATAGAGTTTTTCACCTTGAACGTTATAGAACAGACCGCCTTGCCATCCGTTCTTTGGATTGTTATAGCTCAAACCGAGGTTGATCATATACGGGCTCTGACCTTGCATTGGGCGTACTTCGCTGATCTCTTCGCCAATTCTTGCGGAGGCCACACGGCCTGCATATTCTGAAGAGTCACGCGTTACGGACGAATAGATGCCGGAGAAGTTGGAGTTGATTTCCAAATGCTTCATTCCCATGAACCCAAGATTCTTTCTAAGCTCAAGCTCTATACCTGCAACGGTTGCATCCCCTACGTTACGCGGCTGGAAGTTCGACGGTGCAGCAGCACTGTAGGCGACAAGTTCGATCGGATTCTGGAAGTATTTATAGAAACCAGAGATGGCAAATGTTTGACCGCCTTCCATGAAATACTCGTAACGTGCATCCAGGTTGGTGATGGTCGTATTGGTCAAATCGAGGTTACCGATAAATGTGATACCGGTCAAGACATCCTCGATCTGCGCGGCCGATTTCTCCTTGAACGATGGTCGTGCCACTGTGCGGAATGCACCCAAACGCAAATTCGTTTTTTCGTTCACGCTGTAGATCAGCGACGCAGTAGGGAAGAGGTTGAAGTTGTTCAGTACTGGTTCAAAGTTGTAGTTCAAACCCGTTCCTGGTGCGGCAGCCTCTTGCTGATCGACACCAGTGTAGAATTGGTCATAACGCTCTAAACGTAAACCAACCACCATTTTAGTGAGCGGGTTGATACTGAATTCTTCATTAATGTAGGAGGCAAAGTTGCTCTGGATCCCTTGGTAGGCATTGTTCGCTTCGTAGTTACCGCTGTAGTACATCCCTGCATCTTCGATCACATCCCAAGTGTACTCTGGCGTCAATAGCTCGTCCGCATTACCCGTTAACGCAGGAAGATTTCCTAAAGACTTACCGCGAAGCTGGTAGCGTAGAATCTCGTAGTCTCTATATTTAAAGTTGTAGCTCGCACCAAACTTCATTTTCGCATCGCGACCACGAACTTCATGAGTGCGTGTAAAGTCCAAACGGTTGGACAAATTGAATTCGTTCAGATTACGCCAGATACGGTTCGGGAATCCAGTTTCACCCGGTGCAATAGCGAACGTATTGTCCTCCGTACGGTATGAAGTAGAACGAATGTCCTTATCTGCGATACGGCTGTAGGTCGGAGCAATGCGCCAGTCAATTTTAAGCTTGTTGTCCTTGCGAGAATGCTGCCCGTTAAAGAACAATGAAGTGATCGAACGCTCTGAATATTCCAGGTTATCTCTTGAACCGACATAGCTATTCTCGATGTTCGAAGTTTCGGTGAACTTCCCTGCGCGGCTCTCGCCGTTTTGCAAGTGCATCGCTGTGAAACGGTATTTGTCATTGTCGTCTTTGATCGAGTAGCCAAAGAGTCCGCTCATAAAGATGTTGCTCACCGCCAAAGAACCTTCTTGTGTACGATCCGCAAGCAACTGGTACTGGTCTGGTAAATTTCCTTTACGGTAGAAATTTTGACGGTACAAACGTGTGCTGTCACCATTCGTGTTGCCGTAGAAATCGGTATTTGCCTTGTAGGAGAAGGAACCGTTGTAACCAACGGTCTTGCCGTTCTCCTTTTTGATTTGATTACCACCGCTAATGCCTAATGATCCGTTCAAAGGCATGGTACGCGAGCGTGCCTCAAGAACAGGGGCGAAGCTTTCGGTAAGTTCCGTGGTGATCGGGTCGTCTAACGCTGGGTTTGGAATCCCGTCGTAGATGTAGTTGTTCGGAAGGGGGTTGTTTCTAAAGCCTGCGTCAAAACCGAGGAAATCGGTAGCTGAACCTTGGTAGCCTAGGCCGTCTACAAGATGCATACCAGGCGTGTAGCCTAATGAGGAGCTGATGTTCAAAGTTTTCTTGGTTGGAAAATCAACCAATTCAATATTTACCAAACCGCCCGAGAAGTCTGCCGGTAAGTCTGCAGTAAGTGATTTTTGGACGACGATATTTTGAAGGATGTTCGTTGGGAAAATGTCCATCTGTAACGAGTTACGGTCCGGATCCAATCCAGGAATATCCATACCCATCAGCTGCGTTTTCGTGTAGCGGTCACCCAAACCACGTACGAAGACATATTTACCGCCTTGGATACTTACACCGGGGACACGAGTCACCGCTGCTGCTGCATTCCCATCACCAATCCTTTTAAAGTTTTGCGCAGAGATCCCGTCCATAACGGTGGCGGACTTGCGTTTCACATCGAGAAGTGCACTTTCCGTATTGCGCATCGCAGAAGCGGTAACCGTAACGGTCATCAATTCGTTCGTTGAAGGCTTTAGGCGTAGATTTTCGAAGGCGACTACTTCGCCCGCGACTACTTCCACATCCGGAATAACTAGTGTGGCAAGTCCTAAAAAGCTAATTTCTAAGCTGTAGGTTCCTGGCTCCAAGCTGAGCTCGAAATTACCGTCGAAATCGGTAAAAGCGACAGCACCAGCGCTAGGGATTTGGGCGTTCGCATAAAACAACGGCTCGTTGGTTTCATCTTCGTAAACGGTACCACGAATGATTCCATTTTGAGCCATAGTCGGGATGCTTAAAACAAGCATCAAAAGAGCAATACACTTCTTCATGTTTTCAACTTCTATTCTGAGTGCAAAGACAAAAAAAAGGCCCGAGACAGATGTCTCGGGCCAATTAAAGTATGGTTAACTTTATGTAAAGTCGATTCTGCTTAGAATGCGCTATTCATTGCAGCGAATGTCCAGCCGAATACTGAATCGTCAGCACCTACTGTGTTGGTTGTAACAGAAGTAGCGAAGCTTGATGGCATCCAAGAGCTCACTGCACCAGACTTGTCAAGGAATACATCCTCGATTACTGTGCCTGCAGAGTACGTGCTCATGTTGATTTCAAGTGCGCTGAAGTTCAACAAACCGTTGTCGTAGTTGTAAGCACCACCCGTCTCGTCGATCTCCCAGTCACCTGAGTCATCGAATCCTGTGATGTAGATGTTGTTTACGGTACCCATTGCTGAGTCACGGAAATCTGCGATTTCAGCTGACATACCGTACAATGTACCATTCTTAGCTGTGAAACCTGCACCTAGTGTTCCTTCTGGACCGTCAACTTCCATACCGTGGTCAGAATCTGCACCAGCAACGTAGATGAAGTTATCGATCGTACCAGAGTACGCTTGGTCGATGTCGTATGCATCGTCACCTTGAGCCCATACAACGAGGTTGCTAGCGTCTACTGACCCACCGAAGAACTCGATTCCGTCATCTACGTTTGCCACTACTTCGATCTGGTTGACTACAGTTTTAGAACCTACACCACCCAAAGTGAATCCGTTGATTTCGTTACCCTCACCGAGCAAAGTACCACCGTGACGGATAGAGATGTATTCGAAGATACCTGAGTTATCGTCGTTGTCAGAACCGCCGTAGTACCCGTACGTTTCGTTCGCAGGGATGCCTTCGATACGAGCTGTTGGGTTATCAGCTGAGATTGGTGCGTTACCTAGAACGATAAGACCACCCCATAGACCTGCGTCAGTTTCGTCAAGATTTGTACCTGACTTTTGACCCAATTCGATGTTGTCAAATACAGAAGTCATGATGATCGGAGCGAATGCAGTACCGCGAGCCTCGATGTAACCGCCTTGAGCTACGATAAGCGCTGAAGCGTATGCACCCTGACCAGAGTTCGCCTTGATGATAGTTCCCGGCTCGATGATCAATGTATCACCAGCGTCAACTACTACACGTCCTTGCAATTCGTAGATACGAGCTGAAGACCATACGTCATCACCTGTTGCACCAGACTTAACGATCGTTTGTGGAGCGAGGAATGGACCAGCGAAGTCATCGTGGTTACCGTTCTTAGCGGTCAATGTCCAAGCGAAGTCAGCAGCGTTCGCACCAACAGTAGGCTCGGTAACTACAGTTCCTGGAAGACCGTTAGCGTAAGCATCTTGACCTGATTTGTCCAAGTAGATAGAGATTGCAGACATGTTACCTGCACTCAAGTGTGATGTGTTGATCTCAACATTGATGAACTCAAGAAGACCGTTCGTGTAGTTGTACGATGTTAGAGAATCGTCCAATTCGAAATCTGAAGACTCAGAGAATCCAAAGAAGAATACGTTTTCAAGAGTACCCATCGCACCGTCACGGAAGTCAGCGTATTCGCCTTTACCACCCATAAGGGTACCGTTCTTCAAAGTGAAACGGCCGGTTGCAGTACCTTCAGGACCGTCAATCTCAAGACCGTGGTCAGAATCCGTACCTGCAACGTATACGAAGTTTTCGATCGTACCAGAGTAAGCTTGGTCGATATCGAATGCATCATCACCTTGTGCAGTAACGCTCACGTGAGAAGCATTTACAGTACCACCAAAGAACTCAACACCATCATCTAGTGTAGCGAATACTTCGATGTGCTCTACTGTGGTACCGTTACCTACACCTGCGAAAGTGATACCGTTGATTTCGTTACCGTCACCGATAAGCGTACCACCGTGGCGAACACTCACGTAAGATAAAGTACCAGAATTGTCAGCAGCATCGCTACCACCGTATACAGCCCATGGCTCATTCGCTGGAAGACCTTCCACCAATGCCTCGTTTGCATCAGCTGAGATTGGAGCGTCACCTAACAAGATCAAACCACCCCAAAGACCGTTATCAGTCTCGTCAAGGTTAGAACCGTTGCGCTGACCTACTGCGATATTGTCTAGAACAGAAGTCATAACGATTGGGCTCTCTGCAGTACCTTGTGCATCGATCATACCGCCTTTACTTACGATAAGAACAGAAGCGTTGGCACCGTCACCTTCTTCACCTTTAATGATTGTACCTGCTTCAACAGTCAGTGTAACACCTGCGTCTACAACAACGCGACCGTTAAGCTGGTAGATGGAATCAGCACTCCAAGTTTCGTTCGCTTGGATAAGACCGCTCTTCACTACAACGAGTGACGGGTCAACTGGTTTTGGATCTGTTCCTCCGTCTCCACAAGAAGCAAGGATAGATGCAGCGAATGCTGCTGCGAGGATTTTGTTAAATTTCATTGTTGTTGTGTCTTTTGGTTTAATGACTCTGCAAATCAAGGAGCTCTTTGTAAACTGAAGATTAAGCCGAAGTCAACTTTGAGTTTGTTGCACTTTTCATGTCGTTATGCTTGTGTTAATCCGAGTTTACGAAGTTGTTAGCATCGCGATAATGGGATTGACATATTCATTTTATATCTTTCCTTTGTTGCTTCTAAACAAACACGCAAATGAAAACTGCCGACGTTAAAATCTTACTTGTAGACGACGAACCGGACATCTTAGAGATTGTCGGGTACAACCTCAAATCCGAGGGGTATAAGGTGTATACTGCTGCAAGCGGTAAAGAGGGAGTGGAAAAAGCCAAAGAAGTCATTCCAGATTTGATCCTATTGGATGTGATGATGCCCGAGATGGATGGTATTGAAGCCTGCGATCATATTAAACGCATTCCAGCTCTAGAACATACCATCATCGCTTTTCTTACTGCGCGTGGAGAGGATTATTCTCAAGTTGCCGGTTTTGAAGCAGGTGCAGACGATTACATCACGAAACCCGTAAAACCGAAGGTGCTTACCTCTCGTTTAAAAGCATTGCTACGCCGCCGTCCTACACCAGAGCAAGAAGTACATGAGCGTACCTCACTAGGTGACCTCATTATTGACCCAGAGCGCTACCATATTGAGCTCAAGGGTGAAGTGCTAGAGCTACCGCGCAAGGAGTTTGAATTGCTCAGTTTGCTTGCGTCAAAGCCGGGTAAGGTGTTTCCGAGAGAAGAAATCATGGACCGCATTTGGGGTACTGTGGTGATTGTGGGCGGACGTACGATCGATGTTCATATCCGTAAGCTGCGTGAAAAAATTGGTGATGACCGTATCAAAACCGTAAAAGGTGTAGGGTACAAATTCGAAAATGTATAATCTGTGCGTTCAGGGAGATTAGTTCCATTAACCCTTTTGCTATCGCTTGTATTCACTGGCTTAGCTTTTGGCCTGCAATGGCTCAGCGATATGTTGACGGAAGTACCAGGTTGGCTGTTTTGGGCATTTTATGGTCTGCTCTTATTTCTAGGGTTGTTCCTAGCTACTTACATGAACATCACGCTGCGAATTCGAAAGATTCAAGAGATGATTGAAGAGCATGGTATGGCTTCTGTTGCTGGACGTAAGGGAAAGACGATGACCCTAGAGATGCTTGAGCAGGAGGTAGCCCAATGGACTTCTAGGCAGAGTCAGATTGTCGAAGAACTTAAAGGCCGTGAGCAGTTCAGACGCGAGTACATCGGGAACGTAAGTCATGAATTAAAAACGCCCATATTTAACATTCAGGGATATGTGTTGACGTTGCTCGATGGTGCGATGGATGACCCGAAGGTTGCACACAAGTTTTTGAAACGTGCTGCAAAAAGTGTAGAACGCATGACCTCGCTCATTAAAGACATGGACGTATTATCCAAAGTGGAAAGTGGGCAGTATGATATCACATTGGAGCCGACTAACCTTCATAATCTTATTGAGGATACACTACAAGGTGTAGAAAGCTTTATGGCCAAAAGAGGGGCGAACATCAATGTAGATTTAAAAGTGTCTCGAGCCTTAGAAGTACTTTGTGACGCTCCGAGAATAGAACAAGTCCTAGATAATCTGCTGGTGAACGCTATGAAATATAGCGATGAAGGAAAGACGGTACGCCTTTCCTGTGAAGAGTTTGACGAAAAGATTCAAATCAGTATTAAAGACAAGGGGTACGGGATTCCTGAAAGAGATCTAGGGCGCATCTTTGAACGTTTTTACAGAGTAGATAAAGCGCGTACACGAGAGCAAGGGGGATCCGGATTGGGATTGTCAATCGTAAAGCACATTATCGACAAGCACAACGAAACCATTACCGTGAAATCTGAAGAGGGGAAAGGGACTGAGTTTAAGTTCACGCTCACTAAACATATCTCGGCATAGCCTTGTAAAACCCGTTCATAACAACCAATGTTTTCATGCCGCACTACACCTTCTAGCGGTTATTTTTGAGGGAACCTATTTATTCGCGTTATGGAATGGACTCCTGAAATGATGAAGAAGCTTGAAGGGCTTCGTGAGAAAATTGAGAGTACTGGTCAAGATTTCGATACCTATCTGAATGGATGGGGGTTACAGCGTTTTCAGAATTATTGGGATTACATTCAACTTGACACGTTGTTGAGTCTGCAACGTCCGGTAACGGATGTACCAGATGAGCCCATTTTCATCATGTACCATCAGATTACAGAATTGTACTTTAAGCTGACTCGTATCGAGATTGACGCTATTGCATCCACTGTGGATTTATCTTTTGAAGATTTTATTGAGCGCGTAAAGCGAATTAACCGATACTTCGGTGCGCTACGTAATAGCTTCGGTGTGATGGAGCATGGAATGAAAAAAGAGGAGTTTTTAACGTTTCGCGATGCTTTGGCGCCAGCCTCGGGTTTTCAGAGTGTTCAATACAGAATCATTGAGTTAGGATGTGCGCCACTGATCAATATCGTGGCTGAGGATCGTAGAGCTGAATTGGTAGAGGAATCTATTGAGGATCAGATGGAAGCGATCTATTGGAAGGATGGTGCAAAAGTGGAGGACACAGGTAAACCAGCTTACACAGCGGTCCAATTTATGGAGAAGTATTGGGACGATTTGATCTATGCCGCAGAGGCCTACGAGCATTGCAATATTTGGGAACGTTATCAGGATATTAGTGCAGCATGGACCAGTGAGCAACGCGCTGAAGCAGCTGATG
This sequence comes from uncultured Schleiferiaceae bacterium, assembly GCA_965656315.1. Lineage (GTDB taxonomy): Bacteria > Bacteroidota > Bacteroidia > Flavobacteriales > Schleiferiaceae > UBA10364. Next base: position 45,261 of record CBFHKC010000001.1, on the reverse strand, counting down.
CACTTCGAGCACTAGATTTGAATGTAAACGTGAATTGGCCATTGCAACATTATAAGACGGCTGTTCGTTATCTGAGCAAGAAGCCGTCGGATATAGCTGCGACCGGAGGAACAAATTGGCAGAAGTATTTGCCGCCAAGATTTCAGCGTAGAATTTTCTTCCCAGAGTTATGGACCGAGCAGCAGATTGCTGAATGGGGCAAGAGTTGGGTGCATGAAGTATTAAGTGAATTAGAGAAATAATTTATGAGTGTAAAGAAGCAGGCTTGGATTGCCATAGCATCTTTTTTTGTGATCATTTTAGTGTGGGTGTTATCGTCCAATTCTAAAAATAACGCATCCAGTGAACCGTCAACCACGGCCTCTTCAGTAGTGGAAAAAGAGAAGGAGCCTGCGTTCTACCTCACTTTGCCTTCTGATACACTGCGCTTCGAAAATCATAAAATAGCTTCCGGTGAATCGTTTGGAGCCCTTTTGGGTAAGCGAGGTATAGGAACTTCCCAGATTTATAAAATAGCTGCCGCTGTCGAGGATGACTTTAATGTTCGCCGGATTCGTGCGGGAGTTGATGTGAAGTTTGCCACCGGCGATAGCTCCCTGTTTCCGGCCTATTTTATTTATCCGGAGAGCAAATTTGAATATTGGATTATCGGATTACAAGATTCCATCTTTGCAAAAAAGGTAGAAAAAGAGCGCACTGTGCGTCGTAAAGAGATTGCTGGTAAGATAGACGATGCATTGTATCTCAGTGTGGGACGTGCGGGAGGAACCCAAGCATTAGCGATGTCTTTAGTAGAGGTTTATGCATGGTCGATTGACTTCTTCCGATTGCAAAAAGGAGATGAGTTTAGTGTGATTTATGAGGAGGAATATGTCGACGATACCACTTATGTCGGTCTTAAGCGCATTATTGCGTCGAACCTCGTGCATGTTGGAAATGATTTCTATGCCTTTCCGTACGATAATGAATTGGGCTTTCATGACTACTATGATGAGCAGGGACGTAGTTTGCGTAAAACATTCCTTAGAGCACCACTGAACTTTACACGTATTTCTTCAAGGTATAGCGGTCGCCGATTCCACCCTGTGCAAAAACGTTGGAAAGCGCACCTCGGAACAGACTACGCAGCACCAACAGGAACTCCCATCATGTCCACTGCAGATGGGGTTGTGATCGCAGCTAAATACACTTCGGCGAACGGAAACTATGTAAAGGTTCGCCACAATAGCAAGTATACCACGCAGTACTTACACATGAGTAAGATCAAACCAGGCATTAAGAATGGTGTACGCGTAAAGCAAGGAGATGTGATCGGTTATGTAGGTTCAACAGGACTTGCTACAGGGCCACACGTCTGTTACCGCTTCTGGGTCAATGGCAAGCAAATGGATCCATACAAGCAAAAGCTTCCTGATGCAGAGCCACTCTCAAAGGAACGAATGGCAGCTTATAAAGACTATATGAAGGGGCTAAAATCAGAGCTTGATGCATTGTAGCCCTGAGTAATACGCAAAAAAAAGGCCGCCCATCGGGCGGCCTTTTTTTTGCGCTAACGCAGCGGTTCCTATCCAATCACAATATTAATAATGCGGCCAGGTACTACGATCATTTTGCGAACCTGCTTGTCGCCGATCTGTGCGATGGTTCGCTCGTCTTCAAGTACGGTCTTTTCAATATCTTCCTTGCTCATGTCCAATGGCAATTCCATCTGAAAGCGAACCTTGCCATTGAACGAAACTGGATAGTTTTTCGAACTTTCCACCAAATACTCTTCCTTATGGCTAGGGTAAGCGGCTGCGGTTACCGACGTTGTGTTGCCAAGTGACTCCCACAATTCCTCTGCCAGGTGCGGTGCGAATGGAGCAATAAGTCGAACGAGCGGCTCAAGAACTTCGCGCTGATTTGCACCTAATTCAGTCAGCTCATTGGTCGCAATCATAAAGGCACTGATCGAGGTGTTGAAGCTGAAATTCTCGATGTCTTGATTCACCTTCTTAATACATGTGTGTGCTGCCTTAAGTGCTTTTTTATCTGCAGCAGAATCACTCACAGCGAATGCCCCTTCTTTGTGGAAGAGCTTCCAAAATTTACGTTGGAATCCGGCGACACCAGATAGACCCTGCGTATTCCAAGGCTTACTTTGCTCCAGCGGTCCTAAGAACATCTCGTACATTCGAAGTACATCAGCACCGTACTTCTCAACGATATCGTCTGGATTAGTCACATTGAACTTCGACTTCGACATCTTCTCTACCTCACGGCCACAGATGTATTTGCCGTCTTCTAGAATAAATTCCGCGTCCTTGTATTCCTCACGCCAATTTTTAAACGCCTCCACATCCAGCTCGTCGCCATGCAAGAAACTCACATCTGCATGAATAGCTTGAGTCTCGTGCTGGTTTTTTAATCCGGCGCTAACAAAAGTGTTGGTACCAGCAATGCGATATACAAAGGCGCTTATCCCTTGAATCATTCCTTGGTTGATGAGCTTTTTAAAGGGCTCGTCAAAGCTGATAAAGCCCATGTCGAATAGGAACTTCGTCCAGAAGCGCGAATAGAGTAGGTGTCCGGTTGCGTGCTCAGAGCCACCTACGTATAGATCCACTTGATTCCAATACGCCGTGGTTTCTTTTCCTGCAAATTCCTCGTTGTTATGTGCGTCCATGTAACGCAAGAAGTACCACGAAGAACCGGCCCAGCCTGGCATAGTCGTCGTCTCCAAAGGATGACCGTCGTAAGTCCAATTTTTGGCGCGCGCTAGCGGCGGTTCCCCGTCTTCGGTAGGTAAATAGGCATCTACCGCCGGTAGGGTTAGCGGCAGGTCTTCGAGCGGTATGGTCTTAGGAATGCCGTTCTCGTAATACACGGGAATAGGTTCACCCCAATAACGTTGGCGGCCGAAGATCGCGTCGCGTAGTTTGTATTGAGTAGCTCCTTTTCCAAAGCCAATTTCTTCCAAGTGTGCAATCATCTTCTCTTTGGCAACCATACAATCCATGCCGTTCAAGAAGTCCGAGTTCATCATGTTGCCACTTTTTGCATCGTAACTCTCGGTCGATATATCGCCTCCCTCGACCACTTGGACGATCGGTAAATCAAAATGTTTCGCGAATGCATAATCTCTGCTGTCATGCGCCGGTACAGCCATCACTGCGCCGCTTCCGTAGCTAGCAAGGACATAATCTCCAATCCAGATAGGCACCTGCGCTCCAGTGATTGGATGCAAAGCGTACCCGCCGGTAAAACAACCGCTAATGGTTTTGGTGTCTGCCATTCGGTCGCGTTCGCTACGTGCAGCAGCCATTGCCTGATAGGCCTCTACAGCTTCACGCTGCTCTGCTGAGGTTACCTTGGCAACGAGCTCGTGCTCAGGCGCTAGTGTAACAAATGTTGCTCCGAATAAGGTGTCTGGTCTCGTCGAAAATACTTCAATCTGACCGTCGTGTCCATCGATGTTAAAGGCAATCGTTGCGCCTACGGATTTACCGATCCAATTGCGCTGTGTTTCTTTTAATGAACTGCTCCAGTCGATGCGGTCGAGACCTTCTAGCAATCGGTCTGCAAATGCGGTGATGCGCATGGACCATTGCATCATCTTCTTTTGCACTACAGGGTGTCCACCGCGCTCACTCAAGCCGTCTTTGACTTCATCGTTCGCAAGCACCGTACCCAATGCAGGACACCAGTTCACGTTACTTTCGCTGCGGTAGGCAAGGCGGTAGTTCAACAACACCTCTGATTGTTCGCTAGGGTTCATACCGTTCCACGCCTCTGCACTGATGTGAAGTTCTTCAGTTTCTGCGGCACGCAAACCATCGGTACCGTGCACGTCGAGGTGAGCGATTAAGGTGCTGATGTGCTTGCTTTTTCCGTCAGCTAGGTCATACCAAGCGTCAAAGAGTTGGATGAATATCCATTGCGTCCATTTGTAGTATGATGGATCTGTGGTTTTAAAAGAGCGCGACCAATCCAGTCCGAATCCGATGCGATCAAGCTGCTCACGGTAGCGGGCTGTATTTATTTCTGTGGTCTTCTCAGGATGCTGACCGGTTTGGATGGCATACTGCTCAGCAGGTAGCCCAAAAGCGTCATAACCCATCGGATGGAGCACATTAAAGCCCTTTTGGCGCTTGTAGCGTGCAAAAATATCTGAGGCGATGTACCCTAGAGGGTGTCCTACGTGCAGTCCCGCCCCCGAAGGGTATGGAAACATGTCCAACACATAGAATTTGGGTTGGTCCTTGTCTTTACTGGCGTTGTAGGTGCCTTTGTTGGCCCAATTGGCCTGCCATTTCTGGTCGATTTCGCGATGATTGTACTCCATGTCGTTAAAGAAGTGTTGAACGTCCGCGAAATTAGTGAATGCAGAGCAGGATTTACTATTTTCGCTCCGATGAGTTCCAAAGAGCAAAAATTTACATCTTCACGCGTTCGATCTTCGTACGCCTCCGTGGTAGTTTCCATGACCTTAGTTTTATTTGTACTCGGAGTCTTGGGGGTCTTAGTGTTTTCTGCACAGGATTTAAGCCGTACCGTACGCGAAAATTTCACGTTTACCTTAGTGCTTGAGGAGGATATTCCTGAGGCTGAGCTGCGTACCATGCTGAAAACACAGCAGCTAGCGTCTTATGCTAAGCAGGCGACTCTAGTTACCAAAGACGAGGCGGCAGAATCGCTAAAAGCGGACTTGGGTGAAGATTTTGTGGCCTTCTTGGGATACAATCCTTTGAGCAATACGATTGACGTGAACCTTACCGCTGAATTTGTCGCTACGGGAGATTTAGATGCGTTACGCACGGAGCTCATTTCCGGAGAATATATTACCGACGTTTTATACGATCGTGATTTGGTTAGTTTGGTGAACGATAACATCGAGAAAATCACCTACATACTCGCGGGAGCGGCAGGAGTACTGTTGCTCGTTGCACTTGCGCTGATCAACTCAAGCATTCGACTAACCATTTATTCGAAGCGCTTCTTATTAAAAACGATGCAGCTTGTGGGGGCTACGAGCGGATTTATTCGTCGACCATACCTGATCAACAGTTTATTGCTGGGCGTGCTTTCCGCTGCTCTTAGCTCAGGGCTGTTATATGCTGCACTGTACGGGTTTGCCCGGTACTTTCCTGCCTTCGATACCTTATTTACGACAGATACCTTTATTCGAGTAGTGGGGGTGTTGGTGGTTATGGGGCTGGTAGTCCCCGGCTTGAGTACAGCTATTGCGATTCGACGCTATTTAAAATTGAGAACTAACGAATTATATTACTAGATATGGACAAGAAAGACGTATTTCTATTTGACCGCCGCAAATATGTGGTGCTGATTGCTGGATTACTCATGCTCGCTTTAGGCTTTGCTTTAATGCTGGGTGGAGGTGCGGAAGATCCAAGTGAATTTAATCCTGAGATATTCGGTACGCAGCGCATCGGTGTTGCACCATGGCTTCTTTTCATCGGACTTGTATTGCCCATCGTAGCAATCATGCTTCCTAAAAAAGACGCTTAACACCTTTACTCGCTTTAAAGGAGTGTAAATCTTAGCAGAACCAACCATGACACCTATTCAAGCACTAATCCTTGGGCTGATACAAGGACTTACAGAATTTTTACCCGTAAGTTCTTCGGGCCATCTTGAGATCGGAAAAGCGTTATTCGGCCTGGATCTTTCCGGTAGCGAATCATTGACCTTCGATGTGGTGGTACACGCAGGTACGGCCTTAAGTACGATTGTGGTATTCCGTAAGGAGATCGGTCAAATCATTGCCGGTTTGCTAAAGTTTAAGTGGAATGATGAGACAAAATTTGCCTTGTACATCTTGTTGTCGATGGTGCCTGCAGGGATTATTGGGCTCGCTTTTGAAGAGGAGATTTCTACTCTTTTCGAGGGCCAATTACTTCTTATCGGGGCCACGCTAACGATCACGGGCTTGCTCTTATTCCTTGCCGATCGCGCCAAAACCACAGGTAAACCTGTGGGTGCGTTGGAAGCATTTATTATCGGACTTTCTCAAGCCATTGCCATCTTGCCAGGTATTTCACGCAGCGGTACGACCATTTCAACTTCAGTACTGCTCGGTATTGATAGGACAAAAGCGGCTCGTTTTTCTTTTTTAATGGTCTTGCCGATCATTCTTGGAAAGGCACTGCTTGATGCGAAGGATATTGTTGCTGGAGAAGCAATGGGCGCTGAGGTAAGTACGTTCGCGCTACTTCTAGGACTGTTAGCTGCTTTCGTAAGTGGAATCGTAGCATGTAACTGGATGATCGCTTTAGTGAAGCGCGCAAAGCTCAAATACTTCTCGTATTACTGTTTTGCAGTTGCTGTGGTGATTATCGGTAGCCAATTATTCTTCTAGAACCCCAGCTTTAGTGACTTCAGAAGACATCAAAGCGGGCCAAGTGCTGCTCGTCGATAAGCCCCTTACTTGGACCAGCTTTCAGGCGGTGGCCAAAATCCGTTACACGTTGCAAAAGGAATTGGGTTTGAAAAAGCTCAAGGTAGGACATGCGGGAACGTTAGATCCACTTGCTACAGGCTTGCTCATCATTTGTGTGGGTAAGAAAACGAAGGAGATCAGCACCTTCATGGGGCAGTCCAAAGAATACGTTGCCCAGATACAATTCGGGGGAACGACCCCGTCCTACGACTTAGAGTCTGAGATTGATGAGAAGTTTGAGACCGCCCACATCACCCGTGAGTTAATTGAAGAGAAATTGGTCGAATTTACAGGAGATATTCAGCAGTACCCTCCCATATTTTCTGCCATCAAGCAAGGCGGAGTTCGACTCTATGAGAAGGCTCGCGCTGGAGAAGAGGTTGTGATGGAGCCGAGAAGCATTCATATTGCTGAGCTCGAAATCTTATCCTTTGAACAGGGCTTGCTGGAACTTCGCGTGTTGTGCGGTAAAGGCACCTACATTAGGTCCTTAGCCCATGATCTAGGGAAGGCGCTCCAAAGCGGAGCACATTTAGTAGGGCTGCGCCGAACTAAAATTGGCGACTACCTAGCGGAAGGTGCGAAGACGCCTTTAGAATGGTCTGATCACTTTATTTCGGAACTAAAAAAGGACGCTTAAAAAAGCGCCCTTTGTAGGAAAATCAGTTCCTTCATTAGTCTAAATATTTGCTCTTCCAAAGATTCGCGTTGAAGTTCTTCATTCGGGAGAATCCATATAACGCGGTCATTGCTCCGGTCGAGAAGACCATCCAAAAGAAGAAAATCACTCTAATGTGAAGTATGGTGCCAGTATCCTTAGGTCCGCGCATCAAGGATTCAGGAAAGAGCAATGCTACAGCTGCACAGAACACAAATACGGTACGTAAAAGCGCCTCAAAGTCTCTGAAGGGATATACCAGCGCCTTTCTTAACGGGTGCAGATCGTTGCCCCACTGTGCGAGGAGATAGTAGTAGCCCCCGCCCATCGGTACCATCAACAATGGATCTTTGTCCTTTTCTTCCAACTTAAACATAGGAGCAGGAGCGATCATTTTAAACCCTTTAATCTCACGGCCTTGCTGTTTTTCGAATGCTTTGATTGCGTCAAGCGCTTCGACAGGAAAAGTTCCCTTGAAAAGCGAGGAGTCTAAAAAGCGTAATCTGTAGTCGACACACAACTTCTCGATAGCGCTAATGTGGTAGATACGTTCCGTATCTAACGCATCAAAGTGCAGCGTTTCTTCCTGACCCGTAGAGGCGAAAAGGTTATTCAGAATACGCTCGCCTTCAGATTTTTGTGCGAAGAGTTGCGTGAATCCTTGAAGCATATCGCTGTGGTAGGAATCGGTGCTTTTTGAGCGAATGGCGGTAAGTTCGGTACGTAAATTAACTCCCATAGGGCGTAGTTTTTAAGTGTCCAATTTTGATGGTGCAAACACTGCTAATCAGTGCGTCGAAGTTTAACAAATTTCGAAAGTTTATTGTTCAAAGTCAATTGGTCTTTAATAAACTTGACAAGGGGGGTGCCGAAATCGTACCTTTACCGCTTAACTATAAACATTTCAAAGCCCGTAAGCTATGAAAATGAAACTCTCACACTTTGACTATGATCTCCCGAAGGAACTCATAGCTCAGGAGCCGACCTTACACCGCGACGATAGCCGTTTGATGGTAGTTCACAAGGATACAGGCGAAATCGAACACAAACACTTTCACCAGGTAATCGACTATTTCGATGACGGTGATGTGATGGTGCTGAACAACACGAAAGTCTTTCCTGCAAGAATGTGGGGGAATAAAGAAAAAACAGGAGCGCGCATTGAAGTCTTTTTGCTGCGCGAGTTGAATTCTGAGAGCCGACTATGGGATGTGCTCGTTGATCCTGCACGTAAAATCAGAATTGGAAACAAACTCTACTTCGGGGACGATGATTCTCTAGTGGCAGAGGTGATCGATAACACCACTTCTAGAGGTCGTACGTTGCGCTTCTTGTTCGACGGTTCGTACGAGGAGTTCCGTGCGAAGTTGACAGAAATGGGGGAGACGCCTCTTCCAAAATATATCGACCGCGAGCCTACTAGCGAAGATGCGGAGCGCTACCAAACAATTTTTGCGAAAGAAGAAGGTGCGGTTGCTGCTCCAGTGGCAGGATTACACTTTTCCAAGCATTTGATGAAGCGCTTAGAGATTAAAGGTGTGCACTTGCCGGAATTAACCCACCACGTAGGTCTAGGTACGTTCCGTCCTGTGGAAGTGGAAGATTTGAGCAAGCACAAAATGGACAGTGAGCAGTTCTTCTTAGAGCAGCCTTGTGCTGATGTGGTAAACGAAGCCTTATTGAACAAGCGTCGTGTTTGTGCTGTAGGTACGACGACTGTTCGCACACTTGAAAGTTCACTAACCACTGGGGGGCGTGTTACCGCGACTGAGGGCTGGACAAATAAGTTCATCTTCCCTCCATATGTAGTGAAAGTCCCAGATTCCATGATCACCAACTTCCACCCTCCAGGCTCAACATTGTTGATGATGAATAGTGCGATGCTCGGTCACGATCTTGCGATGCATGCGATTCAGGAAGCAATCAAAGAGAAATACCGTTTCCTCGCCTTTGGTGATGCAATGTTGATCATTTAAGCCGATTGAAATTACTTTTCAAGCCCCGTTTTTCACGATTGAGAGACGGGGCTTTTTTATGCGGTGCCGACTTAAAGTATAGTTTCAAACGCACGCAGATACTCGTTAGCGATCTGTTGCCAAGTAAAATGTTCCGCCATACGGTTCTGTGCGATTTCGCGCTGTTTCTCAGCTAAGTCTGACTCTGGTGTAAGTCCCATCTGGGTGCTCAGCTCTTCTGTGCTGTTCCACAAGCCTCCGAGTCCTCCCAGTACATTTGCATTGAAATTATTGCCGTGTGCCAACACGAAACAGCCGCAACCTAGCGCTTCTAACAACGCAGGATTTGTTCCACCTGCGCTGTGCCCGTGTATGTAAAACTTGCTATGACACCGAAGTGCGTTCAGGATCGGTTTCTCATATAATGTCCCTGGAAAATGAATGTTCTCCACCGAGCTGTAGGCGTCTTTCAAAAGTTTCCCATACGTAGTTGAATAGTCACCTATCGCTACCAATTCCATTCCACTGGTTTTTGCTGCTTCTAAGATTTCATGAACATGGTTGTCTTTCTGCACTCTGCCAATATGAAGGGAGTAGGCTCCGGGAACTAGATCTATTTCCTGCTCTTTTGCCCAATTTTGCAAGAGTTCAATTTGTGCAGTTGTCTTTTCAATCACATCCGTTCCGTATGCAATGGTAAGGGTTGGTTGGCTGTATTTTTTTAAGTATTTCGCAATCTCCGGATTGTCAGCAACTAAAAGTTTTGAACGTTTAGCTGCTCGTTTCTCCGACCAACGCAAAAAACCAGCTAAAGGTCCACTGTATTTGGCCCTCTGATGCTCTAAACCATCCATGTTCGTAACGGTTTTTTCAGCCGGCCAAAGAAAAGACCAAATTCCAGAGGTGGTGTAGCCGAGCTGAAGAATGACATCGAAATGTTCCTTCTGTGCATCCCTCAGGGACATTAAATCATAGATGAATTGTCCGGCGAGACCTAAGGTGCGTTCGGGGTTGAAAATGTAACGAATCTCAACGCCCTCGAACGTTTCCATTCGCTCGGGATGGTCGCTTGTCGTGTATACAACCACCCTGTGACCGGCGGCTACCCACATAGGACAAACGCGCTGAGCCATTTCTTCAAAACCACCATAGCGGTTGGGAATTCCGCGAGATCCGAGTACTGCTATTTTCATAGCACTAAAAGTAGGATTTTAATTGGTCACCATCGAACTTATATGAGGAACCCCTTACTAAAAACATACCTTCCTTATGAATGAAAATTTTAAAGACCAGCAAGGGCCTTGGTCGCAAGAAAAACTGATGAGTTTTGTGTTAAACGGAGCTTCGCGCTACCAAAGTGTGGATGAGCTCGCACGTCGTTTAAATGCTCACTTTATTTCTATGGAACAACTAGTGCAAGCGGATGAAGCCGCATTGAAAAGCATAAAGGGAATTGGTCCTGTGAAGGCCAAGCAAATCTTAGCAATGCTCGAGTTGCATAAACTCTGGAATACGCCTCAGAGCATGCCGAGTGCGATCAAGAAATCCAGTGATGCAGTGCCCTATTTTGATAATCTTCGATACCTGTCTCATGAAGAGTTTCATGTGTTGTACCTCAATCGAGCGCATATCCCGATCAGCTGTCTGGACTTGTTTCGTGGTGGGATAACGGGGACGGTAACGGATGTACGCATTGTGTTAAAGCGTGCGATTGAATTGGGTGCTACGGCAATGATTGTTGCACATAATCACCCGTCCGGTGCGCTAAAGCCTAGTGAAAATGACAAGAGGATGACTCGAAAATTGGTCGATGCCGCACAAACGCTAGATCTAAACCTCTTAGATCACTTGATTGTGACCCGTAGTGGCTACTTTAGCTTTTCGGATCAAGGAATGATGTAGATGGGTGCTTTGAGGTACATTAAAAATTGGCAAAAATTTCTCACCAAGTATGACAACCTGAGGTTGCTACTAGCAGAGGTGAACAAGATGATGTATCTACGCTCTTACCTCGAGCACCAAAGAGAAGAAGACCGAACTAAAGCAATGCATCATGCAGCTAAATGGCTGACAAGAAGCATTACAGTCGGTGAGGATCGCGGTTCTGGAACGTACTATTTTAACGAAGGCTGGACCAGTTCATATCCTGAAACTACCGGCTACATCATCCCATCACTGCTCCGTTATTCCGCTCTTTCAGAGGGTCAAATGCCCTGGTCAGACGTCACGAAAAACGCAGCACTTTCTGCTGGAGAATGGTTGTTATCCATACAGCATGAAGACGGAGGTTGGCCAGGTGGCTACCTACATCAAAAGAGAGCTTCGGTAGTCTTTAACAGTGGGCAGATCCTGCGCGGTACGCTTGCACTATTCGAAACCACTGGTGAAGAGCGCTATAAAAATGCATCGCTTCGTTGCATTCAGTGGATTTTGGACCAGCTTGATAAGCAAGGCCGTTTTTCCTCAAACGACTACATGGGAGCGATTCGCGTGTATGGGACCTATGTGATGGCACCGGTACTGGATTGGCTTCCTCATTTTCCAGAGCATGCGAAAGAATGGAAAGCTGCGGCCCTGTTGCACGGTTCATGGGTGATGAGCCAGCAGAATTCCCTAGGCTGGTTTTCTAATTGCGACAATACTACCCACAAGAACGATCAACCGATTATTCATACGATTGCGTATACTATCGACGGCCTTTGGCACATGGGTCTACACCTAGAAGACAAAACGATGCAAGAAGCCGCACTGCTTCCTGCGCGTGTTTTGGCTACGGAATTTCTTAATAGAGGTATACTAAATGGACGCTATCGTGAGAATTGGACCGGTACAGAGAGCTTTATTCCCACCGGAGGCGCTCAGCTTGCGATTGTATGGGAGCACATGTTCAAGATCACAGGTGAAGTACTTTGGGAGGCAGCGTTTACGAAAATGAACATCCTTCTAGTAGCGATAGCAGATCGTGGTGCTCGTGAACATTCAGATTCCCTTGGAGCGATTCCTGGTAGTTTTCCTTTGTGGGGAAGGTATGAGCCGTTTGGATTACCGAATTGGGCAACGAAATACTTCCTAGACACCTTACTTAACGCTCATGAAAGATATTCTTAGATCACTCGTTCCATCGACAATTCTGGAATGGAACCGCGCTCGAAAAAAGCAGTTACGTCGCATCGCTCTGGATAAAAAACGAAACAAAGGGGACACATGGACCGCGGAAAAACTAACCCAACAGCTTCTTGATGGTGGGGTCGATCCGACACGTGATCTACTAGTGCACAGTTCACTAAGTGCGATTGGCTATGTAGAAGGAGGTCCCTCTACAGTCGTTCATGCGTTACTCGGGTCAATAGATGCTGATACAACATTGCTCATGCCGTCAAGCCCGGTAGTCTCGCTGCAAGCCGAGCATGCGCTCGAAGAGTTTGATGTGGCGCAAACACCCTCAAGAATGGGGGCGATTACAGAAGTGTTTCGAACTGAATTTGCTCATGCCCGCAGCGCACATCCCTTAGAGCCTGTGGCCGCATATGGTCCGAAATCCATCGACTATTGTACTGGACATCACACCGATGCCACGCCTTATGGGGAACACAGTCCCTGGCGAAAGCATATGGAATGGAACGGTCAGATTTTATATATCGGCACAACTTTGATAAACAGTGGAACCAGTCTTCACGCCGTAGAAGATGCGATCGGATGGAAAACGTTTAAATTCCCTGTCTATTTACCGGAATCTAAAACGTTTAAGGTTACTAGTGGGCAGCGAACAGTCGAGGTGGTATCCAAGGTGCATAACCCGGAGATGAGTGCTAAACGCGAATGTGATGGCCTCATACCGCTTTTAGAAAAAGAGGGGGCACTTCGACATCTACAGATAGGTGAAGCAAAGGCACTTTTGGTCGATGCGGCTCAAATGAAATCCATACTTTTGAAAGCATATACCTCTAACGGGGTTACCATGTATACGACCAGCGGTTCATGAAAACAATACTTCTCACTGGAGCAGGTGGCGGTGTAGCGAAAGCGATCATTCCCAAGCTCTTAGATTTCGGTTACAAATTACTTCTCACCACAAAAAGTAGTGCAGACGAGCTGCGTGAATACTTAAAAGAACAACAATTACAAGCGATGGTGTTCCGCGCAGATTTAACTGACGATGGAGACGTAGTTGCACTTAAGGAATGGGCAGCCCATCAGGGCGGTGTGGATATTTTGATTAACAATGCTGGTATTGCACATGCAGCAGCTGCGTGGAAGCTCGACTCCAAAGAAATGCATAAGCTTTTCGAAGTCAATTTCTTCTCAGCCGTTCGCACGACTCAAGCCTTTTTAGGAGATATGCGTCATAGGGGCTTCGGTCGTGTCATCAATATAAGCTCAGTAGTCGCGCATAAACCTTCGTTTGGAACCAGCGGTTACGCCGCATCCAAGAGTGCCCTTGAAGGATACATGCGAGGTGTCGCCTTAGATTGTGCGAATAAAGGCGTTACCGCGAATACCATAGCCTACGGGTATATGGATGCTGGGATGCTCTTTGATGTACCCAAAGACATGCTGGATGAGGTGCTAACGACGATTCCAGCTGGAGAGTTTGGTGCACCAGAGCAAATTGCAAACTATATTGATATGCTTGTTCAAAGTCCGTTTACAACGGGACAGACGTTGCATGTAAACGGCGGTCAATGGATGCCGTAATAGCGCTTTTCTCAAAGCACGACGCTCCTCGGTTGCGATGGGCAGCTAAGGTGTTTTTTACCTATGCAATGCGCGTTAAAGTCGTCCATTATTTCGATAAGGCGAGCTGGGAAAACGCACCCGGTTTCAAAGTGAATTATTGTCCACAAGATCTACACGAAGGACTTCACATTAGTCCTCACGGTCTACTTTGGGAGAAGGAGATTAGCGAACAAGAACTCTATCCATCATCTTGGAAAGATATGCCAATTATCTGCCAGAGAAATATTGGGAGTTTACCGTTCGATCCCTTAGCAGCTACCTTTTACTTGGCTTCTCGGTATGAGGAATATTTACCCTTTATCCCGGATGCACACGGTCGATTCCCGGCAACAGAAAGTTTTGCCTATCAGAATGGTTTTTTGGAGCGTCCACTCATAAATGAATGGGCACTGGAAGTAGGTAAGTTGATGTTCGGCGAAGATTTTGATCTTTCAAAGCACTATTCCTATCGCACGACGGTAGACATTGATAACATGTTCGCGTACAAGGGAAAAGGTGCTCTACGCACAATTGGTGCCTTTGCGAAAGATGCGGCCAATTTTGATTTCACGAAAATCAATGAACGTCTAGTGGTACTCCTAGGTATCCGTCGTGACCCCTTTGATACTTTCAGAAAGCAAAGAAATTGGAATAAAAAACACCAAGTGCCGACGACCTATTTCATGCTTCTTGCGGAGTTCGGCCCGAACGATCGCAATGTTAGTCCATACAGTACGGACGCCGCAGTTCGACTGCGCGACATTGCGGACTGGGCTGAGGTTGGGATACATCCGTCCTATGCTTCAAGTGGAGACGAGAAAAAAATTGCTGCTGAGCGTGAGGATCTGCAAGAAATTCTGCGCCGGCCGGTCAATGCTTCGCGACAGCATTATTTGAAATTGAGAACACCGTACACCCAACGCACCTTATTGGACTTGGGAATAACGGAAGAGCACAGCATGGGGTATGCAGAATTAGCCGGATTCCGTGCGTCTATGGCCACTCCCTTTACTTTTTACGATGTTGAGATAGATGCAGAATTGCCATTGATGCAGCATCCTTTTGCCTTTATGGATACGACCTATTATATGTATGGCGGACTGACGGCAGAGAAAGCGAGAAAGGAATTGATGAAATGGCCCGCTATTTACCGTAAAGTAGGAGGTGCCTTAATTAGTATTTGGCACAACAGAACTTACGGGCAAACTGAACCACAGACCGAAGGGTGGGTTAGCTTATATAAAGACTTTATAGATGCCGCAAAGGTTTAAATACATCAAGCATAAGGATATTGACTTTGAGCGTTGGGATCTTTGTATTTCGTCATTACAGGCCCCACAGCCTTACGGTTTTAGTTGGTATTTGAACTGGCTAGTCCCGCAGTGGGATGCGATCGTCTATGGCGACTACGAGGTTATCTTACCTATTTTTCTTCGCACTAAAAACGGGCTCAGCTATACTACAAGACCTTTTGGGACACAAAGCACAGGGCCGTATGCTAAAATTCCGCTTTCGACCAAGTGGATCGAGGATCTCATAAATGAGGCCACGCGCTACGTTAAATATGGTGAGTTCTTCTTAGCACCGGGTACACCGCTTCCAGCACACTTCAAACCGGAAGCGTTGGCGAATTATTCCCTGCAGACAAACGACTGCTATGAAGCGTTGTATTCCGCCTATTCAAAGCAGAATAAACGCAATATTAAAAAGGCCAATGCTATAGATCTGCAATGGGCCGAGTGGTCGAGTATTGAGGAAGCTGTTTCGCTTTGGAAATTGAATACGCAGTCGCAAACTGCTATTACAGATGAAAACCTGGAGCGTCTGAAAAAACTGATGGAGTTCTGCAAGTACCAAAATAAAGGAACACTTTACGCGGTGCGCGACGAATATAACCAGCTCATTGGTGCTCACTTTTGGATTATCGTGGAGGGACGGTCTACATTAATTTTAAACGCTACGAACGATTTTGGAAAAGAGCATGGGGTAAGTGCCTGGCTCATCGATCAGCACATTCGAACGGTAGCGAGCTCCGATCATGTCATAGATTTTGAGGGGAGTAGTTTAGATGGTCTGGCTCGCTTTTATAGCGGATTTGGAGCAACTAACCATCCGTTCTTCATGCACGTAGAAAACCGCTTGCCTATCTGGGCTAGATATTTCAAACAGAAAACCACTAAAGATGCCGTATAAGCACCTGTTCTTTGATTGGGACCACACACTCTGGGACTTTGAGAAAAATTCCGAAATGTCACTTCGCAATCTCTTTGATGATCTAAGTCTTCAAGACTTAGGTATGCCAAGTTTCGATACCTTTTTCTCGAAATACATCACGATTAATGACTTGAAGTGGGATATGTACCGCCAAGGTCAAATTGATAAACAAACGCTTCGTGAAACTAGATTTCGTGAAACCTTTGCTCATTTTGGAGTCGAGGCGAACGAGCTCGCTTGGACATTAGAGACCCGTTATATCGCCGAAACGCCTTACCAGAATCATTTGATCGAAGGGACTCGAGAGGTTATACATACGCTGAAAGAAAGAGGATATGTGTTGCATGTGATTACGAACGGTTTTCACGAGAGTCAAAACATTAAGTTTTCTGAAAGTGGATTGGAGCCCTTGTTTGATTTGCTCTTGTGTAGTGATCAAGTTGGAGCGAACAAGCCCGACCCGAAGATCTTTCGCAGGGCATTAAAACTGACTGGAGCAACTCGTAAAGAGAGCTTAATGATTGGTGATAATCTCATCGCGGATTGTGTAGGTGCCAGAAATGAAGGGATCGACCAAGTGTTCTTCAACCCAAAAGGAGTGCGCCACACAGAACGCGTTACGTTTGAAATTAGCACTATCATGGAGTTGTTAGAAATTCTACCGTAATCCTCGATTCCACCGCTGTGGATAAAGTTTATATTCGTGGTATGAAAGACTTATTGCTAATTCTTCTTGTAGTATCGACATTATTCATGACTTCTTGTGAAGATGCAAATGTTGTTCCTGTCGATACTTTTCCTGTCGACTCAACGATAACGGATGTAGAATTAGAGAATTATATCAATCGTTCCTTCATTGCACTGTTGAACAGAAAGCCGACCATCCTAGAACAGGATGAGGTGTTCGCTCAGTTGAGTGTTGATCCCTACAGTCGTTCTATTCGCACAAGTTTCATCGAGTCGCTCCAAACGAACCCGAGAGCACGCTGGACCGTGTGGCAGTTTATGAGCAACAGGCTCGTGGACGGCGTCGACACGTTGCGATTACGTGAAGAGATCGATGCATACAATTTTTACATTACGAACAGCGGAACAGATGGTGAACGAGAATATTGGGAAGGACTATTGCAACGAGCCCAGGCCCACAAACAGGCCTACACGGGTTGGATAAATCAGGACTCCAGCTATACGGTACTCATGCGAAGAATGTTCCGTCTTCCCGCCTATGATGAGATTAATATGGGTACGGAAAATTTCGTAGTCAGTGTTTATCAGCACGCATTTCATAGATACCCTTCGGATGCAGAATTGGCAAGCGGAATATCGATGTCAGACTATAATTGGTCCACACTTTACAGCTTGAATGGCAATTCTAAAGAGGACTTCTTGAAGATTATCGTCGAGCAGAATGAGTTCAAGCAGGGACTGATTATCACACTTTTCGAGCAGTATTTAAATCGGATACCCGATACACGCGAAATTGTATTTTACCTAGGACGTATGAATGACGGCTGGGGATATATTCAGCTTCAGCAGCACCTATTAACCTCTTCCGAGTATGTCAATAGTTAAGTTATTTCGTGTTTTAGGCATTGTCCTTTTGCTCTTTGCATGCCAGCGTAGTACGATCTATGATGTAGGGACACAAACACCGAATATTCCCGGGCAAAAGACGGAACTAAAGGATGACCTGCAGTTTATGACCATTGCCTATAGAGACTTGTATGAGCAAGAAATCCCAGTGGATGTTTTGGAAACGATGCGAAAGGCCTATATCAGTTTCGGAGATAAGGAATTGGTGGTGGATGAGATCGTACAAAGCCTTCTTTTGAACCCTGACTTGGTGTTGCCTACTGCCGATGAAATCGCCGCTGACCCAACGGGCTTTATCACTAGAACTTACAAGCGGTTTTTTCTGAGAGATCCGTCCGATTTTGAATTGGCCTTCTGGGAAAGTCAGCTTGCCGAATACCAAACGTTGACTGTTGAGGACATCTACTATGTTTTTATGACTTCTACTGAATACAAATTTTACTAGCGACATGGATAGAAGATCATTCTTAAAAAAATCGGCGCTAGGGGCAGCGGGCATGACCTTGCCAACCATTCTTCCTTCGGGGCGATTGTTTGCAGCTACTGGGGCACGCAGAGCGAACCATGTAGTCTTCTGTCTATTTGCCGGTGGAGTTAGAAATATGGAATCGATTTTACAGAATGAAGGAAATTTGATGCCAGCTATGCTCAAAGGATCGAGTTCAATCTCTGGTGATATTGCTGGAGGAATCACCCCGATGCCAAACAGTCCTTTACCTAAGACACTTCAAGAATACGGTACCTTATTCACGAACATTAAGTTCAGTGAAGGGCCGACAGGGCATTTCAACGGACATACTTCGGCCATTACGGGGCAGCATACCACGGAAAATCTTAGTCTAAGGACGAATCCTCCTTTTCCTACAGTTTTTGAATTATATCGGAAGCACAACAGCCCAACACATGCCGCCAAAAATGCTTGGTGGCTCAGCCATAGTAACAGTCTTTATCCGCTGTTAAATCACAGTTCGCAT
>CBFHKC010000001.1:0-26613 GCA_965656315.1 uncultured Schleiferiaceae bacterium | reverse complement strand
CCGAACTATGGTGTTCAGTACGCAGCGAATCAAATCGCACCTAATCCTTTTTTTCAATGGGATGTCAGTGTCAACCTACGACATGAGCTGCAGTTTACCGATCAAAAGGCAGCGACCATAGATGAGCTTCGAGCTTATCTTGATAGTAACTTCAGAAAGACGTATTCATTAAATAATGGGGTCGTGAATAATGATGAGGATCGAGAGCAAATCGTTGGTTGGCTCAAGAGTATTCAAGACCAGGTAGTTAGTGGTGCATTGTCGAATCCTTGGGGGCTTCAACCTTATATGTCCGGTGATCAATACAATTTATTTTTCGCCGAAGAGCTCATGAAAGAATTTCAACCTGAACTTCTTGTGGTGAATCTTTTTGGTGTGGACGTTGCGCATGATGAATACACGGAATATTGTAACGCATTACACCGCGCAGATTATGGCGTTGCACATCTTTGGGATACGATTCAGAATACGCCGGGGATGAAAGATGATACAGTACTTATCGTTATGCCAGAGATAGGCAGGAATGAGACTCCAAATACGATTGTAGATCAGTACGGCAGACCTGCTTTAGACCACACAAATGGGGATCCGATGGCTCGGGACGTGTTCTGTATGGTCGTAGGACCTCCGGATGTAGTCAATCAGGATAGTATTTCGAATGATCTCGGAGCGACGGTCGATGTCGTGCCTACTATCGCCAATATTTTAGGGTTTGACACAGACATGCCTTCTCTTCCAGGAAGTGTGCTAAATGGTGCGTTTTCATGAGACGAATACTCTACATATGTGCAGCAGCCCTAGTGTTCGCCTCGTGTACAACGGATACAGGGACGAATCCATTCGACGTTGATCCTACTGATGATCCTGGAGCCAATTTAACCGGATTTGCCGCCATCCACGAACGTATACTGGAGCCGCGATGTGCCAACCCGGCTTGTCACGACGGGACTTTTGAACCCGATTTTAGAACTGTCGAGGGGAGTTACAACACGTTGGTTTACCATCCCGTTGTAAAAAATGATGCAGACCTAAGTTACCAGTACAGAGTGGTGCCTGGCGATGTGCATCAATCGTGGATGTACAACAGATTAGTCACCTCTAACGACACATTAGGGCAAATGCCACTCTACGGCGAGCCGTTATCAAACCAAGAGATCAATCTGATCAAAGCTTGGATAGAGGACAGTGCAAAATCAACAAACGGTACGGTGGCTCTTCCGCCAAATCAGGTGCCTAACTTTAATTGGTACGTCGCATTTTCCGGGGATGTAAACTGGTCCAATTGGAACCAGAACCGCATCGATGAAACTCGAACAGAATGGGCCGCTCCATTCGCAGCGGATGCCGGTGACACCATTCGACTGCTTCTGCATATGAATGATGACCTTATTCCAAGTGAACAACTTGAGAACGTTCAAATTTACATCGGAGCACAAGAGGATTATGGAAACATGACTGCTATAGACGCATCCTATTTTGTAGGAGATTATTGGACGTTATCCTTCGCCCCAAACACGTTCAACGCTGGTGATACCACTTATTTTAGAGTCCAATTCTCCGACGGGACCTCTAATGTTTCGTCTCCTGATCATGAGTCTCCTTGGTGGTATGTCGACCACTGTAGTTTTTACTTGTACTAGCCTATATGAATCGTTTGTTACTTTGGGCCACTTGTTGCCTATTTTTAGTCTCCTGTGAGACCCCATCGGGCAGTACTGTTCCGAAAATAGCCTTAGAGGAATTGGGGCCGACGACTATTGTGGCGCTCGAAGACAGCATTTATATGCGCATCTCGTTCTTCGATGGAAATGGTGATTTAGGAGAGAATTTAACCAGTGAAAATAACCTCTTTGTCGTAGACGAACGACTAGAATTGGCCCACGAGTTCCGTATATCAAATATGGTCCCTGGAGGCGCTGAGGTACCTATTCAAGGATCGTTAGAGTGGACGATACCTAGTGTGTTTCTGACCAATTCTTTGGGCGAGACCGAGGAAGTCACTTATCGAATTTATGTCATCGATCGGGCTGGAAATCGGAGTAATACTATAGTTACTGATCCCATCACCATTCAACCTTAAAAAGTCGGGTTATAGTCCGAATTTCTTTGCCTATATTTGCTTTAGTTGTTTAAACAAATACTTTAGCAAATGCCCGTACGTAGAGCTCTTCCAGGACATGAGGTGATGATGGGGAACACTCCCATCAAGCAGCCCATTCCAACCGCGTCAGTAGATCAGATTGGACCATTTTTATTGCTGCACCACCATGCCGGAGAAATCCAGGCAGGTTCAGATCGATGGAATACTGGAGTAGGCCCGCATCCACACCGAGGATTTTCTCCCGTGACCTTTATGTATCAGGGCGGGGTTCATCACCGTGATTCTAGAGGCAATAACAGCGTCGTTACAGAAGGTGGTGTGCAATGGATGGATGTCGGTATGGGTATCGTTCACAGCGAACGTCCTCCTGCGGCACTGTGTGAAACAGGAGGGATTCAAGAAATCATTCAGCTTTGGGTCAATTTACCTGCGGCGAATAAGATGATGCAACCCGTGTACATACCCCTGCAAAAGGACGAAATGCCAGAGGTAGAAGGACATCCAGATCTACGCATTGTATCGGGTTCACCTGTACCTTCTGGTGCCATGGGTCCGTTAAAAAGTGCATATCCTATCGATACCATGCACGGTACAACGAGCACTGAACCGCTACATTTCCAAGTAGGTGAGGGGCAGGCTGCGTTCTTGTATCTGCTTGATGGTGGCGGTCGACTCGAAGGGTACGGGCTTGTAGAGGAGCACATGCTGTATGAATTGACTCCAGGTAGCTATACTTTTGAACCGTCCCAGGCAACTAAAATTCTTTTTGCTAGTGCTAAGCCAATTCAAGAAAAGGTAGAAAGCTATGGTCCTTTCGTAATGAATAATCAAACGGAAATCATGGAGGCTATGCGGGACTACCAAATGGGGAAAATGGGGATGTTAGTCGAAAGAGATTTAGACTAAGCGCCTAATAGTGCCGTCAATCAGCTGTATCTTTGCCCGTAGATGAGTACAACCAAAACGGACATACGAGGCTTAAGTCAAGATGCGCTAATCGCCTTCTTTGAGCAGCACGGGGAAAAAGCCTTCAGAGCGAAACAAGTCTACCAATGGCTGTGGCAAAAGAGTGCCGCTAGTTTCGAGGAGATGACGAATCTCAGCAAGGAGACTCGTACACTTCTTGATGAACACTTCGAATTTAAGCTTCTTGAGGTCGATCTCATGCAGCGTTCCGTTGATGGTACCATCAAGAATGCTGTAAAGCTTCACGATGGAGCTTTGGTAGAATCGGTACTCATTCCCACCGATAAACGCATCACAGCTTGTGTAAGCTCACAGGTAGGGTGTTCTTTAGATTGTACATTTTGTGCCACGGCCTCGCTCAAGCGCATGAGAAACCTGGGCCCAGATGAAATCTATGACCAAGTAGTAGTTATCGATCGTCAAGGCCGCGAATTTTTCGGTAGACCCCTTACGAACATTGTCTTTATGGGGATGGGGGAGCCGTTATTGAACTATGCAAATGTCCTGTCTGCGATCGAGAAAATAACAGACCCCAAAGGACTTGGTCTAAGCCCAAAACGAATCACATTGAGTACGATTGGCGTTCCGAAATTGATCAAGAAAATGGCCGACGATGAAGTGCGATTTAATCTCGCGATTTCTCTTCATAGTGCCATCGAGGAAAAACGATCCAAACTGATGCCCCTAGCTCACCGCAGCGCAACGCTTGCAGATTTACGAGAAAGCCTGCAGTATTGGTATGCAAAAACAGGACGCGGAGTGACTTTCGAATATGTGATCTGGCGAGGGATTAACGATACCGAGAAAGATGCGAAAGCCTTGGCGAAGTTCTGTGGTGCCATTCCTACTAAGGTGAATATCATTCAATACAATCCGATCGATAACGGCCCGTACACCCAAGCCTCTCAGGAAGCTGTGGATATGTATAAATCCTATTTAGAAAGTAAGGGTATCATTGCAACAATCCGTCATTCTCGTGGTCAGGACATTGATGCCGCTTGTGGTCAGCTGGCCAATAAGGCGGACTAAACAGGGCCAATTTTAATCGCTATTGTGCACAACATCTAGTTGTACACATTCTTTGGAACTCCCATTTCTAGGCTCCAATTTATATAGGTAAATAACAACGACCTATATGCTTATCCGTCTCCGTACCCTTCAACCAACTGCGATGTATTCTCTTCCAATTACCTTGGAAGTAAATATTTCCCGTGGAATTAAAATGCACATCACCGGTGGCGCTGCTACTTTGGTAAGAGAATCTCGTCAGCGCATTTATGCCGTTATAAAAGAAAGTGATTGGCATTGGCCTGGACAGCGAATCACGATAAATGTGCTCCCTACGGAAATTATTAAATCCGGATCACATTATGATTTGCCTATTGCATTAGGCATCCTTTGCGCTTCGAAGCAGTTACCTACTACCCAGCTAAAAACAACACTTTTTGCAGGAGAACTCAACCTTCGAGGAGAGATTACACGATACAAGGATCCGTTTAACATCGCGTATGTTGCGCAGCAGACGGGGTGCACACAGGTAATGGCACATTTTCACCCTGATGATGTAAGGGTACTCACCAAGCGATTTCCAAACCTTGCGTTTTTCTCAGTTGCCACATTTGCCGCAGCCACGGACTTCCTACGAGGTGTGGTTCGCGCTCCTTCAGGCATGCTTTCCGCCAAACCAATTCTACCTAAACCCATAGAAAATTGCATGTCAGAGGTAGCTGGCCAGCGTCCGCTAAAACGGGCGCTGGAAATTGCGGCGGCAGGAGGACACCACTTGCTCATGATCGGGCCTCCTGGCGTTGGTAAAACGATGCTAGCTTCACGCTTTGCCGGTATACAGCCCCCTCAAAACCCTGAGCAACAGATAGAAATTAGTGCATTAGCCGTAGCGGCCGGCAATTCTATTGACCAAGTACTAGAGCATGCAAGACCGTTTTATCAAGCTACTCGCGTACTTAGTCATGCTGAGATATTCGGTAAAGGGGCCGCGGCCGAGCTTTGGCATAGGCTCTCGAAAAATGCCCCCAGAAGTTTTAGCGCTTTTCAATCCGAGACCCTCCAGTTCTCAGCTCCGTTACCAGCTGCTTTGCGCTGCTATGGTGGAGCGTTGTTTCTAGACGAGTTTACCGCCTATTCAAAAGCAGTACATGAGGATGTGTTGCAACACTTGGATAGTCACAAGATTTCGCTATTAGTAGCAATGAACCCATGTCCCTGCGGAAACTTTAATCATCCAGAGAGGCAGTGCCGTTGCAGTGCTTCGGCTCTTTCTTCTCACCAGAAAAAGTTAAGCGGAGCGATGAAAGATCGACTCGATATGGTAGTCTACACAACACCCATGCTATGGAGTGACGAGAGGGAAGAAACGTCAGCTGAGATCAAGGAAAGGGTTGAGGAGGCATGGAAGCGACAGATCGCAAGACAAGGCAGGCAGAATGCACAGTTGAGTACCTCTGAGCTCGAGGGGGTGAGTCGAATAGAAAAAGCGACATGGCGCTTCTTTTTCCGGGAGTGTGCTCGTAAAAAGGTCAGTATACGTGGACAGCGAAGCCTATTGGCTCTGGCAAGAACGATTGCTGATCTCGAGGGGAAAGAGATCGTAGGTAAAACACAACTTTTAGTGGCTTTTGCCTTGCGATTTAGTGACCGGGCCTCATACAGTCCCGTAAAGAAACCAAACAAAGTGCAAGGAAAAGAGTCTAACCGTCAGACATTTAACCTAGGAAACGGTGATACTTTTACGGTCAATAGACCGCCTCAATAGTGGTGGGTAAGTAATGAAGGTACTTAGGCGATTTTTTCTATGAATAGGTCTCTGACCTTCATTGCGCCACCCGTTCTATCTGCGCCAGCTCGAATCTTTCGGGTCTGGTGCATTTTTTGTCCATTCAATAGGGCCGTCACAACCGATCTCAACAATCATAGCATTAGGAGAACCGAAAATACCTAGCATGTCACTTCTCCAATCGCGAAACTCGTTGATATCTGTCGCGTAACAACTTAGGGTAAGTATGGCAATGTAATTCTTGTCAATGACCACAACAGCTGGTTGGACATGATCTACTGTACGGTAATCACGACCAGGTGTAATGCGCTTGTTGCCAATAAACTCTTTAAACCAAAATTTAAGGGCATATTTAAGCTCCTCTTCATTTTCATAGGTAAACGTACTGAGATCATATTTAGGACGCACATTGTTCCCGAGTTCATTGACCTCTCTCTCAATCTGTTTTAATTGGAAATATTGATGTTCTATGAAGTTAGTTTGGTCCAAACTACCATAGTTAGGTTCACTACCACCAAGCTCTTTTATTTTAAACTGCTCGGTCTGTTCTGAAAGAAAAAGTTGAGTTCTTTGGGCCAATTCTTCAGTTTGGGCAATCCCCAAAAGTGGTAAGACTATTGCTATGTAAAGTAGTGCTCTTTTCATTATCTGTGTAAGGTTAGAGTTCTAAATCGGCCACGACAAAGGTGCTGCCACCCACGAATATAAGGTCATTTTCTGATGCAGCCTTTCGTGCAGCCTCTAAGGCCGAGGAGACACTTTCAAATTTTAAGCCAATCTTTCCTAGTACCGCTGCTTCCTCCTGCAATGCCTCACCCGTCTTGCAGCGTGGTGAACTGCACGAAGTCCAATAAAAGTAACTATGAGTAGGCAAAAGAGCGATCATACCGCTACTGTCTTTATCTGCAGCAGCTCCTAAAACCCAATGAATATTCCCGGCACATTCACGCTCCGCTTGTGCAACCAATTGACGAAATGCCTCTGGGTTATGTCCTGTATCGCAAACGACTCTTGGAGATGTACTTACTTCACTCCACCTTCCAAAGAACCCCGTTAATTCGGTTACGCGAGTAAGGCCTAAAAGCCATAACTCCTTGTATTCGGGCAGTAGAAGCGAAAGTATAGTGGTCGCCCCTTTTAAATTAGCTTTTTGGTAATCACCATGGAGATCCGTTGTTGCGTTCGTGTCTTCTGCCCACAATAGAGGAGCTCCGGCATTTTGCGCGTGCTCAGAAAATACGCTAGAGGTCTCTTCATCGCGTTCTACCACAACTACGGGCACGCCTTTTTTAATAATGCCTGCTTTCTCAGCGGCAACCAGAGCCCTGGAGTCACCAAGCCATTCTTTATGATCGAGTCCGATGTTGGTAATAAGGCAAACTTCTGGCTGCACGATGTTCGTTGCGTCAAGCCTACCGCCCATACCTGTTTCGAGCACGATATAGTCGACCTTTTCTTGCTCAAACCAACTCAGAGCAAGCATTAAAGTGAGTTCGAAAAAGCTATATCCTCCGACTGTAAATAAGGTTTTATGCTCACTAACCCACGTAGCGACAAAGTCTTCAGGAACCATTTCCCGTCCAATTTTGGCGCGCTCTCGAAAGTTAAAGAGGTGAGGGGATGAGAAAACGCCTACACGCATACCACCCGAGATGAGTCCCGCAGCTATCATATGCGCTGAACTGCCTTTTCCATTGGTGCCAGCAATATGTATGGTTGGGATGTTTAGAGAAGGATAGTCCAATTTCTCCCACAGCTCATTCGGGCCTTCTAAACCGATTTTATAGTTTTTACTTCCACCATCACGTTGGAAATTGGGAACAGCTCCATACAGCCAATCCACAGCTTCTGAATAGGTCATCGTAGTTCGAATCTGTAGACGATATATCCGACCTGAAGTCCTGCTCCAGATTTCGGTGTCCAAGTAGTTTTCCGGGCAGCACTTTCCGCACGATTCACTAAACACGTGCTGGTCCCGAAGTTTGAGACGGGCCCATTAGGAATATTCACACCACCTGTGGTCTCCACGACTCGTCCTTCAGCATCTACGCGAATCTTTACCACTACGACACCTTCTTTGTTACAATCATTGATTGGTTTAGGTCGATTACGTGCATCACGACCTGCTAAATAGTAGTCTCCGGAGTTTCCAATACCTCCATTACCTGTTCTATTCGGGCTTAATGGATCTCCATTCGGATCCCCTTGATCGCCACCACCAGTCGTTTCGCCTTCGCCGCTTCCGTTGCCGTTTTTAGTAGTATTGAACAATTTATTCAGACGATCTTGTTTGCGTTGCTGCTCTAGCTCTTCTTCTGTGGGCTGTGGATCAGGTTCCGGCTCAGGATCGGGTGTGGTCTCTTTTACGGGTTCCTCAGGTTTTTTAACCTCAGGTTCCCTCGGAGTTTCCTCTGTGGGTTCGTCTGTCTCTTCGATAACAGGGGCATCCTCAACATCTTGTGTCACCACCTCTTCCCTGGCAACAGGTGTGGGGGTAACAGGCTCTGGAATATTTTTGACAGGAGTAGAGGGCGCAGCTTGTGTATTCGCACCAGAACCATCGTCTTCATAACCAAAATTGATTGCAATTCCTTCTTCAGGAGGAGGGTCTTGGTACTTCAGGCCGGTTAGAGCGAACCAAAGCAACAACACTACGTGAACGATTATTGTCCAAGCGCGTGCCTTGTTGCGGTTTTTATTTTCGTTGAAGTTAGCCATGTACTTGGAGGGTACTTAGTTGGGGTCAGTTGCGATAATCATTCGCATATTATTTCGGTAACCGATGTCCAAAAGTCGTACCGTTTCACCGGTAGGAACACTTTGATCGGCGCGCAATACGATCACAGCTTGTTCATCTGAATTGAGTTTACTCGCTTCAGCAAGAAGTGTACGTTCGACCTGTTCGTAGCTAACTATCGTGCCATTAACGTCAAACTCAAGTGCTTCATTTACAGTAAGTGTAATGTTTTTCTTCTTCACCGTCTGCGCACCGCTTTTCGGCAAAACAATATCTAGTGCACTTGAAGTCACTAGCGTAGAAGCGAGTATAAAGAAGATAAGCAATAGGAATACTAAATCCGTCATGGACGACATATTCACTTCGGCGCTTACCTTACTTCTGGATCTTAAGTTCATACTAATCTCGCTTTATGCAGGTTCATGTAACAGATCGAGGAAATCCATCGCGCTGTCTTCTAGCTTGTATACTACACGATCTACACGTGTCACTAAGAAATTGTATCCGAAATACGCGATGATACCTACTAACAAACCTGCCACTGTCGTAGTCATTGCCGTGTAAATACCTTCGGCCATCATATCCAGCTTGATCTGTCCACCAGCATTTGCCATCTCTTTAAAAGTCAAGATCATACCAATTACAGTTCCCAAGAATCCGATCATAGGTGCACCACCAGAGATCGTAGCGAGCATAGGTAGACCTTTTTCGAGGCGAGTCACCTCAAGTTTACCTTGATTCTCGATGGCTTGGGTAATATCACCTAAAGGTTTACCAATACGGCTGATACCTTTTTCAATCATTCGTGCCACAGGTGTACTCTCGCTCTTACAAAGCGCTCCTGCTGCATCGAGTTTCCCATCTAGGACCATATCCTTAATGTTGTTCATGAAGTTCGGGTCAACTTTATTGGCGTTACGAATCGCTCCGAAGCGCTCAAAGAAGATATATACAGCGAAAACGCTGAGTATCCCGAGAGATACCATGATCAAAATACCACCGACACCACCTGAGGTCATCAGCTCAAGAATAGACATCGTCTTTTCGGTTGGTTCTTCGATAAGCACGGCATCAGCGCCGGTCTGGATTTGTAGGAAAAGTGTACTCATTGTCTTCACGTGTGATTTACTCAAATATCTATAAAAAGAAAGCCCCCGCTTCGCGGAGGCTCTCGAAATATCAACAAGTTGATTTTATTAGAAAATCATGTTCTGAAGGATATAAACTCCGGCCCCTGCAAAGTATCCAACGATAGCAAGTAGGGAAATATTCTTCAAATACCAGCCAAAACTGATTTTTTCTAGTCCCATCACTGCAACACCAGCAGCAGATCCGATGATAAGTGCAGAACCACCAGTACCGGCACAATAGGCTAGGAATTGCCAGAAAGTACCATCTTGCATGAAAAGTCCTGATTCCGTGATTTCATACATCCCCATAGCAGCAGCCACAAGAGGTACATTATCTACAATCGAGGAGAGTAGACCGATAATAATACTGACGACATAGACACCATTCTGTGTATCTGTACCGATGCTATTATCAAGTGCAACAGCTAGGTCCCCAAGTTGGCCCATAGACTGCATAGAGGCTACCGCCAATAATATACCTAAGAAGAACAGCACAGAAGGTGTGTCAATCTTTTGAAGTACACCTAAAGGCGATAAACTATGCTTGACATCTGCAGGTTTTCTGCGGTGCATGACATCAGTGATGATCCATAAAACACCAAGAGATAACATCATTCCCATAAAAGGAGGGAGGTGGGTGACTGTTTTAAAAATTGGAACAAAAATCAAACCCGCAACTCCGGCAAAGAACACGAAGTTTCTTTCAAATGGCGTCGTAGGGTCTAAATAGTGATCCGCTGTTGAAGTTTTCATTGGACGCTTTACAGCGCCCTTCAAGCGGAACGTCAAAATAGCTAATGGTGCCAAAAGTGTAAATAAAGAAGGAACGATAAGGTCAGTAACCACGGCTCCTGCTGAGATTTGGCCTTTAATCCAAAGCATCGTTGTAGTAACGTCACCTATCGGTGACCAAGCACCGCCTGCATTTGCGGCAACTACCACCATACCAGCGAAGAACCAGCGGTCCTTTTGATCAGCGATTAGTTTGCGCAATAGACTTACCATCACAATAGAGGTCGTAAGGTTATCTAGTGCTGCAGAGAAGAAAAAGCTGAGAATACAAATGATCCACATCAGCTTCACCTTGTTGGTCGTCTTGATGCGGTCGGTAATGACCGCAAATCCTTCATGGGCATCGACCAGCTCGACAATCGTCATGGCTCCAATCAAGAAGAATAAGATGGACGAAATTTCACTCAAGTGGTGCAATAGGTGCTCTTCCACATGGTGAATATCATGGCTAGCGAGTATATACAGTGTCCAGGTAACTACACCAGTGATTAGTGCAGCGGCTGCTTTATCGATTTTTAATTGGTGTTCGAAAGCAATAGCGGCATAGCCGAGTACGAACACAACAAGCATTAACGTATAAGTCATAGTCTTAGATAAGTAGTTTCAGCGCGTTAATATAAGCGTTAAATGTAATATGATTCGGAGCATTACTCACGTTGTAAACGTCCATTAATGCATTGTTAATGATTTGACTAACATTTGTGAAAATGGCCAAATCGTTGACTTCTGCACCATCCTCCATGAGGTAACCGAAGACTCGTGCCATACCACAATTCGAAATGAAATCTGGAATAACCGCACATTTCTGATCTGCAAGTTCTGCAATGGGACCGTAAAAAATTTCTTGGTCGGCGAAAGGCACATTGGCTCCTGAAGAAATCACCTCAAGACCGTTGTCTAACATTTGAGCGAGTTGCATTCGATTCACAAGTCTAGATGCGGCCGCAGGAATAAATACCTCTGCGCCCATACTCCAAACCGCTTTATTGGCTTGTTCGAAAGAAATCATTTCTTCGGAAGCCAAGGCATTCCCATTCTTCGTGTTGAACAGGGTTCTGATCTCTTCTAGCGAAAATCCTTCTGGCTTCATCAGACCACCGACAATGTCGATAATACCAACAATTTTTGCTCCCATTTGAGCAAGGTAGAAGGCAGCTCCAGAGGCTACATTGCCCCAACCTTGGATGATCACTCGTTTACCAGCGATGTCTCCGCCCCAAATGTCATAGAAGTGCTTGACACTCATGGCCGTTCCATACCCGGTAATCATATCGCCTACTTTGAGCGATGCCGTTGCACTAGGCATGAGTTCGGGCGCACTCAGGGTTAAACTCACCCCTTGTTGAAGTTGCTGAATCTTACGAGCTTTTGCAAAGTCACCAGGTTGATAGTGACCGTTAAGTACCCCTTCCTGAGGATGAAGAATACCGAGTTCACTTGTGATTGGGATAACTTCTGTTTTTTGGTCCACATTTAAATCGCCACCGGTTCCGTAGTAATTCTTGAGCAGAGGATAAACTGCTTTATACCAGCGTTTTAATACACCTTCTTTTCTAGGGTCAGATGGGTCGAAATCAATTCCGCTTTTTGCCCCACCAATCGCAGGTCCTGCAACGGTAAATTTTATTTCCATGGTCTTAGCCAAAGAAAGTACTTCTACTTCGGTCAATCCCTTGCGCATACGAGTACCGCCACCTGCAGCACCTCCACGTAGACTGTTGATAACGACCCAGCCTTTGGCTTCGGTCTCGCTATCGTGCCAGTGGTATACGATTTCTGCTGGGCGCTCTTCAAAGGCGCGTAATTGCTCTTTCATGCTCTTCTGTTTTTAGGCGCTTAAAGGTAGGTTTTATGGCTGAAAAATGCAGCCCGAACTGTGCCAAATCCCACTTCCAGTAGTGGTTCCGATCACGTTCGGTTTTCCAAGTATTCGTTCATGTGCGAGCAAGGCGAAAATCACGGCCTCCTTCGCTTCAACCAATTGTTTTTCAGGAATGTGAATATTTGCTCCTAGAAGTAGCATTCGCTGCATTAAATACCCGTTAAAAGCTCCGCCTCCGGTAACCAGGGTTTTACGCGAACCTAAAACTTCAGTTAACTGCCCTGCGATATGCTCGACCACCGTGGCTAGGGCGTCTTTAGGGTCAAGATAATCGACCAGGGGTAAAAAGACATCTTCTACCCATTCACTACCCAAACTTTTCGGTGCTGACTGCTTATAAAATGCTAAGCTGTCCAGCTCCTCCAATACCCAAGAGTTGATTCTTCCAGTACGCGCGCAATCTCCATTGTGATCATATTCATGGCCCAATTCATTCGCAAATACATTTAAAACACGATTCACTGGACACACATCAAATGCCTCTTTCACTCCGTCGCGTAAATAGGGTTGACCGATACTTACGTTACCAAATCCACCTAGATTCAGTGCAGCTTCATATTCTCCGAACAATCGATGATCGCCAAAGGGTACTAGTGGTGCACCTTGACCGCCGAGCAGCACATCCTGCATCCTGAAATTGGCAACTAGTGTGCACCCAGTTTCAGTGGCAATACGGGGTAGGTTCCCTGCCTGTACGGTCGATTTTTGTGCTGGATTATGGAATACGGTTTGACCGTGAGACCCAACTATATTGAACGTATGCGCAGATCGTGATTGTACCGATGTAATCACCTCAATCGTCCAATCTGCAAAGCGCTCATCGAGCTCGGTTAAGAGGTTTCGATCGAAAAACGCCTTCTCGGCGAGTATTTTCAAGGCTTTAGGGTATGGGAAGTGATAAAAATCCAGCAGCTCAAAACACAGAGTTCCCTCTTCTTTAAACCGCACTAATGCTGCATCCATCCCATCTAGAGAGGTGCCACTCATTAATCCCAATACATTGCGAGTTGCTTCGTACATTTACAGGACCAATTATAAACAGAATATTCGATGAACTTCAACCTATCAGAAGAGCATTTAATGATTCGCGACGCTGCTCGCGATTTTGCACAAACCGAATTACTTCCTGGTGTAATCGAACGCGATGACAAACAGGAGTTTCCTCACGAACAAATCAAGAAGCTTGGTGAGCTAGGTTTCATGGGTATGATGGTTTCTCCAGAAAACGGAGGATCAGGAATGGATACCATGTCCTATGTACTTGCCATGGAAGAGCTTTCCAAAATTGATGCATCGGCATCGGTTGTGGTTAGTGTAAACAACTCCCTAGTTTGTTGGGGACTTGAAACCTTCGGTAACGAAGAACAAAAGAAAAAGTACCTTCCGCGTCTTGCTTCGGGCGAAAGTATTGGTGCCTTTTGTTTGAGCGAACCTGAAGCGGGGTCAGATGCTACCTCACAGAGTACTACTGCTGTGGATATGGGCGATCACTACTTGTTAAACGGGACTAAGAACTGGATTACAAACGGGAACACGTGTGAAGTAGCACTTGTTGTTGCACAGACTGACCGTGAAAAAGGCCACCGTGGTATCAACGTACTTATCGTAGAGAAAGGAATGGAAGGATTCGTTGTTGGGAAGAAAGAAGATAAGCTAGGAATTCGCGGATCGGACACCCATACACTATTGTTCAACGATGTGAAAGTTCCAAAAGAAAACAGAATTGGTGAAGACGGATTCGGATTCAAGTTTGCTATGAAGACGTTAAGCGGCGGTCGTATCGGTATTGCGGCACAGGCCTTGGGTATTGCTCAAGGAGCATTAGATCTCGCATTAGCGTATTCGAAAGAACGTACCACTTTTGGAAAGCCAATTCACGAGCATCAGGCCATCGCCTTTAAACTAGCTGACATGGAGATGAAAGTAGAGCAGGCTCGTATGTTGGTATATAAAGCTGCTTGGTTGAAAGACCAGGGTAAGAATTACGATAAAGAAAGTGCCATGGCCAAACTTGCTGCTTCAGAAGCTGCTATGTGGGTAAGTACAGAGGCTGTACAGGTTCATGGTGGATATGGATTCGTTAAAGAATACCACGTGGAGCGTTTAATGCGTGACGCTAAAATTACTCAGATCTATGAGGGTACTTCTGAAATTCAGCGTATCGTCATTTCTCGTGACATGATCAAAAATAGCTAATTTCTAAAGCAGCGAGAGGAGTGCTTCGAGTGCAATACCTCGTGAACCTTTAAGCAAAATATGGGCGTCCTTCGGGGCGCCTTTTTTGTTCCAGAAAATCTCTAGCTCTTGAGTAGTATCGAAGTGCATTCCATTCCAATCACATGCTCCGAAGTGCTTTCCTACAAGAATAGTTCGTTCGCTCATATCTAAACGCTGAATGAGGGCTATCATCTCTTGGTGTTCTACCGTCGCGCTTTTGCCTAATTCAAACATATCGCCTAAGACCATCCATCCATCGCTGTGCCATTTGGCGAAGCTTTCAACACTAAGTGACATGCTAGTTGGGTTTGCATTATATGCGTCTAATAGCACCTTATTGTATTTCGTAGTTCGCCATTCTACCCGATTCATTTCTGGAGTGTATCCCTCCAGTGCATCAACTATGTCTTGTGGAGGAACACCAAAGTGAATTCCAAGACAAACCGCTGCCGCAATATTCTGTTCATTGAACGACCCACTCAACTTGCTTTTAACGGTATAGGAATCAGCTTCATGCGTGAATTGTATTGCCGCAAATTCATCCTTTGTAGAAGACTTCCATTGGAGTCCTTTAGAGTGGCCAAAACCGAATAAGTCTATTCCGGTACTCTTGGTTATTTGGATAGGATCATCAAAATTGATCATCACCTGAGCACCACGCTCACGACAATAGTCGTAAAGCTCACTTTTCCCTGCTATAATGCCTTCAACACCTCCAAAGCCCTCCATATGGGCCTTGCCGTAGTTTGTGATATAACCTATAGATGGTTCGGCTATAGAGGCTAGAAGTGCTATTTCTCGTTGATGATTTGCTCCCATTTCTATGATAGCTATTTCACTAGTTACGGGCATTTCGAGAAGAGTCAATGGGACTCCGATGTGATTGTTGAAGTTGCCGGCGGTTACATGTACTTTGAAGCGTTTCTTTAGAACTGCTCCAAAGAGTTCTTTATTCGTTGTCTTGCCATTGCTACCTGTTAGACCAACAACGGGTATGTTCATCGATCTCCTGTAGCTTCGGGCGCATTCTTGTAAAGCGATCAGCACGTCATCTACTTGAATTAGACGAGGATCGGTACCTACGGCCTCGTCTACGACGGCATAAGCAGCACCATGCTCTAGTGCTGCTAGCGCAAATTCATTACCGTTAAAGCGAGCTCCCTTCAGGGCAAAAAAGACACTGTTGGGAAGGATATTACGTGTATCCGTAGATATGCGTTTACAATGGCTAAAAGCTTCAAATGGCGTCATAGTAAATGAGTAATGCTTGTTAGAGTCTGAAAAATACGGCATAAAAAAAGCCTCGCAGAGCGAGGCTTTTAATGTTTTCAACGTTGAGATTACATCTGGTAACGTTTGAAGTTGTGACGCTTCACTTTCGTTGGGCGCTTTTTCTTTTTGCTATCAAGGTTTTGGAATCCTACACGGTCCATCGCACAACGGAACCCGATGTAGTCCGTGCTTTGATCTTCCTCTAGGTAACGACGTGTTCCAGGGCTTAACCAGTAAGCACGATCTTTCCAGCTACCACCTTTGTAAACACGTGTGGTATTACCGATCAAAGTTTTGTTACCGTAATCGTACATCGGTGCTTCTCCTTCTTGAGTAGGGTTGGCATAGTTCTGCGAGCTTTCAGTATCACCGTCGAGGTAATCGCGGTAATCGGCTTTTTCGTAGTTACGACGTTTTACATTTTCCTCCACAGTTACGTTACGCAATGGAAGTTGACCAGGTAGTCTTACAATCACAGTATCCCCGTTACGTACTTCTTTCTGTGGATCTTGCAACACTTCTAAAGAACCGATGTCTTGGTAGTTCTTGTCGTAGTGTTTGAATTCGTTACCACGGAAGGCTCTAAAGTCAGTCACATCATATGAAGAAACTGGACGGTAAACATCCATTACCCATTCTGCAACGTTACCCGCCATATCGTAAAGACCAAAGTCGTTAGGTGGGTAGAATCTAACTTGCATCGTAACATCAGCCTCATCATTCAACCAGCCTGATGTACCCATGTTATCACCACGTCCACGCTTAAAGTTCGCTAAAATTTCTCCGCGTTCTTGTGCATCTGGATTTCTTGTCGCGTTTCCGTTCCAAGTATATTTATTCTTATCTACGACGCGGTTGTAAATACGCTTACCGCCATCGGCATATGCAGCATATTCCCACTCAGCCTCTGTTGGAAGACGGTACTTAGGTAAAACGATACCGTCTTCTATACGTGCAGGACGTCCTTCTTTACCATAGATACTTGTTGGGTTAAGATCTTTCAAGCCTTTCTTGTTCTGTTGAACATATTCACCTTGCTTGTAGAGGTACACCTCTGTATTGAAGTGATCAGCATCCATCTGGTCTGGCATCTCTTTCAAGATTCCTTTATTGATGAGAATTGCCTCATTCACTCGGTCGGTTCTCCAAGAACAAAAGCGTTGTGCTTGTAACCAGCTTACACCTACTACTGGATAGTAATTGTAAGCAGGGTGACGTAGATAGTTTTCTACGAAGTTATCGTTGTAGGCAAGTTTATCTCTCCATACCAAAGTATCTGGAAGTGCACTCTTGTAAATCTCAGGGTAGTAGTCGTAGTCGTAAACGCGACGTAACCAGTAGAGGTATTCACGATAGTCTACGTTAGTCACCTCGTTTTCGTCCATATAAAATGAACTTACCGTAACGCGACGTGGAACGTTATTCCAGTCCTTGATGTAGTCGTCTTCAACTTGACCCATCATGAAAGTACCACCTTCAACAAAAACGAGACCCGGACCAGTTTCTTGACCTTTGTAGTTCAAGTTAGCTTGGAACCCACCGTTTTTCTTGTTGTTGATAGACCAACCAGTCGTATTCGACTGAGGTCCAGCACAGCTCATCATAAGCGCAGCTGCAGCAGTAGCAAGAGAAAATTTAACGAACGTATTCATGTATATTCAGTTGTTTCGTTTTTAGAATTTAGGACACTTAAGTGCTCTAATTTTACTGGTACGAGTGCGGCAGGGTAGTTTGTAACCCAAGCTTACCTCATGCGAACCGCCTAGTGTATTGGTTAAGTCACT
The DNA here is from genome assembly GCA_965656315.1 of uncultured Schleiferiaceae bacterium. Classification (GTDB taxonomy): domain Bacteria; phylum Bacteroidota; class Bacteroidia; order Flavobacteriales; family Schleiferiaceae; genus UBA10364. The sequence continues at coordinate 8,938 of CBFHKC010000001.1, read as the reverse complement.
GATCGTGTAATCATAGCTGTAACCAAACGTCCAAGGTAAATCTGGTGGAGTGATACCTAAGATAAAGATCACTGCATCAGGATTAAAAGACCCTTGACGCACTGCAAGACCACCAGCTAGAGGACCACGTGCGAAACTTACACCTGCGGTAAGTTGAGAAGCAGAACCTTGTTGTTGGTACACTACATTAGGAACGACGTAAGATTGCAAACTATTGTGTAGACGCTTTCTTCCAATAGGAATATTTGCCCCAGCATGAGCTGTTAATTTTAATGGAAGTTTACTTTGACTAAGGAACGCTTCGTTGGGTTCAGTTAAATGATGACCGACAACTCCGATGTACCATTTATCTGTGAATCCGAGCATACCGAAGCTCAAGTCTAAGTGGTTGTTGAAATTGTTTCCTGGTGCGACTTCATTGGTTGGAAGTACAAAACCATAGAACGGGTCAATCATATCAGGGAAGGTAAACTGTCCCCAGTCTAACGCTCTTTGACGGAAGGTAGCTTGAAAACCACTCAATAAAGAGAACTTGCGATTCACTTCGAGATGGTAGCTGTAAACGGCGCTAACCTCAGTTAGGTTTAAAGCTCCATTTCCTGCGTCATCACGCATCGCCATGAGTGCTACACCGCCATTGAGTTTGTCAACGTATTGGTCATACGAGGCAGAATACGTTTGGTACACGCCCAATTCCGGGTACTGATTTCTGTAGTTTGTGTGCACAGTAGGGCATCTATCTAATCCGGCAAAGGCAGGATTTAGGTAGATGGGGTTTGCGTAATACTGACTAAAATGAGCATCCTGAGCAAAGCTCAAGGTGCTGACTGTCAGGGCAATAAGCAGTTTTAACGTGCGTGTTTTCAATGCATTCATTGATTTACCAGTGTTTTCAAGCAACAAGTATAAGCAAAAAAAGTACGATTAGAGCTTGTTGCGGCGTTAGTCTTTAAACGTTTTCTATCCATGAAATGTTATACTCGTGCCGTAACTTTGACCATATGAACAAGGTAGTACTGCTTTTTTGCTTGCTGATTTCCACATCGATCAAAGCCCAATTCTCTTTCGAACAAGGAGAATATGCCTTGTTTTCGACCATGCGTTCAGGCATTCACAAAATAGATGGACAAACGCTCATTGATCAGGGAGTCTTAGAAATTGGTTCATCCTTAGACCGCATTATTATTCTACATCGTCCAGAAGGAGAGCTATCTCACCAAAATGGTATGTCTGACGGAGCTGTAATTCCTGCACGGTATAAGGTGATTGACGATGATGGTCTAATAGATGAAAATTCATTGCTTTTGTTTTACCTGGAGGCACCATTTGAAATGGCGCTTCAGGATAGTGTGTACGAATACGAAGAACATGCCTATAGCGAACGTGAGTTTGTTTTGATTGGTGCATCAGAGCAAGATAATCCTTGGCAGATGACCACGGCAGTTCAAACCTCTACAGTGGCTTCAAGAACCCTTACCCAATTTCTGCAATACCACGTCGTGGATTCGGCACAAACGAATCTGATTGCTACTGGGCGCCGCTGGTTTGGGGACCTTTTTGATTTTACTACATCTCGGGACTATCCTTTACCAATTTCATCCCTTCCGAATTCTCCCGTACAAGTTGATGTCGTCGCAGTTGCACGCGCAAATTCTTCCACCACTCGAATTGAAATTGATGGTGGTGCCTCGGCCTCTTTTCCTGCCGTGGGGACAAACTCGGTATCGAACTATGTAACCGAGCGTCAATTATCGTCAACTTTAATTCCAGCCAGTCCACTGACTTCCGTCACTATTAATTATGACAAGGCTGGTAATACGGGTGCTGCTATGTGGTTGGACCATCTAGTAATTAATTACTTTTCGGACAATCAATACCGCAACACGGCCCACTACCAAAAGCGATTTCAAAACTTTGCTAGAGATAGTGCTTATGCGTCTCGATTAGAAGTTGAGGCATCTACGCCAGAGGAATTGCTCGTTTTCGAAATTTCTAATCCTACAAGCGTTCGGGAGATTGAGGCTGAAATCTCTCCGTCAACGATTTCATGGCGATCTACGGAAGACTCTTTGCGAGCCTATTTGGTCATTGCTCCGAGTGATGCTTTTGCGTTGCGTTTCGAGCGAAAAGGTGTCTTACTCGATCTAGAGGATTTCGCAGCTGTATCCAACCTTATTATTGCACCAGATTCTTTGATGGATCAAGCCACGCGACTAGCTGACCTGCATCAGTCAACAGGATTACCCTCTAAAGCAGTTGCATTAGAAGAAGTTTATGCGCTTCAAAATGCAGGGACTCCGGATATTGCTGCGATTCGAGAATTCTTGTATGAGATCTACAATACCCCGGATGCAGCATTGCAATACCTGACCATCTTCGGCGACGCATCTTATGATTACAAAGAGAAGTTAGCTGAGCGTTCTAACCTAGTGCCTACGTTTGAAAGTTACCAGAGTTTTAGTTTGTATTCTTCTTATATCACAGACGATTACTACGGGTATTTAGAAGACGGCGAAAGCTTAAATTGGTTTGTGAGCGATCTGGATATTGGAATAGGTCGCTTACCTGTGACCAATTCTACTTCGGCCGCTGCTTCCGTCGATAAAATAGAGCGTTACTTAAGCTCAAGTGAGCGCTTTGGCCCATGGCGATCTAATGCGGTTTTGGTAGCTGACGACGCGGATCACGCTTGGGAAAAAGAATTCGCCATAGTTCAAGATCAGCTTGCGAGATATTTAGATACTGCCAGAAACGAATTGGAGCTGATCAAAATTTATTCGGACGCATTCACACAAGAGTCTAAGCCGGGATCTCAACGTTATCCTAACGCCAGGGAAAAGCTCTTTCGAGAAGTAGATCAGGGGGCATTAATCGTTTCGTTCGTTGGTCATGGGGGAGAGGTCGGTTGGACAACGGAGCGCATATTACAATTGGAGGACATATCGAATTGGTCGAATCAAACTGCGCTACCAGTATTCACCACAATCACCTGCGAGTTTACTCGTTTTGACGACGCCAAGCGTGTGAGTGCAGGCGAACAATTGTACCTAAATCCCGACGGTGGAGCAATTGCCCTATTCTCGACCACGCGCTCGGTATTCGCGACAAATAGTACATATGACTTAAACCGATTACTTAACCGCAATATGATGTCCCTCGATAATCCTCGCTTGGGTGATGTTTTGCGCGAGACCAAAAACAACAATATTAGTGGGGACAAAATCAAATTCTCTCTTATTGGAGATCCTGCATTGCCACTAGCAAGGCCTGAGCACAAGGTCAACTTTGACACCATTAATGGCGTTGCATGGGAAAATTTCTCAGACACATTAAAGGCTTTAAGTTGGGTGCGAATAACTGGAGACGTTTCCACGTCCTCGGGTGCACTACTGGACGGCTTCAATGGTGAAGTTTGGGTGAGTATTTTTGATAAGGCTCAGCCACAACGCACCAAAGTGAATGATGGGGCAGGGGGTGTTTTTAGTTTTACAGCACAAAACAACGCCATCTTTAAGGGAAAAGCCTCCGTGCATCAAGGAACTTTTGATATTGAATTTCGGGTACCCTTGGATATAAATCTTGCTGTTGGTACCGCGAAAGTGCTTGCTTATGCCACGGATGGAACCCAAGACGCTTGGGGAGGGGACGGTACTACATTGATCGGTGGCGTATTCGATGGAGTAATCACAGATACTGAAGGTCCCGAGGTGCGTCTTTTTGTAAATGATACCAATTTTGTTTCCGGAGGCACTACCAACGAGAATCCGCTCGGACTCGGCGTACTGCGCGACGAGAGCGGAATCAATGCGGTAGGGTTGGGGATTGGTCACAACATTACGATGACCCTCGACGGACAGGACATCAACGTAAATGACTTTTACCAAAGCGATCTCAACGAATTCGATAGAGGTACCGTCAGTTATCCCTTCTACAACCTCGAATCTGGTGAGCATTCTTTGGAACTACGCGCTTGGGATGTACTAAATCAGTGGGGTTACGACAGTATTAGCTTCGTAGTTGTAGATGCAAATGTTCCTATCCTCGACCAATTAAAAGTCTACCCCAACCCGTTCACTGAAGAGGTGCACTTCGCGCTCACACACAACCAGCACGGCCAGCGAGGAACGCTCCGACTTGACCTCATCAATAACCAAGGACAGACTGTTCATAGTTGGGAGGAAGATGTAGTCTTAGGCTATGCAGAGGCAACTCTACCATCATTTAAAGTGTCCTCAGTCCCTGCCGGTAAATTGGCTTCCGGTTTTTACCACGCAAGAGTTCAATGGGTCGCTGAATCCAATGGAAAATCTGCTGTGATACAAGAAAAGCTCATATTTATACGTTAAACTTGCGCTGCGACAAGCGAAACTTTATGAAAAAATACTTCCTACTCCTTCTGGCAATGGCTTCCACCACAGGTGTGAAAGCTCAGAATGATTTGAAATACAACGTAGTAACCACTGCTGTTCCCATTCTTTTAGTATCCCCTGACTCTCGTGCAGGTGCCATGGGTGATGTGGGTGTAGCCTCTACTCCTGATGGCAATTCTGCAGCATGGAACCCGGCTAAATTGGCTTTTCTAGAAAATAAAGATGCTTCTTTAGCGCTTTCGTACACACCTTGGATGTCTCGATTAGTGCCCGACATCGATTTGGCTTACGTGAATTATTCAAAAGCTCTTAGTGACCGTCAAGGTATCAGTGCCTCACTGCGCTATTTCTCTTTAGGTGAGATCAATTTTACAGACGCAAGCGGAAACTCTTTAGGAACATTCAATCCTTATGAGTTTTATTTCGATGTCGCATATGCATTAAAGCTGAGTGATCATTGGAGCGCTGGTACGGCTCTTCGCTGGATTTATTCTGACATCGCTCAAGGACAAGTCGTGCAAGGGCTTCAAACTAAACCTGGCCAAAGTGGTGCAGCTGATATCGGTTTCTACTATCAAAGTGATTTTACGAACATCAAAGGCGGACGCCGTCAAGCGTTCACTGCGGGTCTAGCAATGACGAATCTAGGGGCAAAAATAGCATACTCTGAAAGTGGAAACTCCGATTTCTTACCGACAAACTTGCGTTTAGGAGGTGGTTACCACCTCGAGATTGATGATTACAACCAGTTGTCAGTGTACTTAGACATCAACCGTTTGTTAGTACCAACACCCCCGCAGCTCGGCGTTGATGGAGAAATCGTTGCCGGTGTGGACACAGATGACATGACCCCAATAGTAGGGGTGATCGAAAGCTTTAATCCTGCATCAAAGCCAGGGGGCGTTGCTGAATTACTGCAAGAAAACATTTATAATTTCGGTCTTGAATACAAATACAACGATTTCCTCTTTGCACGTACGGGATATCTCCAAGAGCACAAACTCAAGGGGAATCGCCAATACGTAACGTTAGGCTTTGGTTTAGTATACAATGTATTCACCATCGATATGGCCTATTTAATCCCCGCGAGCCCAACAACGCGCTCTCCTTTGGAGAATACGCTTCGTTTCTCCATGGCCTTCAACATCGATGGATTCTTAGCGCAGTAGAACTTTTCAAACGCCTTGGCGTTACTTCTTCAACTAAAACGCCCATCTTATTTTGCTAGGTGGGGTTTTGCGTTATTTTTGTCGCACAATTAATACATCTTGACAAATGGCTAAAAAGCGCATCACCAAAGCCACTTACATGCAGTGGTACGAAGACATGCTCTTCTGGAGAAAGTTCGAGGACATGTCCGCAGCACTTTACATCCAGCAAAAAATTCGTGGATTCCTCCACTTGTACAATGGTCAGGAAGCAGTCCTTGCAGGTTCTGCTTACGCAATGGAAGAAGGTGATAAGATGATCACCGCCTACCGTAATCACGTTCAACCGATCGCTTTAGGAGAAGATCCTAAACGTATTATGGCAGAGCTTATGGGTAAGGTAACCGGTACCTCTAGAGGTAAAGGTGGGTCTATGCACATGTTCTCTCCGGATTTAGGTTTCTGGGGTGGTCATGGGATTGTTGGTGGTCAGATTCCTTTAGGTGCCGGTCTAGCATTCGCAGACAAGTACAAAGGAAAAAACAACGTAACGCTCACTTATATGGGTGATGGTGCGATTCGTCAGGGTGCATGGCACGAAGCGGCAAACTTGGCGATGTTGTGGCAGTTACCAGTAGTTTTCATTGTGGAGAACAATGGTTATGCGATGGGAACGTCAGTTGCGCGTACAGCGAACCATACGGACATTCACAAACTAGGTGACGCATACGATATGCCAAACCGCCCTGTGGATGGTATGGATCCAATCGCTGTATATGATGCAGTTCATGAGGCAATGGAGCGCGCTCGCAAGGGTGAAGGTCCGACACTTCTTGAGATTCGTACCTACCGCTACAAAGGACACTCGATGTCAGATCCTCAGAAATACAGATCTAAGGAAGAGGTAGCTGAATACCAAGCAAAAGATCCTATCACACTTTGTTTGAATAAGATTAAAGAAAAGAAATGGGCCTCTGATGAGGAGATTGAAGCGATTAACCAACGCGTCAAGGCACTTGTTAAGGAATGTGTTGACTTCGCTGAAGCAAGCGAATTCCCAGATGCATCAGAGCTTTACAAAGGCGTTTACGCTCAGGAAGACTACCCATTCATCAAAGACTAATACCAGATAAAGATGGCTATAGTAATCAACATGCCGCGTTTGTCGGATACCATGACCGAAGGTGTGGTAGCAAAGTGGCACAAGCAGATTGGAGATACAGTGAACGAAGGAGATTTGTTGGCTGAAATCGAAACAGATAAAGCAACCATGGAATTTGAAGCTTTCCCAGGTCAAGAGGGAAAACTTCTTTACGTAGGTGTTGCTGAAGGTGCGACAGCTCCTGTAGATACTGTACTTGCTATTTTAGGTGAGGATGGAGAAGACATCGAAGCTTTAAAAGCTGGCGATTCAGCTCCTGCTCCAGAGGTTGCGCCAGCAGTTAAAGAAGAAGCACCTGCACCTGCACCTGCAGCGGCTCCAGTACCAACACCAGCTCCTGCGGCTGCGCCAGCACCAGCGCCAGCACCTGTAGCAAATGACGAGGGCATCAAGGCTTCGCCACTTGCGCGCAAATTGGCAGCAGATCGTGGTATTGATTTATCTATGGTTCAAGGGTCTGGAGATCACGGACGCGTTGTAAAGCGTGACGTAGATTCATTCAATCCTGCATTCCATACTTCTCCACAACCAGGCGTTGCGGCAGTACCATCTGTTCCAGCTGGAGTTGAAAATTACACAGATCAACCGGTAAGTCAAATGCGTAAGGTGATCGCAAAACGTTTGAGCGAAAGCAAGAACACTGCGCCGCATTTCTACATTACAATGGACATCGACATGGACAATGCTATAGCAGCACGTAAGTCTATGAACGCCTCAGGTGATGTGAAGATCAGTTTCAATGATCTCGTGGTAAAATCATGTGCCCTAGCATTAAAGAAGCACCCAGTAATCAACTCGGCTTGGTTAGGCGATCACATTCGTCAAAACGACCATGTACATATTGGAGTAGCAGTTGCTATTGAGGACGGTCTATTAGTTCCTGTTCTTCGTCACGCAGATCAAATGCCATTGTCAAGTATTTCTGCGAACGTTAAAGATTTAGCAGGCAAGGCGAAAGACAAGAAACTTCAGCCATCTGACTGGGAAGGCAATACTTTCACGATCTCGAACCTTGGAATGTTCGGCGTTGAAGAGTTTACGGCGATTGTTAACCCACCTGATGCAGCTATCATGGCTGTTGGAGGGATCAAGCAAGTTCCTGTCGTAAAAGATGGAGCTGTTGTTCCAGGTAACGTGATGAAGGTAACCCTGAGCTGTGACCACCGCGTAATTGATGGTGCTTCAGGAGCAGCGTTCCTTCAAACGGTAAAAGGCTTCTTGGAGAACCCAGTGACAATGCTAGTCTAATCGGAGACAAGTTTTATCATAAGTACAGAGCGGCCCTTCATCTATATGTTGGGCCGTTTTTTATTCCAATTCGAACAAACAACCAATTCTTACCTCATGCAATCCACAACTCCCAAATACGCATGGATCACAGGTGCCTCTCGGGGCATCGGTCTTTCCACAGTACAAGAATTTTTATCTAACGGCTGGCATGTCGTCGTCCTTACGCGCAATACAGATCCGTTACAAGAGCTCAAGGAAGCATATTCAGATCAGCTCACTGTGGTGTCTTTTGATTTATTGTCATTTTCAAAAGATGACCTACCAGGGTTTCCTGTGGATGTTTTGATCAACAATGCAGGTGCGTTAATCAACAAACCAATGGCGGATATCTCTAATGAAGATTTACAGCGCATCTATGGAATCAATGTTTTTGGTCCTTTCCAGCTTATCAATCTTCTTCGCGACCAATTCCGTCAAGATACCCATGTCATCAATATAAGTTCCGTCGGAGGTGTCCAGGGCTCCGTGAAATTCCCAGGACTGACTGCATACAGTTCTTCCAAGGGTGCCTTGTCCATCCTAACGGAATGTCTACAAGCCGAATTTCAAGACACAAAATTGGCTTTTAACTGCCTTGCCCTCGGTGCAGTTCAAACAGAAATGCTCCAAGAAGCCTTTCCAGGATACGACGCGCCCATCTCTCCAGACGATTTGAGCCCGTATATTTTCGACTTTGCGACCACTGCTCATCGAGTGATGAAGGGAAAAATCATTTCAGTCTCTTTGACAACTCCTTGATAATCAAGGAGGAGTTAAAAAAGTAAAAAAATATCTCTGCACACCCCTTGTAAATGTCCAAAAGACACATACATTTGCAGCCGCTTTGAAAGAAGCACGCTCTTTTATAAAACCGGATGAAATCACAACGAAATCTTTTTCAGATTAGTTGTTGCAGGTGTTGCAATTCGTTGTACATTTGCCGTCCCAATCGAGAGATAGGAAATAGAAGAAAAGTTCTTTACATATTG